>CAMOKD010000049.1:0-16938 GCA_946617435.1 uncultured Clostridia bacterium | reverse complement strand
TTTTTTCATGGCTCCCCCTGTTGGACTCGAACCAACGACCTGCGGATTAACAGTCCGTCGCTCTACCGACTGAGCTAAGGAGGAATATGAATGTTGGCGTTATCTATTTTCCCGGCCAGTCACCCGGCAAGTATCGTCGACGAACCTGAGCTTAACTTCTGTGTTCGGGATGGGAACAGGTGGACCCTCAGACCAATCAACACCAACTGATTCATGGCGTTGCTCACAAGCAACGGTGATATTATAGCACGTTTTTATGAATTGTCAAGCCTTATTTTCAGATTTTTTCTTTTTCTTGTGTGCCGTCGTTGTCCACCTGCTTGCCGTAGACCACAAAGCGGGTGAAAAGGAACTCTGTGACAAAGTTTGTGAGCATGCTCAGCCCCTCAACCAGGAAGTTGTTCCAGCCAAGGGTCTCCACCAGATAGTTGCCGCCCCAGGTGGAAAGTGGTGTAAAGACCAGGTAGTACAAAAACACCTTCATCATGGCCACAGGGACGTTGGCCGCGGAGTGGAAGGTAAACTTGCGGTTGATGGTGAAGTTGTACACCACGCTCAAAACCAGAGAGATCAGATAGCTGGGCCAGTAGGGCAGCCAGATTTGCAGCAGCGCAAAAGAGCCCAGCTGAATCAGCCCGGCGGAGATGGAGAAAAAGGTGAACTTGGCGGCGCGGATCATTTCTTTTTTGCGTTCAGACATGGATTGGATGCATCCTTTCTCCGCCCGGAGCCGGGCGGGCAGCTTGGCCGGCGCAGCCTGCACTGCCGGGCAGGCTGTTCTCCTGCCCGGCAGATGCGGCGGACGTCTTATCCGTTGCGGTCGCGGATGGACTTCATGGCAGACAGCAGACGGAAGTCGCTCTGCTTGGAGGGCGCAGTGACCTGTACGCCGTCAAAGGCCTTGACCACGGATTCCCCGGGCAGATTGGTGCAGCGGGCGTATTCCACCATAATCATGGTGCGGATGGCGTGGAAGGCCTGGGCATCCAGCTTTTCGGTGATGCTGTCGGGGATGCCGGCAATGGACGTCATCTGACGGGTGTGCTCCATCTGCCCCTCGTTGAACTGGTTGAACAGGTCCTGGGGGAAGGCGTCGGTTTTACGCAGCATGTTATGGGTGGCTGCGTTGTTGTCGTAGAACACTATGAGCGACAGATAGGTATTCCAGGACATCTCGCGGTTGCCGTTCTCGATGGAGGAATAGGTCTGCCGGGAGACGCCGATCAGCTTGGAGAGCTCCGCCTGGGAGATTCCCAGCCGGGCACGCAGAAGCACCAGCTCCTGGGTGAGGGCGTCGATATACCGTTTTTGCTGCGCCTTTGTCAGTTCCCATTTCACAGAAGGTGCCATAATGATACTCCTTTCATGATGCATCAGGATGCATACAATCTTTCACATCATTGTACATTATGTCGCTTATTTTGTCAATATAGTCTTGAAGTATAAAGATTTTTTAACATTATAACAATAAAACACCAACAAAATACCCGCCGCAAAAGGCGGCGGGTGTTTGTGAATATGTCATCCGATCATATCCAGAGCCTCGTCCGGATATCCGATGGCGCGCAGATAGGCGCGGGCGTAGGTGCGGTCAACCACCAGCAGGCCGCTGACGTTGTTCTGGTAGCGGGTGCTGCCGGAGGAGCCCGCCTGCACCAGACCGAAGGCGGCGATAAAGCCGGCGTAATCGTCCTGGGCGGTTTTGCCGGAGCGCCCCACCAGCAGGCAGCCCGCAGAGTTCACCCAGTTCTGCCCCTCGGGCACGATTTCATCGGTGGTGCGGCGGTGGACGTTGATGGCCCCGCTGGTGGAGAGGTAATAGTCGTTTCGGTTGCGGAATCGCACCACCTGGTCCTGCTCCACCTTCAGCGCCGCATAGGAGCCCGCCCGGCTATACTGGTTGGTGGCGCTGACCGGGTAGACACCGGAGCGCAGGGTGGGCATTGGGCGCTTGTCGTCATTGCGGGAGGGGGTGAAGGGATAGTCAGGGATGGTGGTACTGGAACGGTTGAGATAGGCGACGGCGCCGTCCTTCACCACCACGGCCATGGCGTTCATCCGGGCGTTGGGGTCGTCAGAGACCCCGCAGCCTTCAAAGAAGAAGAGGAAGGGGCCGGTCTGGCCGGTAAGCTGGGGCCCGTAGACGGTGTTGATGGAGATTAAGGCATCCAAGGCCGGGGAGCCCGGCTGCAGACCGGCGTCGTCAGCGGCGCGGATCAGCTCCTGTCGGGACACCAGGCCGTCGGGTGTCTCCGGGATCACATCCGCCGGGGTCAGGACCTCCCGGTCCATCCAGGTGTGGATCTGGGGCACCTTGTCGCCGTAGATGGCCAGGTTCAGCCGGACAAACACTGTGGCGGCCTCGGCCCGGGTGGTGGCCTTGTCCGGCTGGAATTGCCCCGCGGCGTTGCCCCGGAGAATGCCGGTCTGCCGCATGAGCTCCAGCCCTTCCCTGGCCCAGGGAGAAACCCGGGCGGCATCGGCAAAGGGCGCGGCAGGGCTTTGGGCGGGGGGCAGCGTCAGCTCTGCGGCGGCGACGTAGCGGGCGATCATGGTCGCCATCTGCTCACGGGTAACGGCCAGATCCGGTGCAAAGGTGTCATGGCTCATGCCGTTGGTAATCCCCATGGCCTGGGCCCAGGAGACATAGGGCGCATAGTACCGGGCGGAATCTACATCGGAAAAGCCGGACTGCTCCGCCCACGCGCCGGTCTCCACCCCTGCCATGCGGCCCAGGACGGTGACGAACATTCCCCGGGTGAGCTGCAAGTTGGGACTGAAGGTGGATTGAGAGGTGCCGTTCATCAGCCCCTGTTCATAGGATTGGCGGACATAGTCATAATACCACGCGCCGGCAGAGACATCCAGATAGTGGGCAAACATGGCGGCCCCGCCCCGCAGGGGCAGCAGGCCCGCCAGCAGTACCAGGGCCAGCGCAAGCGCAGTAAGCCTCTTGGAAAAACGAGTCAATTGAGTTCTCCCCTTTGATCCTCATTATGATGCTTTTTAACCACGAAATTATATCATAGAATCCTTCCGGTTGCAAGGGCGGAATTCGCTGTTTTGCCATACCGGCGGTCATCTTTGCAGCAGGATCCGGCCTGTACTGACCCGGTCGCAAAAGCAGCGGTCATGCTCCACAAACAGCAGGGTGGGGCCGCTTTGCAGAATCAGCTCCTCAATCTGTCCCCGGGAGAGCAGGTCGATATAGTTCAGCGGCTCGTCCCACACATAGAGATGGGCGGGCTGGCACAGGCTTCTGGCCAAAAGGACCTTCTTTTTCTGCCCCATGCTGAACTGCTCCATGGGCCGTTCAAACTGGCTGCGGGGGAAATCCAGCTTGCGCAGAAGGGTAAGAAACAGGGTGTAGTCCAGGCCCTCCCCTTGGGCAAAGTCCATCAAGGAGCCTGACAGGCCTCCGGTATCCTGAGGCAGGTAAGAGACCACCAGTCCACCGGGGAGCTCCACCGTGCCGGAGGTTGGGCTCCCCTGCCCGGTGAGCAGACGCAGGAGGCTGGTCTTCCCCGCCCCGTTGGGCCCGGCCAGATTCAGTCGGTCGCCGGCGCGGATTGCAAAGCTGACAGGCCGAAACACAGGGCCCTCGCCATAGTCCACCGTGACGTCCCGCAGCTGCGCCAGCAGCTCGCTGCGAAAATGCAGGCAGGGCAGGCGGAGGCTGTCTGCCTTTTCGATGTTCTTTAAAAGCTGGCTTTTCTCCTCGATGGCGGCCTCCCTGCGGCCGGTAATGGCCTTGGCCCGCTTATTGGCCTTTTTGGACTTGGCTGCAAGATACGGACGCCGGCCCACACTTTTTTCTGTCTTGGCGGGGTTAAAACCGATCTTCTCCCGCTCGGACCGGTCCGCCCAGGCCGCCTTCTCCCGGGCGGTCTGCTCCAGTCGGGAAATCTCCTTCTTCAACCGGGCATTTTGCGCCAGCTCAAATTCGTCCCGGCGCCGGCACTGCTCCAGCCAGGTGGTGCAGTTGCCCCGTTGGACCTCGATGGCAGCCCGGTTGATGGACAGCACATGGTCTATGCAGCCGTCCAGAAAGGCCTGGTCATGAGAGACCAGGATAAAGCCCTTTTTGGTGTGCAGATATCGGCTCAGCACCTCCCGGCCGTGAAGATCCAGGTGGTTGGTGGGCTCGTCAATAAGCAGAAAACGGTTGTCCCGCAGAAACAGAATACACAGCAGCAGCTTGGTGCGCTCCCCGTTGGAGAGGGTGTCAAAGGGGCGGTACAGCACCCCCTCGTCCAGTTCCAGCTGGGCCAGCTCCCGCAGCAGCTGCCAGCGGGGCAGCGCAGGATGGATGGCCTGGGCAATCTCCAGGCCGACGGCGGAGGGGTCCTCCACCGGGAAGGGAAAATAGTCAAAGTCCAGGGGCGCGCGGAGAGTGCCCCGGTATTCGTACTGGCCCAGCAGCAGGCGGAGCAGGGTGGTTTTGCCCCGGCCATTACGGCCCACAAGACCCAGCCGCCAGTCGGTATCCAGCTGGAAGCTGGCGTGGTCAAACAGCAGCACCGGGCTGCCGTCATATCCAAAGGTCAGATCCTGAACAGAGAGTAATGCCATCACAGATTCCTCCTAACATGAAAATATGGCCGCAGGAACCCTCCTGCAGCCATACCTTCCCTATGATGGGCGGATGCAGCGCGGTGATTCCTGCCACATGGCGCACCAAAGCCGACAGCCGACGGCTGCCCGGTGCGTCACGCAATCAAAGCAGGAATCTCAGCGCATTTTATCCCTCCGTTCTGATGCAGATGATACCACACGTCACGGAAAAATGCAAGTCTTTTTCATCACAGCTTGCCGTAGGCCTCGGGGTCTACCGGCTCCAGCCACTCAGCGCGGGTCTGCTCCCCTGCCACCTCAATGGCCAGGTGGGAGAACCAGGAATCCGGGGCGGCGCCGTGCCAGTGCTTGACCCCGGCGGGGATGTTGACCACGGTGCCGGGAGTCATCTCCACAGGGGCTTCGCCCCAGGCCTGGTAGTAGCCGCGGCCCCCCACGCAGAGCAGCAGCTGGCCGCCCCCGGACTTGGCGTGGTGGATGTGCCAGTTGTTGCGGCAGCCGGGCTCAAAGGTCACGTTGAAGATGGGCACCTGTGCGGTGGACACCGGGGCCAGATAGCTCTGCCCCACAAAGAACTGTCCGTAGGGGTTGGGCTCGCCGATGGGGAAAAAGATTTCGTTCTGGTACCGGTCCTTCTCCGTCAGGACCGGGGTCTGCTCGCTCCAGACCTCCTTGGCCAGGCGGAACACCGCCCAGCCCTTGGGCCAGCCCACGTACATGGTGGCGTGGGTGATGATGGCGGCAATCTCGTCTTTTGTGACCCCGTGGGCCTTGGCGTTTTGCAGGTGGTAGGTCAAGGACGAATCCGTAATCCCGGAGGCCATCAGAGACACCACGGTGATGATGCACCGGGTTTTCACGTCAATGGCCGCCTCGTTCCACACCTCGCCGAAGAGCACGTCATCGTTCAGGTGGGCGAACATAGGGGCAAAGTCTCCCAGCTGAGCTCTGCCTGCGGTTTGTACGATCTTTTCACGCATAGATATTACCTCCCGATTTTCTGGTCGCCGGTGGACCAGACGTGTTTCTCTTTGGCATTGGCGGGCTTGTTCTGGGCCATGACCCCTGCCAGAGGATGGGGGACGTAGGGCGCCTCCAGATAGGATTTTTCGTCTGCGGTCAGCTCCAGCTCCACGGCCCTTGCTGCGCCTTCAATATGGTGGAGCTTGGTAGCCCCCACCACAGGGGCGGTCACCTTGGTCAGAAGCCAGGCCAGAGAGATCTCCGTCATGCTGACGCCGTGCTTCTCCGCCAGCTCTGCCACCCGGGCGATGATGACGTTGTCCTGGGCCGCCGTGGCGTCATACTTGAACCTGGCATAGGCGTCCTCCTCTGCCCGCTTGGTGCCGTTCTCCCCCGGCAGCCTGGACAGACGGCCGCTGGCCAGGGCACTGTAGGGGTTCAGGGCGATGTTCTCCTGCTCGCAATACGGCACCATCTCCCGCTCCTCCTCCCGGAAGATCAGGTTGTAGTGCCCCTGAACAGAGACAAATTTGGCAAAGCCCTCCCGCTCCGCCAGGGCGTTGGCCTGGGCCAGCTGCCAGGCAAAGCAGTTGGAGATGCCGACGTACCGGGCCTTTCCGGCTTGTACCATCCGATTCAGCCCGTCAAGAATGTCATACATGGGGGTCTGCCAGTCCCACATATGGTAGATATACAGGTCCACATAGTCCAGGCCCAGATTCTTGAGGCTGGTGTTCAGCATGGTCTCAATGTGCTGCTGCCCGGTGATTCCGGCCTCGATCTCCGCCTGGGTGCGGGGCAGGAACTTGGTGGCCACCACCACGTCCTCCCGCCTGGCGTAGTCCCGCAGGGCACGGCCCAGGTACTGCTCGCTGGTGCCGCTTTGGTAGGCGATGGCGGTGTCGTAGAAGTTGACGCCCAGCTCCAGGCCACGCTTGATGATTTCTCTGCTGTGGGCTTCATCCAGGGTCCAGCTGTGCTGGCCCCGGCCGGAATCTCCAAAGCCCATACAGCCCATGCAGATCCGGGAGACGGTCAGATCGGAATTGCCGAGTTTGGTGTATTGCATGATTTTTTCTCCTGTAAGGTGCTCAAAGAATGCTCTCCAGGCACGCCCGGGTGAGGTCGTAGATGGAGGAATAGGTGAACTCCACCCCGGCGCGCTCCATAGCGGTGCGCTGCTTTTCCGTCACCGCTGCGTAGGGGTAGATGCCGAACATGAAGGGGAAGAAGATATACCGGAAGCTCTGCCGCTTGGCCGGGGTCATGTCCGGGCAGAATTTTTGCAAAATCCGGTCCACATTCTCCATGGCCTTGCCGTAGGCCGCCTTGAAGGAAACCAGCAGCTCCGGACGGCTGTTGGCCTCCATGTCATAGTTGTTCATGGCCAGCAGCTTCAGCAGCTGGGCCCGCTTCTCCAAAGAGCGGGCCAGCAGATCCGCCAGGGCCGACCGGTTGAGCGTCTCGTGGGCCTGCAGAAGGGTCTCCAGGTCCAGATTCCAGCGGTCATACTCCCGCTCATACAGGGCCAGGAAAATCTCCTCTTTGGTTTGAAAATAGTTGTAAATGGTGGGGCGGGAGAAGGAGGTGGCCGCCCCGATCTCCTTGAGGGTAATTTCCTTGAAGCTCAGGGTCTGGTACAGCTGCTCGCAGGCGCTGACAATCTCCTCACGCCGGGTGGCAATCAGCTCAGGGGTACCTTTAATCATGGCGCTTCTCCTTCACTATGATTTGACACTGTGTCAGTACCCTTAGTGTATCACATAATTGACACCGTGTCAACACTTTTCGCGGTTTCAGCGGGCTTTTCTCTGGGGAAAGAAAAAGAAACACTTGACTCTCCCCCTGCGTCATAGTTTATAATGAGGATTGAAGGGGGGCGAGCCTATGCGGACAGTCCATGAGGTCAGCCGGTTGACCGGCGTCACCGTGCGGGCACTGCAGTACTATGACCGGATCGGGCTGCTGCCGCCTGCAGACGTCACCCCGGCGGGCTACAGGCTCTATGACGACGCAGCCCTGGAGCGACTGCAGCAGATTCTCCTGTTCCGGGAGCTGGAGTTTCCTCTGCGGGAGATCAAGCGGATCCTGGACAGCCCGGACTTTGACCGAAAAAAAGCGCTGCTGCAGCAGGCTGCGCTGCTGGAATTGAAAAAAGAGCGGCTGGAGCGGCTGATCGCTCTGGCCAGACAATTGGAGGCAGGAGGCACACAGATGGACTTTACACCGTTTGACAACCGGACCCTGGACGACTACGCCGCCCGGGCCAAGGCATCCTGGGGCGACACAGACGCCTACCGGGAGTATGCGCAAAAAGCAGAGGGCCGCTCTAAGCCGGAGGAGCAGACCCTGGCCGCAGGGCTCATGGCCCTGTTTGCGGAATTTGGCAGGCAGCGGGACCTGCCGCCGGAGAGCCCGGCGGTGCAGGCCCAGGTGCGCAAGCTGCAGGCATACATCACCGCCCACTACTACCGCTGCACCGATCGGATTTTGCTGGGCCTGGGCCGCATGTATGCCGCAGGTGGGGAGTTTACCGAGAATATTGACCGGGCCGGCGGCAAGGGCACCGCGGAATTTGTCTGCCGCGCCATTGAGGTCTGCTGCGCCCGGGGCGACGCCGGATAAGGGCAGGAGCAGGCTGCCTGCCGGGGCCGCAGCACCGGGAGAGCCGGTCCGGGCACAGAGGACCCCGGCAAAAAATGCCGGAATTGCGTTTGGGCTTCCGCCGTCTCATCGGACGGCGGAAGCCCGTTTTTGTTGTGCCTTGGCGTTTTATCAGAACAGGCGCAGCTGGGGATTCTTCTCCGGCAGCCGGTGGATCAATTGAAAGCAGGCCTCAGGGGTATCCAGCATCCCCTTTTCCCGGCAGATGGTGTGAAACAGCGCCAGCAGCCGCTGCTCGTTAGGGCTGGGGAGCACATAGGCGTTGCCGTAGCGGCGGATGTACTGCTCCTTCAGCCCGGGAAAGTGCCGGT
Source organism: uncultured Clostridia bacterium (assembly GCA_946617435.1). GTDB lineage: Bacteria > Bacillota > Clostridia > Oscillospirales > Oscillospiraceae > JAFRPC01. Next base: position 8,425 of record CAMOKD010000049.1, on the reverse strand, counting down.
CCAGGGCGGCATAGTAGTATTCTCTGTCTCCTTCCCGCAGGGTCAGCCCCATGCCAAAGGCGATGACGCCCCGGACGCCTGCGCTTGCACAGGCGTTCAGAATCTGCGCGACGTTCTCCTCTGTGTCGTTGAGAAAGGGCAAAATGGGCGTGAGCCAGACAACGGTGGGGATCCCCCGCTGCTGCATTTGGCGGAGCACCTCCACCCGGCGCTGGGTGCTGCAGACGTGGGGCTCCACAATGCGGCACAGGTCCTCATCCCAGGTGGTGAGGGTCATCTGCACCACGCATTTGGCAGAGCGGTTGATCTCATCCAGCAGGTCCAGATCCCGGAGAATGCGGTCTGACTTGGTCTGGATCGCCGCGCCGAAGCCGTAGTCCCGGATGATCTCCAGGCACCTCCTGGTAAGGCCCAGCTCCTGCTCGCAGTGCATATAGGGGTCTGACATGGCGCCTGTGCCGATGACGCAAGCCTGCCGTTTCGCGCGCAGGGCCTGCTCCAACAGGGCCGGGGCGTTCTGCTTGACCTCCACGTCCTCAAAGGGATGGGTGAACCGGTAGCAGGCACTGCGGCTGTCGCAATAGATACAGCCGTGCGTGCAGCCCCGGTAGAGATTCATCCCATATCGGCCGCCGCTTCTGGTCAGAATTCCCTTTGCGTCCACAAAATGCATATGCTTTTCTCCCCTCTTCCAAGCACGTTTTTACCCGGGCCCCCGGCTGCAGTTCACACGTCGATCTTACCATCTTTTTCCGGAAGCTTCAAGACCTAACCGCCAAATTCTTTTGCCTGAGATGCAGCCGGAAAAACCGCTTGCATTTCAGGCCGTTTTTCAGTAAAATAATACTGGAAAAAGTGGAATGCTGTATATTATTGTAGGGAGACAGGTATGGGAAAATTGAAAAACATCTTTTGGGGCGGTATCCGTGTCAGAATTTTCAGTATGGTGCTGATTACGATTGTCCTGATGATTGCGGCGTACACGGCAGTGTTCTTTTTCCAGTCTGCCAGAGTGGAGCAGCTGGTCAACAACACTTATGAGGCGCAGAAGCAAATTTACGCCGAAAACGGCTTGGAGGATCAGTACGAGAGCTTCCGCAGCGAGGCCGTCGCCACCTTCCACGAGCAGATGTTCCACGCCCGAAACATTCTGATCCTTTTGGTGGTTCTGATTGTTGCGGCAGGGCTTGCCTCCGCGTTTTCCATCGCAAGCCGCATTACCGACCCCTTGAACACCATCACCCGGCGAGTGGCCTCTCTGGGGGTGCGCAACCGGCAGTTTATGATGGAGGACGTGTACAGAACCGGAGACGAGATTGAGGTGCTGGCAGAATCCTTTGCCAAGCAGTCCGCCAGAACCAGGCTGTACATCGACCAGATCAAAAAGGTGACCGCCGAGAAGGAGCGGATCGAAGCGGAGCTTGACATGGCCAGCCGGATCCAGACCAGCCAGCTGCCCAGGCTGTTCCCCCCCTTCCCGGACCGAAAAGAGTTCAGCCTGTTTGCCAGCATGACGCCGGCCAAAGAGGTGGGCGGCGACTTTTACGATTTCTTTATGATTGACAACGACCATATGGGCTTTGTGATGGCGGACGTCTCCGGCAAGGGCGTGCCCGCCGCCCTGCTGATGATGGTCTCCAGGGTGCTGATCAAGTCCGGGCTGCAAAACGGCAAAGGCCCCGCCGAAACCCTGGCCAGTGTGAACAACCAGCTCTGCGAGAGCAACGATGCAGATTTTTTTGTCACTGTGTGGTGCGCAGTGCTTGAGATCTCCACCGGAAAAGGCGTTGCGGCAAACGCCGGCCACGAGCACCCGGTGCTGCACAGGGCAGGCGGTCAGTACGAGCTGCAGGTGTACCGGCATTCCATGCCGGTGGGCACGATCAAGGGTATCCCCTTCAAAGAGCACCCCTTTGAGCTTCATCCGGGAGACAGCTTCTTTGTGTACACGGATGGCGTTGCAGAGGCTGCCAACGCAGAACATGCGCTGTACGGCACCGACCGCATGCTGGAGGCCCTGAACCAGAACCCCGATGCGCAGCCCGAGCAGATCCTGGAAAACGTAAGCCAGGGAATCCAACGCTTTGTGGACGGAGCGGAGCAGTTTGACGACATCACAATGCTGTGCTTCCATTACGCGGGCCCGTCCGGCCGCTGATCCTGACACCATGAGCATAGGAGAGACATCCATGAAAAGAGATCGTATCCGCAGCGCCTTGCGCGTAATCGGAGACATTTTTACGCCCCTGCTGCCGGGCATCATCAGCGCCGGCCTTTGCGGTGCTGCCGCTTCCCTGATTTCCCAGGCGGTGCCAAACTATACAGAGCATCACGTCTGGGCGATTCTCTACCAGATCCTGACCTTGATCAACACCGCCATGATGACCTTTTTGACCGCCTGGGCAGGCTACCGCGCGGCGGAACGGTTTGGCGGAACGCCGATTCTGGGCGGGATGCTGGGCATGATCACGTCTTTGGACGGCATCAACCAGATCTCCTCGATTCTGGGTCTGTTCAACAGCACGGTGCCGCTGGATTCTGTGCTGTGCAGCGGAAAGGGCGGGGTGCTGGCCGTGATTGCAGGGGCGCTCCTGCTGGCCTATGTGGAAAAGGCCATCCGCTCTGTCATCCCCCCCTCGGTGGACGTGGTTTTCACCCCGCTGCTCACCATGCTGCTGTGTGCGGTGCCCTACATTGTCTTTATCATGCCCCTGTTCGGCTATGCCTCCGGCGGGATCGTGTGGCTGTTCAGCAGGGCCTGTATGTCCGAAAACGTCCTGGTCCGGGCCATCTCGGGGTATTTTGCGGCAGCGGCCTTCCTCCCGCTGGTGGCGGCGGGCATGCACCACGGGCTTGTGGCGCTCTATAGCGTGCAGCTGCAGGAGTTGGGGTTTGTGACTCTCTACCCTGCCCTGGCCATGGCCGGCGCGGGCCAGGTCGGCGCTGCCCTGGCCCTTTGGAAAAAGGCAAAACGGGTGGGGAATGAGAATCTCTGCTCTGTGATCTCCGGCGCGCTTCCCGCCGGCCTTTTGGGTGTGGGCGAGCCGTTGATCTACGGCGTCACCCTGCCGCTGGGAAAGCCCTTTCTCACCGCCGGACTGGGCGCGGGCTTTGGCGGCGCCTTTATCATGGTCACCCAGGTGGCCTCTACCACCTGGGGTCCCTCCGGGCTGCTGGGCGCCTTTGTGATGACCGCCGGCCCCGGCGGCTCGGTGCGCAGCGTGTTGCTGTATCTGATTGCCCTGGTCATCAGCTATGCGGGCGGCTATCTGATGACAAACGCCCTGTACCGCGAGCAGGAGCTTGTCTTTGAGACCGCCCTGCCGGAGAAGGAAATGGCAGCCCGGCGCCTTGCCTCCTTCAGGCGGCTGAGCAAAAAGAAATCTAAGAGAATTGAGGCGGGGCAGGCGCTGCTTTCGGGCAGAGAGTTTTCCCGGGTGAAGCTGCCTCTCACGGCCCCTGTGGGCGGGCAGACGGTGCCGATGAAGCAGATTCCGGACGTGATGTTCTCCTCGGGCGTGATTGGCAAATGCATCGGGATTATGCCGGACAGCGGCCGCATCCTGGCGCCCTGTGACGGTGTCGTGCTGGAAATTGCCGACACCAACCACGCATTGACCTTCCGCACCGCAGAGGGGACCGAAATCCTGCTGTTGGTGGGGCTGGATACCTTTACCCTCAACGGCGAGGGGCTGCGCCCCCTGGTGCAAGAGGGGGAAACCGTCACCGGCGGGCAGCCGGTGATGGACGCCGATCTTGCCCACATTCAGCAGGCAGGGCTGTCCCCTGTCATTATCACCGTTTTGTGTGAATAAGCAGAGGGCTTGATGCCCGGAGGCAGAGGCGCAGCTGCCGCCGCATTTCATGCCGAGGGCAGCGCAAAGGAGGCGTTCATGTCAAACCAGATCATTATTCATGTGGATATGGACGCCTTTTTTGCCGCTGTGGAGATCCGCGACAACCCCGCCCTGCGGGGAAAGCCGCTGATCATCGGCTCCCTGCCGACAGAGCGGGGCGTGGTGGCCACCGCCAGCTATGCCGCCCGGAAATACGGCGTCCACTCCGCCATGAACATCAAAGAGGCCTACCGCCGCTGTCCCAACGGGATCTATATGCACCCGCACATGGAGAAGTACAGGGCGGTTTCCATGCAGCTCCACCAAATCTGGCGGGAGTATTCCAGCGCTCTGGAGGCCATCGCCTTTGACGAGGCCTATTTGGACGTGACGGAGCAGGCCGGGGATTTTGACGGCGCGGCGCGGATCGGCCACGAGATCAAGCACCGCGTCCGGCAGGAGCTGGGGCTGAGCTGCTCTGTGGGGGTGGCCTACTCCAAAACCGCTGCCAAAACCGCCAGCGAGGAGAAAAAGCCCAACGGGTATTTTGAGCTTCGCACCCCGGAGGAATTCGTGAATCTGATTCTGGACAGAGACGTCCGTGCCCTCTACACCGTAGGCGCAAAGACAGCGGCTAAGCTGCAGGCCAACGGCATCCGCACCGTCCGGGATGCCCGTGAGCGGCGGGAGGACGTAATCCGGCTGCTGGGCAAGCAGGGATACTGGATCACACAGCTCGCCTTAGGCATCGACAACCGCAGGGTTACCCCCTACCGGCCGGAGGAGGCCAAAACCATCGGCCGGGAGGTGACCTTTCAGGAGGACGTCACCGATTTCACACTCTTGAAGGATATTCTTTTCCTGCTGGCCCTGAGTGTGGATCGCAGGGCAAAGCGTGTGGGGCTCCACGGCAAGGGCGTGACGCTGAAGCTGACCTATTCCGATATGCGGGCCATCTCCCGCTCCCAGACCGTGTTTTCCACCGACGCGGTGATGGATCTGTACAACAGGGCTGCCCAGCTGCTGGACCAGGTGGAGCAGCGTCCGGTTCGTCTCATCGGCGTTGGGATCTATCATCTGTCCCCGGAGCCGGAGCAGCAGCTCTCCCTGGAGGATCTGCTGGAGGAGCCTGCCCTGCGAAAGAATCGGGAGCTTCGCGCCCGGCTTGACGCGCTGCAGGGGCGCTACGGTCTGGATTTTGCCGGCCACCTGGATAAGCTCTTCCAGGCGGACACGCTGCACCGCACCATTGAGTACATGCGAAAGCACAGGGCTGCGCCGACATAGACGGCTGCTTCAGCACAAGACAAACACCCTCTGCCGGGAAGGCGGAGGGTGTTTGTCTTGCTTACAGCGCCGGGCTTTTTGCCGGGCCGGTCGTTAACCTGCCAGATCTCTGTACAGGAAGGTCACATTCTGGCCGCGGGTACAGGAATTATTTGGGGCAAAGGTCGTGGCGGACATGCCGTTGGTGATCTGTTTCTCCACCGCCCAGAGGACCGGCTTGAAATAGAAGCTCTCGGCCACGTCGGTGAAGGGGTTGCCGGTGCTGGCAGGCTCCGGCATGCCCTCTGTCCGCCAGAGGAAGGTGACTACCTGGGCCCGGGTACAGGTGGCATTCGGGCTGAAGGTGGTTGCGCTGGTACCGTTGGTGACGTTGTGCCCCATGGCCCAGAGCACGGCGTTCATGTAGTAGGCATTGAGGTCCACATCGTTGAAGCAGCTCTCGTTCTTTGCAGTGCCCTCGTATTGCAGCTGCTCGGTGCGTGTGGCACTGCAGTCCAGGCAGGTATCGCGCAGGGTACCCTGGTGCGCCTCGGTCGGCTCAAGCAAGGTCTCCGGCTCGCCCCAGCGGTGGGGCTCGGTGCGGATTTGCCCGCAGTCGGCACAGGAGGCAGTGTGCGTGCCGTCGCCGTTATCGGCCCAATGGCTCCAGGTGTGTTCCTCCATGGGCACACCGGCGGCCTGGAGCTCGGCATCGCTGACCTGGCCGACAACGAAGCAGATATAGAACCAATCCTGGTGACCGAAGGTTGCGCCGGCGAGAGCGGCGGCGCCCGACAGTCCACCGGACTGTCGGATTAGATCGTTCAAGTCCTTGTGACTACAAAAATACCCGCACCCCGCGAAAGCGTGATGCGGATATTTGGCAGGGGCACAAGGACTTGTCTGCGTTTTGCTGCAGGCAAAACAGAGGTTGCGCCGGCGAGGTCGGCGGCGCCCGACAGTCCACCGGACTGTCGGAACGAATCATTCAAGTCCCTGTGTGTTCCACACAAAAAATATCCATGCGCCGCAGATGCGGAGCATGGATATTTGGCAGGGGCACAAGGACTTGAACTGCCAAGGAGACAAAAATTATCTTATGAGCGTTATGATTATCCGTGAAAATTGGCATTTTTCACCTCGAAAAGAGGAATTATCGTGCCAAATTTTACGCCGGTTATAACGATTTACGAGCAAATATCTGAGCGCAATATTGAGCGTAAAATCAGTAAGCAGATGCCCACGGATCACATCAAAAATACAACAATCATCAAGACGAAAATGGAGGTATTTTATGATGCGAACCGCTTTTTCAGAGCTTCCCCCTGTGCTGAACGTGAAGGATCTTCACGCTTTTCTGGGAATCCCACAGTCCAGTATCTACGACTTGCTGCATAGGGCGGATTTCCCGACCCTGCACGTCAATTCCAGGCTTTTGGTGCTCAAGGCTGATTTGCTGGAGTGGATGAAGCAGCATATCAACGAAAACTCAATCATCTTCACCGATCCCACCTTTTCTGTCGGCAGCGCATTGCAATCGAAACGGAGGACGGAGTGATGGAAAAATATATTACGGACGAACGTACCGGCATCCGGTATGAGCTTGTCGGAGACTATTACCTCCCGATTGACTTTGGGATCAAGCCTCTTTTAAAGAAGACCGTGCAAGAGCCAGAGGCACGCGAGCAAGATGATGAGCAGTCAGAACGTCCCATGATCGGCCGTTTCGGCAGAGCGCACGAGACCTATCTGAAGCGCACCCAGCGACATGTCTATTCTCAACTGGCCGCCGAAGGCAAGCTCGGCACATACTTGGCCCAGCTCGACGAGCAGGCCAATGCCATGTTGGAGCTGCTGATCCGACAGATGGCCGAGCGAGAGGACGTCACTGAGCAGCTCAAGGCCAACGACCAAATGGAATGGGTCCGGCTCATGAACAGCATCCGAAACCGCGCTGAAGAAATCGTAAACAACGATTTGATATACGTATAGGATTATACCAATCACGGGCGTCACAGGTTAACCCACAGTAAGAGCGGATGTTAAAACCTGCCTCAGTTAGAAGACAGGCATCTTCTGCCCAGAATCATAGTGCTCCAACGATTCCAGAATACCCGTGCAGATCTCAGTAATTAAGCCGCCTTTTTCCCGAGTCAGGAGAAAGGCGGCTTTTTCACATTTTAGAGCCTGTGCTCGTTAGCGGAATAGCACTTTCAAAAGCTTCCTTTGAAATGTTTTTTACCTGCGATACGGAACAGTATCTCCGGTATCCTTCTGCTCGGTCAGATTACCGGCTGCGTCAAAGGTATAGCTGAACACCTTACAAGTGCCGCCAATTGTAAACGAGTTGGTAGCCGGAGAGAAGAAGGTTGATGTTACACTGTCTACATGCCACTCCAACTGACCGGAGTCATTGACCGACAAGGACTCTCCCAGGGAACCTTTCACGGAATAGAATGTCTTCGGGGAGCCACCTTCCGGGTCGCACAGAAGCAGGAGTGCGGTGTAGTTCTCTCGGACAAGCGGCGTCAATTCTTCACTGCTGATCTCCCAGTCTCCTTTTGAAAACACATAATCGAGCACACTTGCAATTTCATGCCTTCCGCCTTCATCCCGCTGTTTAGGAACGGCATATGAGGAAAGGTAAACCTGTCCCGCAAATTCAACCATGTCCGTGATGTAGTAGTCACAATCGTCAGCTTCATAAGAGAAGCTATCGGTCAGGTTGCCTTCCCGATCCATCTTAAACAGAAGGGCGGTATCCCCGGAGAACTGATTCCAGAGCTGAACGATATAACCGTCACCTAGCCGCGCAGCATTCTGTATCCCATAATTCCCCACTTCTGTTTTGTGGAAGCTGAGTTCTTTTCCGTCAGCGTCATAACAGCTGAGACAGAGGTGCTTTAAATCTCCTCTGCTGATGACTGTCCAGGTGCCATCTCCGTTTGCCAGGATCGAAGCAACGTATGCCTCCCTTCGGCTTTTGTAATCAGCCAGAATGATTGAATTGCAGGAATCAATCAAATTTGGAGGATTACATTATGGAAAAGTACATCTACGACGAAGAAAACGGATTGTGGTACGAACTGCACGGGGACTATTACCTCCCGTGTTTGACGTTGCCCATCGAAGAAGAACGTCCCATCGGCATTTGGGGACAGCGGCACCAGAGGTTTCTCCGGCAGCACCGAAAGGCGCTCTATGCGGAGCTGCTGACCTCCGGCAAGCTGGACAGTTATCTTGCCGATCTGAACGAGCGGGCAGAGGGTATGTTCTTTGAGCTGGTAAAACAAATGGCCGCCTGTGAGTGCGTTTCGGAACAG
>CAMOKD010000048.1:0-18070 GCA_946617435.1 uncultured Clostridia bacterium | reverse complement strand
CCGTTGTCTTTGTTGACTACAAGGGCATCACTGTCGCTCAGGATACCGAGCTGCGGAACAAGTTCCGCGAGGCCGGCGTGGAGTACTCCGTTGTCAAGAACACCCTCACCCGTTTTGCCGCCAACAAGGCCGGCTTCAGCGAATTTGACGATGTTCTCAACGGCACCACTTCCATGGCCACCACCACGGACGATCCCATTGCCCCGGCTCGTATCGTAAGCGAATTCGCAAAGAAGAACAAAAACGTCCTGAAGATCAAGGGCGGCATCGTGGAAGGCAAGGTCCAGTCTGTAGAAGCGCTCAGCGCTTTCGGCGAGCTGCCCTCCAAGAACGCTCTGATTGCCCAGGTTCTGGGCACCTTCCTGGCCCCCATCACTTCTCTGGCCTACGTCATTGACCAGATCCGGGAACAGAAGGCCGGCCCTGCCCCCGCGGAAGCTGCCGCAGAATAATCCATTCACATCCATTTACTACTAAACTAAAAACTGGAGGATATTACAATGTCTGAGAAGATCGCTGCTCTTATCGAAGAAGTAAAGGGCCTCTCCGTCCTGGAGCTGGCTGAGCTGGTTCATGCCCTGGAGGACACCTTCGGTGTCTCCGCCGCCGCTGCCGCTGTGGCTGCCGGTCCCGCTGCCGGTGCCGCTGAGGAAGAAGAGAAGACCGAGTTCGACGTCATCCTGAAGGGTGTTGGCGCCAACAAGATCGCCGTCATCAAGGTTGTCCGTGCCGTGACCGGCCTGGGCCTGAAGGAAGCCAAGGAGCTGGTTGACAACGCTCCCAAGGCCATCAAGGAAGCCATCTCCAAGGAAGATGCCGACAAGCTGGCCGAGGATCTCAAGGCCGCCGGCGCCGAGGTCGAGATCAAGTAATTTTGACCCTACCCCAAAAAGCTGCGTTCCGCAAGGAGCGCAGCTTTTTTGTTTGCCCGGGCGCGGCTGGGATCGATGGGCCGGCGCAGCCGGCATGAGCGGCCGCTGCGCCGGGCGTCTGCGTTTTCCCCGGTCCGGACTATGCCGCCCCTGCGGCTTTGGCTTTGCGGCGCAGCGCGGCCAGGTAGACGGCAAACAGGCCCAGCGCGGCGGCGGCCCCCGCGAGATACGCCGCGGTCTGTGGCAGCCGCAGGCCCTCCTCCGCCATCAGGATATAGGTGATGCTGACGGCAGTCATAAAGGCGGCGGGAATTGCCGTCAGCAGGGAGCCGAACCGGGCCTTGCCCTGCTTGAGCAGGTATGCCGTGGACACCCACAGGGCAATCATGGCCAGGGTCTGGTTGCTCCAGGAGAAGTAGCGCCAGATGGTCTGGAAGCCCTTGTCGTTCACAACGGCAAACCAGGTGAGCAGCCCGCCGACGGCCAGCAGCGGCACGGTGAGCACCAGGCGGTTGCGGATGCTCTTTTGATCCAGGTGGAACATCTCCGCCAGGATCAGCCGGGCGCTGCGGAAGGCGGTGTCCCCCGAGGTGATGGGGCACACAATCACCCCCGCCACCGCCAGCACGCCGCCGAACACGCCCAGCACCCCGGTGGAGATCTCGTAGACCACGTTGGACGCGCCCCCGGCCAGGGCCTCGTGCAGCAGCCGGGTGGTGCCGTAATAGGCCACCCCCGCCGCAGCCCAGACCAGGGCAATGACCGACTCGCTGATCATGGCGCCATAGAAGATCGCCCTCCCCTCTCTCTCAGAGCGGATGCACTTGGCAATCATCGGGGACTGGGTGGCGTGGAAGCCGGACACCGCCCCGCAGGCCACGGTGATAAACATATAGGGCCAGACAGGCGTGCCCTGGGGGTGCAGATTCTGCAAAGTCATCTCCGGGATGGTATATTTGCCGCCGGAGAACAGGATCCCTCCCATGACCGCCGCGGCCATGACAATCAGCAGCACGCCGAACACCGGGTAGAGCTTGCCGATCAGCTTGTCAATGGGCAGCAGCGTAGCCAGCAGGTAATAGGCCAAAATCACAACCGCCCAGAAGGTGCCGTTCATCCAGCCGGGGGTCAGCTTGTCCAGCAGGCCGGCGGGGCTGGTGACAAACACCGTGCCGCAGAGCACCAGCAGCACCACCGAGAAAATGCGCATGACCCACTTGGCAGCCTTGCCGAGATAGGTACCCGATAGCTCTGCTATCGACGCACCCTCGTGTCGGGAGCTGATCATGCCGCTCATGTAGTCGTGCACCGCGCCGCCCAGAATGGAGCCGAAGACGATCCACAAAAACACCACCGGCCCGAACACCGCCCCCATCAGGGCGCCGAAGATCGGCCCCGTGCCCGCAATGTTCAACAGCTGCACCAGAAAGGCCTTCCAGGGCTTCATGGGCACACAGTCCACCCCGTCGTGGATGGCGATGGCGGGAGTTTGTCTGTCATCCGGGGCAAAGACAGCTTCCGTGACCCTGCTGTAAACCAGATAGCCCACCAGCAAAATGCCAAAGGCGCTTAACAAAGAAATCATAAGGCATCCGTTTCCTCTCGTTTAAATTCCATTTTGTTATAACAGGCCACGGGGCAAATGTCAAGGGGGTACCGGGGCAGATCGTCTTTGTGCCATGACTGCGTCCAGCAAAACTGCCGGGTCCGTCTGTACCCGGGCAAAGGCCTTTCGGGCCGCCGCCTTGCCCACCTTTCGTGGATAAGCCTCCCAAAAGCGTCCAAACTCCGCCTCAGCCTGCGCAGCAGGCATCCCTGCTGCGGTTGCAGTTGCAGTTGCAGTTGCAGTTCCTGTTGCAGTTCCTGTTGTAGTTCCTGTTGTAGTTCCTGTTGTAGTTCCTTGTTCCTGTTGGTTCTGACCCATGGTGTGGTCGGATGTCTCCATAAGGGTACTTTGGGATACATCCGATGCAGTATGGGCAGGGGTCCACACCTGCTGTGTCCAATCCTGCTTGGACAGGTGGGGTGTTCCCTTCTTTTCGGCCTCCCGCTTATAGGCCCCATAGGCCCCGTCCAGGATCCGCTGCTGATACTTCTCATTGTCCCGGGCAATCTTTGCCTCGAGCGTCCGCCAGATCACCCGCATGCCCCTGTCCTTGAAGCTCGGCGCAGTGCCCTTTGCCCCATACTCCAGCATGGCCAGAAACAGCTCGCCTACCTCCTTCGCAGAGTATTCCTCCAGCTGGGGCAAAATGTCAAAATAGATCATGATGCCGGGTCGTTCCGCCATATTCCCACCTCCTGTTTTTTTCGTCCGCTTCCCTGTTTTCCGCCCTATTATACCACAAAAAACGGCGTTTGGCCGTATTATCCATATTCGGATATTTTACGAACAAAAGTCCAAAAATATCCATATTCGGATGGGTTTGCGATATGTATTTCTATCATTTGCCGCAAAAAGCCAGGCCGGCGGGGGGAAATTGAGAAAGGAAAAAATCATAGACTACCTGCTCAGCGACCATTATCAGAAATACCGTTCCAAGCTCAGGCATGGGGTCAACTGACAGTGATTCAGCACCTTGTGCATAGAAAAAAGCCGGGAACCAAGCTCCATAGCCTTGTTTGTGTTCATTCTCGTCTCAGCATCCATCAGATTACACCACCATCCACAGCAAGGTCGACATCCGGGTCACCATCAAGGACGGTACTGAGATCAAAGCATAAGCCCATAGACGCAGCAACGCCTCTGAACCACATCGGCTCGGAGGCGTTGCTGCGTCAAAACATATTTTCAATTTCTGGCGATTTCAATACTCTACCAGCAGAGACTACCTTCTCGTTTACAACGAATGCAGGCATACTCATTACGCCATAAGAAATGCCCTTTTCCATATCAATGATCTACCATTTTACCGCAGTATCAAACTTCGTACCATGTACGGAATTTCTGCGTACTTGATTTATTCTTTGAACTCAGTATAATGAGTGTATCACGAGACTGACTTTACGGATATGTCCGACTACATGAAGCTATGAGAGGGAGAACGATATGAAGATACAAGAGATTCCAGTCAAGAGTGTGATGACAAAATCCAATCTGCCGGTATCAGACTATTCTGTCAACCCCTATGTGGGCTGTGCCCACGCGTGTAAATACTGCTACGCCTCGTTTATGAAGCGGTTTACCGACCATCCTGAGCCGTGGGGAGAGTTTGTTGATGTGAAGTACTGGCCGGAGATCAGGCATCCCGGGAAATACGCCGGAAAAGAAGCCTTCTTCGGCTCGGTCACAGACTGCTACCAGCCCTGCGAGGCGAAGTATAAACGCACACGCGCTCTGCTGGAGCAGCTTCAAGGCAGCGGGATCAGCATCAGCATCGCTACAAAATCCGATCTTGTCCTGCGGGATCTGGAGCTCATCAAGACCTTTCCGAACGCGAGGGTTTCCTTTTCCATCAACACGCTGGATGAGGATTTCAGGAAGGAAATGGACCGTGGCGTGAGCATCGAGCGCAGACTTGCGGCGATGAAGAAATTTTACGATGCAGGCGTGCAGACCACCTGCTTTATCTCGCCGATTTTCCCCGGAATCACGGACGTGAAGGCCATCGTAGAAAGGGCCAAGAAGCAGTGTAATCTGGTGTGGCTGGAGAATCTGAACCTGCGGGGCGACTATCGTGTACGGATCATGGAATGGATACATGAGAAGTACCCTGAGCTGGACGGCCTGTATCATGAAATCTACTCCAAAAAGTCCCGGGCCTACTGGACGGCCTTGGATGCGCAGATGCGGGAATACACTGCACTGGAAGGGATGCCGTATCTGCGGGACAACGACCAGCATCGTTCCGAATTCGGCCAGCCGCCGGTAGTCGTCAATTACTTCTACCATGAGGAAGTCAAAAAATCAGCAAAGAAATCATAGCGCATGGGCGCGCAAAACGTCCTATCCCGGTCATTGAATCCTCCCATGACCGGGATAGGACGTTTTGCCAAGGTATCATGGAGCATACTATGGTTGTTATTTCCGCGTACTTGATTTTAGAATAAGAAGAGGAGGACGGCCTCATCAGCCGGGAGCAGTTCAACGAGATTCCTCCCCATGTAGAGTTGTGGGAAATGATGGGAAAGGTCCTTCCGGAAGAGAGCGCTGCGATTCACAGATGGGATCACGTTTGCCAAAAGCCTCTGTTTCGGAATCAGCGGATTCCCTTGGGGTGGTACTTCCATAGAAATAGAAAACGCAGAAAACAGGTGGCAAACAATACGCAGAATATACGAAACGGCAGCCCGGGCTTTGGGCTGCCGTTTCAGCAGGAAGCTGTATTATACTTCAAACACCGCCTCAAACACCGCGCCGCCGTCATTCCGGACCCGTAGCGTCCCGTGCCGGGCCTCCGTGACGGCCTTGGCGATGGCCAGGCCGATGCCGTGCTTTCCGTCCTTCCCCTTATAAAAACGCTCAAACACATGGGGCAGATCCTCCTCTGCCACGCCGGGGCCGTCGTCCGCCACGCAGACGGTGATTTGGCCCCCTGCGGCGTGACAGCTCAGACGGATCTCTTTTTCCGCGTAGCGCACCGCATTGGAGATCAGATTGCCGAACAGCCGCTGCCCGTCCTGCTCGCGGATGGGCAGCAGGACGGGGGCTTCGTCAAAATCAAAGGAAAAGGTCAGGCCCTTTTTCTCCGCCTCCACGCGCTGCTCGGATACGCACAGGGACAGAACCTCCCGCAGATCCAGGGGCGACCCGTCCTCCTCCGGTCTGCCCCGCCCCATGCGGGACAGGTACAGAATGTCCTCCACCATGCCGCTGAGCTTGTCCGCCTGGGAGAGGATCACCTTTCCGGCGGTCTGCGGCTCGATCACCCCGCAGACGATGCCCTCTGCGTACCCCCGTATGGCGGTCAGGGGCGTGCGCAGCTCATGGGAGACGTTCTGGAAAAAGCGTTCCTGCTTGGTTTTCGCCTGGTCCAGCTCGCCCACCATCTGATTCATGGACGTTGCAAGCTGCTGCAGCTCCTGATCCCGGTAGTGCAGCGCCCGCTGCTGCAGGCTCCCGCCGCCGATGTCCGCGGCAAAGTCGGACAGCTCCTGCACCGGCTTGGCGAAGGATTTGGCGATGCGGCGGCTCAGAAGCACGGAAATCAGCACCGCAGCCAGGATCACGAGCAAGAGAATGACGTTGACCTGGCGGCTGAACGTCGTGATGGAGGTCACATCCGCGTAAATGAGCAGACGGTTCCCCGCCTCCACAGGGTCATCCAGCAGAGAGAAGGTATAGGTCCCGCTGTCCAGAGAGACGATTCGGCTCTTTGCGCCGGAGGACAGGCCTTTCGCATAGTCCGCCAGCGCCAGGGCGGCGGTCTCGCTGCCGCTGAGAACCGTCTCCACGGAGCCGTCCTCTCTCAGCACCGCGGCGCAGAACTCTGCGCCGGTCTCCCGGTCCGGCTTCCCGTCAAAATGCCGCGCCTCCTTCTGCCAGGGATTTCCGCTGCGCCGGTCGTCGGATACGCTTTGCATGACCTCCCCCAGGCGGGTGGAGACTCTGGAGCGGATGTAGCTGCGGACGGTAATATTGAACCCCAGCATCACCGCAAGCAGAATACCGCAGGTCAGGGCAATCATGGTCACGGACAGCCGGGTCCGGATCTGCCGATTTCGTTTCATTTTGACGCCTCCAGCCGGAAGCCGTAGCCCCATACCGCCGCAATCACCACGTCAAGTCCGGCCAGCTTCTGGCGCAGCCGGCGCACCGTGTCGTCTGTGGCCCGGGTTTCCACCACGGCCTCAAAGCCCCAGATGGCATTGAGCAGCTCCTCCCGGGAGACCGCCTGCCCCGCCCGCAGCATCATGTATTTCAATACCTCGTACTCGGTAGGGGTCAGCGCCAGGGGCTTTCCGGCGCCGAGAATGCTCCGGCGGTCCTCCTCCAACTCCAATTGGCCCACGCGGACGGTCTTCTGCGCCGGGGCGGTGTGCTTCTGGTGTTCAAAGTCCACCCGGCGCAGAATCGCCCGGACGCGCATCAGCAGCGCCATGGCGGAAAAGGGCTTGGTGATATAGTCGTCGCTGCCGAGACCCAGGCCCATGGCAAAGTCGTTTTCAGAATCCCTGGCGGTCAGCATGATAATGGGGACTGTGCTGATTTTCCGAAGCTCCGTGCAGATCGTGAAGCCGTCGGAGCCCGGCATCATCACGTCCAGGATGGCCAGCTCGCAGGGCTCCTGCAAAAATCGCGCCAGCAGCAGATCCCCCGTGGGGAAGTCCTCCACCGCATAGCCGTCGCTGATCAGGAAGGTTTGAATCATCTGGCGGATGTTGTCGTCGTCGTCCGCAACGTAGATGCGCTTTTTCCCGTTCGGCATATTGTTCCACCTCCGATGCTGCTTTTTTTCATTATAGCAGCGCGGGGCGGCAAAATCAATGAAAAACGGCGTTGGAGCCTGCCGCAATTCACACGAAGACCTTCGTGGGTTTTTCGTATCTTTCGACGCTGATTTCCGGGGACTTTCCGCGCTCTTCTATGCTAAACTTTCGGCAGAAGCTTCTCAGGAAGCAAACCCGGAAAGGAGTTGAGCGCATGAACCCCACAAGAATTGCTTTGATCCCGGCCTATGAGCCGGAGGAACCTTTGGCTGAACTGGCAAAGGCCATGGCGGACCGCGGCTTTCAGGTTCTGATTGTAGACGACGGCAGCGGCGAGGCCTACGGTCCGGCGTTTCAAGCCGCGGCGCCCTACGCCAGGCTTCTGCGTCACAAAAAGAACCGCGGCAAGGGCGCAGCCATCAAGACAGGTCTGAAATGGATCGGCGAAACCGCCGATCCGCCGTACACCGTGGTGACTGTGGACGCCGACGGTCAACATCTGCCGGAGGACGCAGCTCGCGTCTGTGCGGCCGCCGAGGCGGAGCCGGACGCTCTGATCCTGGGCGGCCGGCGCTTTGAAGGGAAGGTCCCCCTGCGCAGCCGCTTTGGAAACGGCGTCACCCGCTGGGTCTTCCGTCTGAGTGCCGGGGCGAAGGTCTATGACACCCAGACCGGACTGCGGGCCTTTTCCCACCGACTGCTTCCCGCGCTGCGGGAGGGAAAGGGCGAGGGCTACGAATACGAGATGAACGTACTGATGCAGTGGGCGCAGGAAAACCTCCCGCTGCGGGAGCTCCCGATCCAAACCGTCTATCTGGACCGGAATCGCAGCTCCCACTTCCACGCCCTGCGGGACTCCGTCCGCATCTATTGGGAGATTCTGAAGTTCTCCGCCTCGTCGTTTTTGAGCTTTGCGCTGGATTACAGCTTGTTCAGTCTGCTTTCGCTGCTCACCGGCAGCGTTGTGTTCTCCAACGTCGCAGCAAGGCTCCTCAGCGCCTCGGTAAACTACACGGTAAACCGAATGCTTGTCTTCGAAAGCCGCGCAGACATCCGGAAATCAAGCCTGCAATATGCGCTGCTTGCAGGCGCAATTCTGGCATTCAATACCCTGTGCCTGTGGGGGCTTGTGACGAAGCTGGGCATGAATCGCTATCTGGCAAAGCTTCTGGTGGAGGCGGTCCTGTTTGCCGTCAGTTATCTCGTACAAAAGCGTTGGATTTTTCGAAAAAAGGAGGTCGCATAACTGATGAATCATAGAAGGCTTCGTGTTGTCTGGACAGCGGCGAGCTGCCTGCTGGCGGTGCTGTTCGCAGGCTATGTGCTGCTGGACACCTTTCTCATCGCCCGTGTAAAGCAGACAGCCGCCGGGTCAAATCTGTCCATGTTCTCCTCTGAATCCAGGCAGACGCTCTCTTTCCAATCACCCCAGACGGTACAAGACAGCGAAGCGGCGTCCCCCCTGGAAACCCAGGCACTGCCGGCAGGCACCGAGAATGTGGTCTATTCCGATGAAAACATCTGCATCGCCATGACCCAATACCGGGAATATGACACCGATATCTACGTGGCGGAGGTGTGGCTGTCCTCGGCGCAGTACCTCAAAACCGCCTTTGCCGAGAACGCTTACGGCAAGAACGTGACCGCAAAGACCTCGGAGATTGCATCTCAGTGCGAGGCGATCCTGGCCATCAACGGCGACTATTACGGTGCCCGGGAGAGCGGCTATGTCATCCGCAATGGCGTGGTCTACCGGGACTACGGCTCCGGCAGCACGGATATTCTTTGCATCTACGCCGATGGAAGCTTTGCCATCACGAACAGCGCGGAAAGCTCGGCGCAGGAGCTTGTAGACGCCGGCTTCTGGCAGGCCTTCAGCTTCGGCCCCGGTCTGGTGGAAAACGGCGGGATCACCGTGGATCAGAACACCGAGGTGGGCAAGGCCATGGCCAGCAACCCCAGAACCGCCATCGGCCAGATCAGTGAGCTGCACTACGTTTTCGTGGTCTCCGACGGGCGAACCGAGCAAAGCGAGGGCCTATCCCTCTACGAACTGGCAGCGTTTCTGCAGAGCCTTGGTGTGCAGACCGCCTACAACCTGGACGGCGGCGGCTCGTCCACCATGGTGCTGATGGGTGAGGTGATCAACAACCCCACCACGGGCGGTAACCGTACCAAGGAAAGGAGTGTGAGCGACATTGTATACATCGGAACGACTTAACAGACAGCGCTTGCTGCACAGCCACGGCCTGCGCCTGCTCTTTGCAGCGGCGTTTACGGCCCTGTTTGGGGCAATCTATGAGCGTTTCAGCTTTGGCGTCTGGTCTTTTTGGATGGTCTACGCCTTTTTGCCCTTCCTTCTGGGCGGAATTTGGCTGCTTGTCCTGCCGAAGCGCAAAGCCCTCCCGGGAGAGCTCTTTCTGGGCCTTCTGGAGCCCGGTCTGGTCATGCTGACCCTGGGCTCGATCCTGGCCGGGGTGGTGGAGATCTATGGCACGGAAAACCGGCTGCTGTCGGTGCTTCCAATTGCCGGCGGCGTGCTGATTCTGGCTTCGGCCATTACTCGCGTGACCGCAGCGCGCCGAAAGCGCCTTCCGAAAAACGTGATCCGCACGACCAGCAACATCTACACGCACCTGGATTACAGCTCCAAAGTGGCTTCCGCAAACGCGATTCTTTCCTTGCTTGGCCCGACGGAGGAAAATGCGGACCTCCAACCCGAGGAGGTCCAGACTGTCGTTCCCGATGCCGTATGACGCAGTAGACTTTCTGCGGTCCGGAAACAAAGAAAACCCGCAAACCCTTGTCACATAAGGGTTTGCGGGTTCAGGGAAATGGTGCCGGTGGTGGGACTCGAACCCACACGCCATCGCTGGCAACGGATTTTGAGTCCGCCTCGTCTACCGATTCCAACACACCGGCAGGTCTGCAAATCAGCATTGGTATTATAGTACATCCCCGGCGGAAAAGCAAGCAGTTTTTTTGCGCCGAGGGATTTTTCTGCCCATAAAAGTTCTCTTTTGCATCCTGGGGGCCGGAGCAACGGCATTGCCGTGGAGCGCCAGCAGCAATCGGCGCAGACTGAGAAAGAGATTGACCAGGTGGGTAAACACATAGGTGAACAGATACCCCGCTATCCCGAACCCGGGCAGCAGCGTATACAGGAGCACCACGTCCAGCAGGTTAGTGAAGCTGTTGTACCGCACCAGGTACTGCTGCTGGCCCATTCCCTTTTGCAGGCCGTCCACCATCACATCCAAATACTTAAACAGCACGATCGGCGCAAACAGCCGCAGCAAATACCCCGCCCTGCCGCTGTGAAACAGCCGGGTACCCAAAGCTCCGCCGCCCAGCCACAGCGCCAGCGCCACACCGGCAGAGAACAGCACCGTGCCGCGCAGGCAGCGGTCCGCCAGGCGGAAGAGTCTGCGCCGGCTGCCGGAGGCCAGGCACCGGGCAATCTCCGGCACCAGCAGGTCCGACAGGGCATACAGGATTGCCGCCGGAAACAGCAGCACCGGGAAGACCATGCCGCACACGGTGCCATAGGAGGCCAGCGCGTCCCCACGGCCGGAATAGCGGCCCAGGCCGTAAGGGATTAAAAGCTGCTCCAGCGTGGACAGGCCGGAGCGCAAATTGTCGTTCAAGGCCAGGGGCAGGCTGCGGCGGAGCACCTCCCTGCCCAAGGCGCCGGCCCGGCCCCGGGCCTTGGCCCCCCTGCGATATACCCCATAGAGCAGCGCCCCGCTGAGCATGGCGCTGCCGTAGCTGCCCCCCACAATGGCCACGCACACCCGGCCCAGATCCGCCCCCGCCCACAGCAGAAGCAAAAGCGTCAGCCCGATGGAGACCAGCCGCTCCAGCAGCTCCACCGCCACCAGGCTGCGCACCCGGCCCCAGGCAGTGTAGCACCCGCTCATCACCCCGCACAGGCAGCCAAAGGGCAGCAGCAGGCCCAGGCAGCGCAGCGCCGGCACGGTGCGCGCATCCTCCAGCAGGGTGGTGCCGATGGCCGGCGCAAGCAGCGTGAGCCCCAGGCCCACTGCCCCGCTGACCCCCATGGCCCAGCCCAGGCAGGCCCGCAGGGCACTGTCCGCCCCGGCAGGGTCTGCCCTGCCCTGGGCCTCGGCCACCAGCTGCAGGGTGGTTACCCGGGTGCCGAAGCTGCCCAGGGTCATGGCAAAGCCGCTGACGGTGAGCACCAGCTGGAGAATTCCCATTCCCTCCGCCCCGATCCGCCCGGAGAGAAAGGACTGAAAGCCCACGGAAATCAGCCGCAGCGTCAATGCGCTGCCAATCATCAGCAGCGCGTTTTGCAGCAGTCTTCTTCCCCGCAGCACCGGATCACCTCCCCCCATGCAGAATATGCCCGGGCAAGGCCGGGTATGTCCGCCTTTTTGCGACGAAAGGTGTCCCCTTTCGCCCCGGGAAGCATAGAATGGACTGCGCCGGGCAAACCGGCGCACAGAGAGGAGGAATTCTTGTGGCAACCTTTACCAACCAGGCCACCCTGCACTTTAACGGCACGGTGGTCAGCTCCAACATCGTCACAGGGCAGGTGGTCTCTCCCCTGGCGATCACGAAAACCCCGGTGGTGGACACCTATTACGCGGGCGACTCGGTGACCTATGTGGTCAGCGTGGTGAACAGCGGCAGCCAGAGCTTTGAAGCGCTGACCCTGCAGGACGATCTGGGCGCCCTGCAGATCCAGGGCCAGCCGGTCTATCCCCTGGCCTATGTGCCGGGCTCAGCCCTGTATTTCGTGAACGGAACCAGGCAGCCGGCCCCCCAGGTCACCGGCACGGCCCCCCTGGAGATTGCCGGGCTCAGCGTGCCGGCGGGAGGCAGCGCCACGCTGATTTATGAGACCACCGTGACCGGCTTTGCCCCCCTGACCGCAGGCAGCAGCATCACCAACACCGTGGAGATTTCCGGCGACGGGGTGACCCCCCAGAGCGCCCAGGCGGTGATCACCATTCTGGAGGGGGCGGAGCTCACCATTGCCAAGGGCCTGTCCCCCACCACGGTGGAGGAAAACGGGATGCTCACCTACACCTTTACCATCCAGAACCGGGGCAATCTGCCCGCGGAGGAGGCGGACGGCCTGGTGATCACCGATCAGTTTGACCCCATTTTGCAGGATCTGGTGCTCACCGTAGGCGGGCAGACCGCCCAGAGAGGCGCGGATTACACCTATGACCAGGCCACCGGCCTTTTGACCACCACGGCCGGCCGGATCACCGTGCCGGCGGCAGTGTTTGCCCAGGACGCCCAGACCGGGCAGTGGCTGGTCACCCCCGGCGAGACGGTGGTGACCGTGCAGGGACGCATCAGCTGAGTGCCGCTGCCGGGGAGGGACATCCCCTCCCCGGCAGAAATAATCTTTGCTTTTCCCGGTCCGGTATGCTATAATGAGCTGAATCCATGCAGGCACAGAAAGAGAGGCACACAGGATGAAGCTGGGAACCTTGGAAATCGGCACCGGGGCGGTATTGGCGCCCATGGCCGGGGTGACGGATTACGCCTTCCGCACGGTATGTGCCAGGCTGGGGGCAGTGGTCACGGTAACGGAAATGGTCTCCGCCAAAGCCCTTTGCTTTCACGACTCCAAAACCCGCAGGCTGCTGCGGAAGAATCCCGGCTCGGTATGTGGGGTGCAGATCTTCGGCGCCGAGCCCGAAACCATGGCCCGGGCTGCCTGCCTGGCGCTGGAGGAATCGGGCTGTGACTTTATTGACATCAACATGGGCTGCCCCATGCCGAAGATTGTAAACAACGGCGAGGGCTGCGCCCTGATGAAGCAGCCGGCCCTGGCCGGGCAGATTATCAATGCCGTGTGCCGGGCGGTGGACGTGCCGGTCACGGTAAAAACCCGCAAGGGCTGGGACAGGGGCAGCGTAAACGTGGCAGAGCTTGCCCACGTGGCGGAGGACAACGGCGCGGCCGCCATTGCCATCCACGGCAGAACCCGCTCCATGCTCTACTCCGGCACGGCGGACTGGGACGTCATTGGCCGGGTGAAGCAGGCGGTGTCCATCCCGGTGATTGCCAACGGCGACATTGAATCGCCCCTGGCAGCCCGGCGGTGTCTGCAGCACTCCGGCGCGGACCTGCTGATGGTGGGCCGGCCCAGCTTTGGCGACCCATGGCTCTTTGCCCGGCTCAAGGCCGCCCTGGAGGGTCTGGATGCGCCCGAGCGCCCGCCCCTGGCCCAGCGGATGGAAACCGCGCTGGAGCAGTTCTATCTGGCCCTGGAGGACAAGGGGGAGCATATCGCCTGCCTGGAGGCCAGAAAGCATTTTGCCTGGTATCTGCGGGGCGTGGCCCGCTCAGGACAGTTTAAGCAGGAGATCTCTAAAATCTCCACTGAACAACAGGCCGTGGACATTGTCCGGGCCATACAGAGGGAATTACGATAATGGACGACAAAGACATTATCCGGCAGGTGTTGAACGGCGACAACGACGCCTTTGCCCTGCTGGTGGAGCGCTACCAGACCCGGCTGTACAACCTGGCCCTGCGCATGTGCGGCAACGAGGACGATGCCTTTGACCTGACCCAGGAGGCCTTTGTAAAGGCCTGGCGGAATTTGGGCAGCTTCCAGCAGGAGGCCGCCTTCTCCACCTGGCTGTTCCGGCTGACCAGCAACGTGTGCATCGACTTTTTGCGCGCAAAAAAGCGGCGGACCACCGTCTCCCTGACCATGCGGGAGGAGGACAGTGAAGACAGCCAGCTGGATCTGCCGGATCCCGCCATCTCCCCGGAGGAGGCTGTCATCCGGTCTGAGGACCGGCAGGCGCTGGCCCGGGCCATGAACGAGCTGCCGGTGGAATACCGGCAGATACTGACCCTGCGCGCCATTGACGACTTGAGCTACAGTCAGATTGCCCAGGTGCTGGAGCTGGAGGAGGGCACGGTGAAATCCCGCCTGTCCAGGGCCAGGGCCAGGCTGCGGGAAAAGCTGCTCTCAGGCGGGAACAAATCCGCTGCCCGTTCGTCTATCCATCAGAAAGGAAGGGATGCCAAATGACCTGTGAAAAAGCGCTGGAGCTGATCAGCGGTCATATCGACGGGGAGAACACCCCCGCCCAGGAGCAGGCCCTCCAGACTCATCTGCAGCAGTGCCCGGCGTGCCGGCAGTTGCTGGACGCCTGGTCCGCAATCGACAAAAATACCGCCGGCCTTGCCCAGGCCGCCCCGGAGGGGCTGAAAAAGGGCGTGATGTACCGCATCGGCCAGGAGGCCGGAACCATCCCTGTGAAAAAGCGCCGGTGGATCGGCCCGGGCACCGGCTTTGGGCTGGTGGCCGCGGTGCTGGTGCTGCTGGTGGGCCTGGACGTGATTCCCCTGAGAAGCCGGATGAAGGCCGACGAGGCCGCCCCCGCCCAGGCCGCCATGGAGCTGCCCGCCCCCCAGGAGACAGAGGCTGCCATGGAAGCAGCCGGCGCCAGGGCCCCCATGTACGATCGGTCGGAAGCTGAAGCAGAGTTTGCCCCGGAGGATACCGGGGACGACTTTGAAGTGCTGGAGGGCATTTTGGCAGAGGAGGGCGAGTCAATCTTTGCCGCCGAGCCGGACGTGCCGGTCACAGAGGACGATTTCTATTACGGCGGCGGGCTCTCTGTCTCAGCAGGCGGGTCGGAGTCTCCGGAGGCGTCGGTTCGCAAGCCGCAGACCCCGGAGGAGCTGCGCCCGGACTGCCAGGCTTTGAGCACCGAGCTTGCGGCCCCGGTGCTGCTGTATACCGAGTTTGGGCCGGAGCTGATTGACCTCCTGTCGGCCCAGGCGCCGGAGCTGGGGCAGCGGCTGGAGGAGGCCGACACTGCCCCCTGGCAGGAGGGCTATACTGTCTACACCACCGACTGCCAGACGGTGCTGGCTGTGCAGGAGTGGCTGCTGATGAATCTGCCCCACTCCATGGACATGACCCAGGAGGCCACTGCCGCAGAGAGTCAGCTGATGATCCGCTTTCAGGAGCTGGACCCCGAGAGCCGGTGCCTGACCACCATCATCACCCTGGACCCGGACGCACCGGCAGTGCAGTGGCCGGATTCCTGGATCGCGGGCTGGGCACAGCGGCTGCGCCTGGAGGAAAACTGGGCCCTGTTCTTCCCCACCCAGGACTATACGCCAAGCAGCGACGACCCCGCCCGGCTGATTCTATGCAATGGGCCATAATGCCGCACACCGGCGAAAACCGCCCGGTTTCCTTCATCAGCAAGGAAACCGGGCGGTTTTGGTCTGTAGCGCGCCGGCAAAGACTGTTTGCCCGGGGCTCAGCCCTCCGGGTTTGCCATAAACGCCAGCACCTGGGCGCGGCTTTGCAGGGCTGTGCCCGCCCCCACCGCCGTGGTGCAGATGGCGCCGCAGGCATTGGCAAAGCGGAGGGCGTCCTCGTCAGAGGCCCCGCGCAGGCGCTGGGCCGCAAAGCCCGCCACAAAGTTGTCCCCGGCGCCGGTGGCATCCACCGCTGCGATGGGATAGCCGGGCAGGGAAAGGGTTTGGGTGCGGTTTTTCAGCAGGCAGCCCTTTGCCCCCAGCTTGATCATTACCGTGCCCACGCCCCAGTCCAGGAACACGTCCGCCATCTCCTCCGGCCGGTCCTTGCCGGAGTAGTACCGCGCCTCGTCCTCGTTGGGCGTGAGATAGTCGATCAGCGGCAGGCTGCGGCGCAGCGCCTCCAGCCCCAGGACGCGGAAATTGGGCAGCTTGGTATCAGCGAACACCAGCTGGTTTGCCGCCTTCGCCGCGCTGAGCACGCTGTGGATAATCTCCGGATCGTCAAAGGGCGCACGAAACAGCGAACCGAGAATCAGTGCCCTGGCACAGGTGAACCGCTCCGGGCTCCGCTCCGGGTGGAAGTTGTAGCGGTGGGCAAGGTTGGTGATGGATTTGCGGGTGCCGTCCGGCCGGACAAACATGGTGGTCACCGGGGTGGGATGGTCGGGCTCCCACTGGATCAGGTCTGTGTCCACGCCGCTGCGGGACAGGGCCGCGCCCACCAGCTGCCCGGCGCCGTCCTGGCCCAGAGCGCAGAAAATGCCGGTGCGCAGGCCCAGCTTTGCCGCGGCCATGGCCTCATTGACTGCCTCTCCCCCCACGTTCAGGGTACCGGACTCCGCCCGATAACCGGAGGCGGAGATCGGGTTTGGGTCAAAGCCCCTGAGGATGGAGTCCACCAGGGCGGTGCCCACGCAAATCAGATCATAGGATTTCATAAGCTGCCTCCTTGTATGCTATGGTATTATCATGCTGCAAAGCGCGGAAAAGTCAAGTCTTTTTTTGTAAATTTCAAAAATCCGGATTCCTTGACAAGGGCCCCGGCGTCCCCTATAATAGGGTTGGCCGGACGCCATTTGCGCCGGCGAAACTATCACAGGCAGGTGTATCCGTTGAAAACCATACAGGTTGTGGCAGCAGTGCTGTGGGACGGAGCGCGGGTGCTTGCCACCCAGCGAGGCTACGGCGCCCAAAAGGGCGGCTGGGAGTTCCCCGGCGGAAAGCTGGAGCCCGGCGAGACCCCCCGGCAGGCCCTGGCCAGAGAGCTCCGGGAGGAGCTGGGGATTGAGGCTGAGGTGGGCGACTACCTGCTGACGGTGGAATATGACTACCCGGAATTCCACCTGCACATGGACTGTTATCTGGCTGCCGTGGCCGCGGGAAAACTGACCCTGCGGGAGCATTCCGCATGCCGCTGGCTGCACCGGCAGGAGCTGGATGCCCTGCCCTGGCTGCCGGCAGACCTGCAGCTTGTGGCCTATCTGCAAGCGCACTTTCCCGGCCGGGGGCACCGGTCTGCCGCCGGGGGCATACTGCCCTGCGTCAGCGTGGAGACCATGCGGGAGAGTGACCGGATCACCATCGAGAGCGGCACCCCGGGCCGGGTGCTGATGTACCGGGCAGCCTTGGGGGTGTTCCGGGCCGCGGACTGGAGCGGACGCACCGCCATTGCGGTGGGCGGCGGGAACAACGGCGGCGACGGCTATGCCCTGGCCTGCCTGCTGGCAGAGCATGGATACCGGTGCTGTGTCATCCGCCTTTCTCAAAAGCTGACGCCGGACAGCGCCCTCTTTGCGGAAAAGGCTGTGGAATTGGGTGTTGCCGCCGAAGATTACAGCCCTGGCTGCCTTTCCGGCTATGACACTGTGGTGGACTGTCTGCTGGGCACCGGGTTTCGGGGCGAGCTGCGGCAGCCCTGGCTGCAGGCTGTGACAGAAATCAACCACAGCAGTGCCCGGGTCATCAGCGTGGATATCAACAGCGGCATACACGGCGACACCGGCCAGGGGGCGCTGGCAGTGCGCTCTGATCTCACGGTGACCATCGGCCTGCTCAAGCGCGGCCTTCTCACCGATGCCGCCGGGAAACACATGAAACGGCTGGTGGTGGCAGACATCGGGATTCCGCCCTGCAGGCAGGAGTGGGTCGTCTGTACCGGGCCGGCGGCCATGGCCGCTTCTGGCGAGAATTCTCTCCCCTGCCCGGCCTGGCTGGACCCCGTGCCCATTGACGTGGGCAGCGAGACAAAGGAGGAATGGTTATGAACCGCAAGAGACTGGGACAGTTTCTCATCAGCGGTGTGTTCACCGCCTGCGCGGTGGTGATTGCCGCGCTGATTGACCTGGTGGCGAAGCAGGAGGCGAAGCAGGCCGACGCTGCCGAGCCCGCCCAGGAAACTTCTACATGAGAATCGCAGTACAGCCTGAAGGGCCGGCGCTTTTGCGCCGGCCCTTGGGTTTTATTTGGGAATTACTGCTCTTCGATGGCTCTGCCGTCGGCCACGAAGAAGGCTCTGGCAGAGGTGCCGTAGTTCATCATGGCCTTCATCA
>CAMOKD010000047.1:0-19591 GCA_946617435.1 uncultured Clostridia bacterium | reverse complement strand
CAGCCGCGGCCTGGCGGGCACCCCCAGGGCCTTCAGTGCCGGCGACCCCGCCAGGCAGATGGTCTGGTCGCTGCGGCTCTCGTCCGCCACCAGCAGCCGGGCCTTCAATGGATCCAGCCCCCGGGCCACGCACTCCACCGAGGCATAATAGCTTTTCAGATCGATGCAGATATAGGTTCTCTCCCGGTCCATGGCCAGGCCTCCCTTCCGGTGGAGCTGGCTTGATTATAAAATCTCCCCGTTCTTTTGTCAACGCTAATTGTGTGGCATATCTGAATGTTTTATTGACAAAAGATGTCATTTATGATATAATTTCAATCAGAAAAGGGGGCGCGAGCATGAAACAGTCCAACCAAAAATCCATTCCCGTCCGCCCGGCCGGGGCCGCAAAATACAATCTTCCGGCCGAGCGCGCAGACAACACCCTGGGCCGGCGGATTGTCCTGGCCCGGGAGCTGTGCGGCGTATCGGCCAAGGGGCTGCTCCGGCGGCTGAAGGAGCGGGGCGCAGAGGTCAGCTATTCCACCATTCTGCGCTGGGAAAAGGGCGAAACCGAGCCCACCGGCTATCAGCTTTTGGCCATCTGTGATGCGCTGGAGGTGCCGGATATGTACTCCTTCTTCATCAGCGGCAGGGCCGGCCTGCAGCTCAACGACGAGGGCATGCGCAAGCTGCTGGACTACCGGGCGGATCTTATCGCCACCGGCAAATACGCCCCCGCGCCCGCGCCTGCCTCCCCGGAGATCCGTTTTGTGGAAATGCCGGTGAGTACCCTGTGGGTCTCCGCCGGCACCGGCGAGTTCTTAAGCGAAGAGAACATTGAACTGATGCGCTTTCCCGAGGACAAGGTCCCGGCCAAGGCTGACTTTGCCGTCCGCGTGGTGGGCGACAGCATGGAGCCCGTCTACCAGGAC
This sequence comes from uncultured Clostridia bacterium, assembly GCA_946617435.1. Lineage (GTDB taxonomy): Bacteria > Bacillota > Clostridia > Oscillospirales > Oscillospiraceae > JAFRPC01. The sequence goes on along the minus strand of CAMOKD010000047.1, from coordinate 18,677 downwards.
CATCAGCTGGTCTGGGTGCAAATCTGCAACACCCTGCGGCCCGGAGAGGTGGGGATTTTTGTTCTGGACGGCCAGGGCTATCTCAAAGCCTACCACGAGCAGACCCCGGCAGAGGAGGCCCAGGAGGACTACATCGACAGCACCGGCGTGATGCACCGGCAGCCGGTGCTGGTCTCCTACAACCAAAAGTACGAGCCCCGGCCGGTCCTGCCGGGCGACAGCTTCAAAATCTGCGGCCGGGTGCTGAATTAGTGTCCCGTTTATCGGACACCGTCTGTGCGATCCTGTACACAGGCCCGGATACACAGGCCCGCGGGCCGGGATCTATTTGCCCCAAGGACGGAGGTACGCCATATGGAAAACAAAATTGACACCGTTGCCAGAGTCCGCCAGCTGGCGGCAGAGCGCAACATCCCCATCACCCGCCTGACCAAGGCCTGCGGGCTCAACCACTCCACCCTGGACATGACCCGGGCCCGGGGCGGCCAGCTCCAGGTGGTGACCATCGCCCGGATCTGTGACGTGCTGCAAATCACGCTGGCAGAGTTCTTCACCGTTCCAGATCCCGCCGCGCCCCCCTGCACCGGGGAAGCCGGGCGGTAAAACTGTTCCCGGCCCGGGGGCTGCCCGGGCCGGATTGCAAATCCGGGCTTGCAATTTTGGCAAAACGTGCTATAATACCTCTCCGGAGTCATCCAAATAGCGGAGTTCGGCCTCTAAATCCTCCGCGATACAAATCAAAACCAAGGAGAACAAAAAATGAATCACACTCAAAACAATGGCACGTGGCTGCGCCGCGAGTTTGCCATGCTCTCAGCCCTGATCAAATCCATCCCCGCCGCCGTAACAGCGCTCTTTATCCTGGCCGTGATCGCCATGAATTTCCTGGCCCGGATCACCCTGGTGTCGCTGCCCTGGCTGGCCCTGAACGCGGGGATATTGGTATCATGGCTGTCTTTTTTATTGATGGACATTGTGGCCAAGCACTACGGCGCCCGGGCGGCCAATCTGCTGTCTCTGGTGGCCATTGCCGCCAACCTGTTGTGCAGTCTGGTCTGCGTGGTGATCAGCCGGATCTGGAACTATCCGGGCCTGGATATGGTCGTAGGCGGCCAGTGGTCCATTTTGCTGGCCAGCACCATCGCCTACGTGATCTCCGCCCTGACCAACAACTACACCAACGTGTACATCGGCAGCCGCTTCCGCAAGAACCCGGACGGCGCAGCGGCCTATGCTGCCCGTTCCTTTATCTCCACCTTTTTGTCTCAAATCGTGGATAACTTCCTCTTTGTGTTCCTGGCCTTCGTAATCTTCCCCTATCTGCCGGGCGCATTGCAGGTCCGGTGGAGCATTCCCCAGTGCATCGGCGCGTCGGTCGCCTGTGCGGTGCTGGAGCTGCTTTCTGAGGTGATCTTCTCCCCCATCGGGTTTTCCGTGTCCAAGCGCTGGCAGGCCGCAGGCGTGGGCAGAGACTATCTGGCGCGCTACGGAGTGAGGAGCTGAGATGGAATTTTGTGACAAGCTGGAAACCCTCTCCGCCGCCGCCCTGGGCGCGGCGGTGGGCAAGGGTACCCTCTCCCCCACCCAGGTGGTGGATTACTTTGCCCGGCGGATCGAGACCCGGAATCCCAGTCTCAACGCCTTTGTCTACACCCGGTTTGACCACGCCCGCGCCGCCGCCAAGGCGCTGGAGGCCAGGCTCGCCCGGGGGGAGAACCCGGGGCCCTTTGCCGGTGTCCCCTTTGGATTGAAGGACTTTCTGCCCAGCAAACGGGGTTGGACCAACTCCCACGGCGGCGTCCGGTCACTGATCCGGGAGGATCCCTTTGACTCTGAGTTCTGCCGGGCCATGGAAGCCGCCGGCGGCATTGCCGTGGGCAAGACCAACGCCCCGGCCTTTGCCTTCCGCGGCACCTGTGACAACAAGCTCTACGGCCCTACCTCCACCCCCTTTGACCTGCGGTATAACTCCGGCGGGTCCTCCGGCGGCAGCGCGGCTGCCGTGGCGGACGGACTGGTGCCCATTGCAGAGGGCTCAGACGGCGGCGGCTCCATCCGGATCCCTGCTGCCTGGTGCGGTCTGTTCGGCTTTAAGGCCTCGGTGGGCACCATCCCCAGCGTGTGCCGGCCCGATGCCTGGGCCGCCACCCATCCCTACTGCTTCAACGGCGGCCTCACCAGAACCGTGGAGGACAGCGCCGTTTTGCTGAACTATATGGCCCGCTTCGATCCCCGGGATCCCCTGAGTCTGGAGCAGCCCCATGTGGACTTCACCCGTGAGATGCACCGCCCCCTGAAGGGCTGGAAAATTGCCTGGACCCCGGACTTTGACGCCTTCCCGGTTGAGCCGGAGGTGGCGCGGATTGCCGAAGCCGCCGCCCTGCGTTTCCGCGAGGCCGGCGCAACGGTGGAACAAGTACATTTCCGCCTGACCCACACCTCCAACCAGCTGGCGGAGGCCTGGTGCCGCGCAATCTGCGTGGATACCGCCATTGAGCTGGAGCTGGACCGCCGCCGGGGCTTTGACCTGGTACGGGACCACAGCCAAGAGCTGCCCCGGGCCTTCATAGACTGGAACGCAAAGACTGCCCAAGGCGGGATTCTGGATTACTACGCCTTCAATCTGATCCGGACCGAGCTCTATGACGCCCTGCAGGACGTATTTGCGGAATATGACCTGCTGCTGTCCCCCACCACGGTGTGTCTGCCCGTGCCAAACGCAGGCGACCGGGATACCATGGGGCCCCGCTTTGTCAACGGTGTGGGGATGGAACCGCTGATCGGCTTCTGCGAGACCTTCCTTGCCAACTTCACCGGTCACCCTGCCGCCTCTGTCCCCGCGGGGCTCTCCGCCGGCGGCCTGCCTGTGGGCCTGCAAATGATCGGCAGACGCTTCCATGACGGCGACCTCTTCGCCGCCGCCCACACCTTTGAGCAGCTGCAGCCCTGGGACGCGCTGTACCGCATCCCCTTTGGCCGTCAGATCCCCTGACCGGCCCGGACTATTTCCCAAAACCTTCTGCTATAAGTTTATCATAATATATTACGGTAAACTTATTATCAAAACAACAGCAGCCGGCCAGGCTGCTGTTGTTGCATTTTCCGGGTCTCCGGGTTGTCGGTGCTCTCCGCCGTCGCCTGCCGGGCGATGACCTCCTCGTCCCCCAGCCGACTGTAGTCCCGCTGTTGGTAGCGGATTGTCTCATTCGTACCGGCTTTTTTAAAATATTTTTCCCAAGCCGGTTGCGTTGTGTACTTCTGTACAATGTTTTCCCGGTTCGCGTAGCTGAGCGGCTGTACATCTGTCAGTCTGACTGTCGCGTCACTTCGACTGTCGCCGAATTCCTGCCCTTTCAGATCAAGTGTATCCAGCGCGGTCTTGCTGTATTTGTTTCTACTGTCGAACAAGAGCACGGGGATGCTCCGGATTCCCTCAATGTACAGCGCCATTGCTCTGTGACGTCCCTCGTGACCCTCTACCTGTCCTGTCTCGGTGTCAATATGGAGCTGAAAAGGCTGATGCCGTGTTGCGGATTTGAGCTTTTCCGTGTCGAGATCCTGGGTCTGAGAAGCAATAATGTTCCGCCCTACCCGGCTTGTAGTGAGATCAAGAAAGTCAGTCGGGCGCATCCTTACGATGTAAGCCTGTGCATAGTTGGGGCTGCTCTTGGACGCATAGTCGGCCAGATATTTGTCAATCGTTTTTTCTTCCAGCACAACCGTATCATTATAGTTCCTTTCAGACTTTCGCCCTAGGGCCTTGACATCTTTGTTTTTTTGTGATATTTTGGATCCAGAGGTTGACTGATCACCGTAACTCGGCTGTCCGTTGGCAGGTTTTTCCTGCGTACCGGCGCCGCGGGTGGCTTCAGCCTCTTTCTTTATCCATGCCTCATAAATCTGCCCGCGAACATCTGAATCAATGGATCGGACAGAAAACACAACAGGATAATTCTTTCCAGCAATCTCAGCGACACCCACAAAGTTGTCCCACAGCGCTTTATCAGTGATCTTTGCACTTGCTTTACTGTACTGTCTGTCTTGGGGTGTGCTGAAACTGTAAATTGATCGGCCGGCCAATTCAAGGAATTTACTAAATATCGCCGCTTTTCTTCCAGTGTTATTTCCTTTTATCGCATGGTCAATTCCGTCTCTTGTAAGCGTCGCCTCAAGAGACATTCCGTCCGCTCCAAGAGTAACAGGGATTCCAAGCGCGTCCTCCAGTATCTCTTTGAGGCGCTGCCTCCCGGCCTTACCGTTCGTCCAATCTGTGTTTTTTTCTTCTTCATCTACAATGTCGGTCTCGATTGATACGGTTCCCCCTTTATCAATGATTTCCTGTGCTGCATTGGACACAGCAATTCGTATTGCAGAGAAGTCCCGGAATCCAACGACGTTCCTCTCCATCGTGAAATTCCGCGCCATATACCGTTTCTTCCCGCTCTCCGTGGCGGTATTTTTTGTGCCCTGGGCGTCGATGTCGTGGGCCTGGTTGTCGGATGCCAGCTGGGCCGCTTGGGTTTCCCTGGCCTCCTGCCGTGTAGCGCTCCGCTCCGCCTGCACCTGACCCTGCACCTGCGCCGCGTCCACCAGAGCCTTGTCCCACAGTCCCTGCAGCTCGGACAGGTACTTCTCCATGGCCTGGCCCTCACGGGTCTGGGCGCCGGTAAACTCCTCCCGGATCCTGCGCAAAAAGCACCCTTTTGTCCTGCCACCCCAGCTGTCGCCTGTGCCTGCTACCACAAAAAAGGCCGATCTGCCTAACCGGCAGGTCGGTCTTTTTTGTGATGCAGTGCGCTGCCCAAGGCCTTACCCCAGCTGCTCCAACGGGGCGGAGGAGGAGAACGCATAGCTCCCGAACAGCTCCTTGGCCCGGCTTTGGCCCAGTATACGGACAAACTGATCTGTAGAGGGGCCGCCGTGGGTGAACAGGCCGTCCACGTACGCCGCGGTTTTCTGCTGCTTGGCTTGGGGATCGCAGACAGGGCTTGCCTCCACAAGATCCAAATAGGTGCGCAGATACTCGGCTGTAAGCCGGTCCAGCTCCGCCGCCTTTCCCTTCTCCCGTTTGGCAAGACTGGGCGAGAGCTTCAGGTGGTCATACCAGTGCGTGCCCAGGTCGTGGTCTGCCAGATCCGCGGCAGAGGCCTTGACCGCGTCCAGCGCTGTCAGCCCGCAGGGGGCCAGCTGGGTGTCATACAGCTCCAGCAGCAGGGTGTCTCTGCCCAGGGCATGGATCCGGTCATAGGAGAACAGCGGCGCGTCCTTGCGCAGGGGGGTGAACACCAGGGTCTGCATCTTCATCAGCCCCAGCATGGCGGACATGGAAATGGTGCTGTAAAAGCCCAGCCCCTCCACTGTGAAGGAGCGGATTGCAAAGTGCATCCCCTTGCCCTTTACCCGGGCCAGCTGGCCCAGGTCACGGCTCTTTACCGCAAAGCGGCGGCGAATCTGTTGATCCAGGTCGCTCATTTGGCGGCCTCCCGATTCAGAAGCAGGGCGCCCGTCAAAAAGCAGCCCTGGCCCACCACGTTGACGCACTCCCCGATCCAGTTCATCCACGGATTTGCGAAGTCCTTGGAGGACAGATAGCCCATACCCATCATAAACGCAAAGGCCAGGCAGAACAGCACCACGGCCAAGGCCTTCTTTTTCCGGCCCGCCAGCACCGCCAGGCCGCCGCACAGGCCCAGTGCGCCAAGGGACATTGCCCCCACAAACAGCATGGTGCCGGAGAACACCGGAGGCGCCGCCATATAGGCTGTGCCCTTGCCCTGCCGGGCAAAGAGCAGGGCGACCATGGCAAGTCCCGCCAGCAAAAAGCCGATGGACTGCAGGGGGAAGAACATCTGGTTCAGCCGCGCAAAGTCACAGACATTTGCAGCATAGAGCAGCTTCCACAGGGCCTTGCAGAACCCTGCCAGGAAGATGGAGATGGTGCCTGCGGCAAACAGGGCGAAGGCGCCCTTGCTCATCTGCCCGTAGAGATATCGCTGCAGCAGCACCGCAGCCCAGAGAAACAGCAGCACAGGGACAAAGTCCACCACTGCCATGGGGATGGTCATTTCTTTTCCCCCTTGGTCAGATGGTACAGGGGCACAAAGGGAATGAGAATGGGGGTTTTGGCGACGTACGCCCGGTATTCCTTTTTGCTGCCGTAGTTTTTGTTCTGCCGCTTTTCCAGCCGCTGGGCGCCGTTGAACATGATATACACAATGCAAACATAGCCCACCAGGGCAATCAGCCACTGCCAGCCCCGCAGCACCGTGACGCCGGAGACCAGCACGCCGGTCCAGAAAATGATTTCGCCCAGATAGTTGGGGCAGCGGCAGAGCTTGTAAAGCCCGTCCATGGCCACCATATCCGGCCGGCGCTGCTTGGCGGCGCTCTTCTGCTTGTCGGCAAGGGATTCCAGCACAATGCCCAGCAGCATGATGGCCGCGCCGATCCAGGTGGAGACAGAGCCGATCCTTCCGGCGGCAGGCAGCTGGGCCCGATAGTACACCGGGCTCACCTGGGCCACATACAGGGCGGAAACAAACACCCAGATCACGGCCTTGACAAAGATCGGCATGGGCTTGTCGGTCTGGGAATTCAAGGTCTTACGGTAAGAGGCGCTTTTGATCTCCCGCACCAGCAAAAAGCCCGAGAGTCTTGCGCCGTACACCACAAACAGCGCGCACTGCACCAGCAGGGCCGCGGTCCAGGTGCCCCGGCTCAGGGCAAGGATGGCAATGACAACGCCCTCTCCCGCCACGGCAAAACCATAGCCGATGGAGAGAAAATACACAAATTTATAGAAGCCCACGCAGCAGAGCACCGCGCTGACCACCAGCAGAATCCACATGGTTTGCGGAAATGCCATGACAGTTCCCTCCCCTTTTTATCTCTTGTAGCAGTTTTTGATGTACTCGGCAAAGCTGGCGTCGCCCACCTTGGTGTCGCCCACCATCTCCTCGGTAAGCGTCCACTTGGAGAAGCGGATAATGGCCTGCTTGCCGTTCTTCTTGTTCTTGGGCAGGTTGGCCAGCACGTCAAACAGCCAGGCCGGGGCGCGGCTGATCTTGGGTTCCTTGCCGGCCGCCTGGAAGAACAGATTGGCCAGCTCCTCATAGGAATAGGTCTCCTTGCCGCCCACGTTGTAGAGCTTGTTTTCGTCGGTCATATGGGCAACGATAAAGTCGGCAAAGTCAGGGGTGTCCACCACATTGGCGTGAACGGGCTTCTTGCCCAGCAGGGTCACCTTGCCCTTTTCAATCATGGGCATAAAGACCTTGGCAATGTCGTAGAAATAGCCGGTGGGACGGAAAATCACCCATTTCAGGCCGCTGTTTTTCAGCTCGGTCTCCAGCTTGGCCTTGGCGTCCAGCATGGGCACGTTGGGGGCCTTGTCGGCCTTGAGCACGGAGACGTAGGCAAAATGCTTTACGCCGGCCCGCTTGGCCTCCTCCAGCAGATTCTTGTTGGCGCCGAAGTCGATGTCATAGGCGGTGACGTTGGCGCTGGCCTTTGTAAGGCCCACCGTGGTGATGACCACGTCCGCCCCGTCACACAGACCCTTCAGGGCGGACTTGTCGGTCATGTCCACCTTGACTGCACGGTAACCGGACAGGTCCGGAATCTGGCGGGTCACCAGATCCGCTGCCACCACTTCATGTCCTGCCCGGACCAGGGAGCGGAGAATATCCTCTCCCAAATGGCCAAAGGCGCCTGCGAGTACAACTTTCATGTGAAATACCTCCTGTTTCAGTGTATGGATAGGGTTCGTTATTTGTTCTTTTCCTTGGCCCGCTTATCGTTGATGATGTTCATATGCTCTTCTGTAATCAGGGTGACGTGATTCTCCCTTGCCCACTGAACGCAGCCCTTCAGCGCCATGGGCAGGAAGATACGGGGCACGTTCACCAGCTTGGCGCAGGCCTCGTCGGTAAACTTGATCTTGTCGTCGATCCGGTCGGCGGCATAGCGGACGCTCTGCACCGTGGTGGCCCGAACGGGCAGCAGCTCCGGAATGCAGCGGCGATGGCGGCAGTACCAGAAGTTTTTGCTGTCACGGTAGCCGTAGTCCACCGGCACCCTGGGGAAGTCCTTGGCCCGCACACCGTTGATGATGGCGTTGTAATACTTCTCCTTCATCAGAATTTTATCCACCCGAAGGATAAAGGTGGCGCCGAACTTGGAAGTAATGCCGTTGAAGTCGTGATAGGGCGGCTCGTACCCCTCCAGGCAGCCGGGCTGATCGTCCTGGGCATGGTCCAGCTCCCGCATCCAGGTGCACTCGATCACCTGAAAGGCCTCCTGCACCACCTTGGGGAAGGCCTCCCCCGGGTGCTCGGCGGTCATCTGTCCGTCCTCCAGGGTGAATTTGCAGTCCTTCATTTTCTCGGCGGTCTTGTCCCCGGGCCAGCCCAGACGGACCACCTCTTTGAAGGTCTTGCGCTCGTCGGTGACAAAGTTGATGGCGCACTTGCCGGTACGCAGGATGTTTTGGGCGGTGTTGGAGGAATTACGGCAGTTCAGCAGCATGGCATAGTAGTCCTTGCCCGCCACGTAGTAGGGCTGCACCAGGCTGTAGGGGCCCAGGTTGGTCTGTCCGTCCTCTGCCAAGGTGCTGATCAGCACTGTGGGCATGGGGAAGAACAGCGAGGTTTGGTAGAAATTGTCCACCACGCGAAGATTCTTAAAGCTGCTCATGATTCACTACTCCTTTTCTCGGATATGAAATAACTGGGTCATAATCGGCCGGAGCCATTCAAAGGGCGCCTCGTCCCCGGAGGCTGCGGTGAGCATACTCTGGGCCAGAAATTCCGGCGTCTGGGGGCAAAACAGGGCGTCAAAGCGGCCCAGCAGCGGCTCCAGCACCCGGCAGAGCTGGTCCAGCAGCATCCGGTGCCGAGCGTGGAAATCCCCCGCGGACCCGGGCCGAACCGTATATTGGGCCCAGGCCGCCGCGTAGGTGTGGCAGAAGGCCAGAAGCTGGCTGTAAACCTCCTCCAGCCCCGTCATCAGATTCGGCGCGGCCTCCGCGCCGGCCTCCATCCGGTGCAGGGCGTCTGTCCAGTCCTCCAGCATGACGCTGGCCACCAACAGATCCTTGGAGCGGTAGTAATTATACACCGTACCCACGGCAATGCCCACGCGGCTTGCCACGGCCCGGATGGTCAGCGCCTCGTACCCGCCCTCCAGCAGCATCTGGCGAGCAAAGGCCAGGATGGATTCCTGGGCGGCAGAGATGATTTTCGGCATAAGCTCCCCCCTCTCCGGATTATTATGAACGTGTTCATATAAAGTATACCACCCTGCCTTGCAATTTGCAAGCAGGGTGGAAACTTTTTTTGAACAAACAGGCCGAGGAACCGATTTTCCCGGTTCCCCGGCCAGGCGGGTCTATTGGTTTTGCAGCAGCGCCAGATACTCCTCTTCGGTGTACACCGGGATGCCCCGTTCCAGCAGCAGCTGAGCCAGCACGCCGCTGCCGGGCACCTTGGTGCCGGTAAAGCTGCCGTCATAGATGATTCCCTTGCCGCAGGAGGGGCTTCTGGCCTTGAGCACCGCACAGCTGCAGCCCTGTGCCAGCAGCACAGACAGGGCTTTTTCCGCACCCAGCCGGAACTGGGCGGTCACGTCCTCCCCCTGCCGGTTCAGAACTCTGCCGTCGGGCTGCCGCTCACTGGGCACCCGGGGGGTAGGCAGCCCGCCCATCACCTCGGGGCAGACCAGGATCGCCTCGCCCCTGGCCGCCAGCGCCTGCAGCGCCGGCACAGGCTTGGATTGGCCGTCCATCCGGCAGGGAATCCCCGCCAGGCAGGCACTGAGCAGAATCACGGCGTTGGCCTCCTCTCCCGGCGCCGGGGCAGCAGGGCTACCGGCTCATAACGGCGCAGCAGAGTGTTGAGCACCTGGATGGCATCATTTTCCGTACGATAGCCACCCGGCAGCAGCACAGGCTCGGCAATCAGCTGGGGCTCCAGCTGGTGGAGCAGATTCATCAGCCGCTTTTGTGCCTGCTCCATGGTGGCGGTGTGGGCGTAGATATACAGGCCGTATACCCCCGGCACCCCTGCCTGGGCCCTGGCCACCGCCCGGAGCTTGTTCTTGGGCAGGGTCTTGCGCAGCTGGTACTCCACTTGGGTCAGCTTTTCTTGATCTCCGATGATCTTAAAATAGACCATCTCGTTCAGGTCGTAGTTCTCCCCCTCCAGATAGTTGCGATAGGGAGAGCGCTTCATGGTGTCAAGGATCAGCTTTTCAGATACCGTGAGCTTGCCCTGGTGGAAAATGCAGGTCTTGTTGTTGTGGATGGTGTAGACAAAGCAGCCCAGCCCCAGCTCCTCCAGCCGGCGGCGCAGGGCCCGGGAGTCCTCCTCGGCAATGTGCTGCACCTCCAGATAGCGGTTTTGCTCCAGATCATAAATGGCGGCGCCGTCCATCACGATCAGGGGCACATTGACCTTGGCCCGGTTCATCTGCAGCATAAAGAAGGCCGGGGCGTGCTCAGACATCAGGCAGATCCGGGCGCCGTCGTTGTACAGATAGTTCAGCCGGAACAGGGCCACCGAGGGGATCTGAGAGAACCGGTCCGGCGCCAGGTCCTTGGTGCGTACAAAGAACACCAGATCCCGCTGCTTCCGCCGGGGCAGCCGGAACACATTGACCCCAATGGCCACCAACGTGCCGATGAACACGTCCAGAATCCGCCGGCCGATATACAGGAAGGGGGTTTCGATCTCCGGGAAGGTGATGACAATGCACAAAAACACAATGGCCGCCTGGACGGAGGAGTCCGCCTTTCCCAGCAGCACTGCAGAGTAAAGGGTGCACAGCACGCCCAGGGACATCAGCCCGTAAACCAGAACCATCCGGTGGGCCAGACCGGGAATCAGCAGCAGGGTCAAAAACAGCAGCCCCCACAGCGTGCCGATAAAGGTGCCGGCAAAGCGGTTCAGGGCATAATCCCGGCTGCCCTTGACATAGGGCTGCATACAGATAATGGCGGTAATGGCGGATTCTGTAGGCATGCTGGAGCCGGAATACCCCCGCAGATAGTAGATAATCAGGCACACAAACACCGCCACCGTGGTCTTGACAATCCGCTGGCCCAGGTGGGGCGGACGCCATGGCTCCTTATGGAACAGACTGCTTTGCTTCATTTCAGAACTCCGTAAAACACTTTTTTCGTATCATAGCACACCGGCAGGCAAATTGCAATGTTAAAGCAGAAAGGGGCGCGCTGCAATATCCGATCGCAGCGCGCCCTGAGATTGGTTAGTTGTTGACGCCGTGGTGCGCCGTGGGACTGGTAGGATCCAGGGGCAGGAAGGTATAGCCGTGCTCCAGACCCCAGAGAATGATGCGCTCCACCGCGTCTACGCTGAAGCCCTTGATGTCGTGCTGCAGCACAATGGAGGCGTCCTGATACTGCACACCGTTGATCACGTTCTGGTAGACCACATCGGTGTCAGTGGTTTCGCCGGCATCGCCGGAGGAGACGTTCCAGTCAAAGTACTGGAAGCCCGCGTCGGTCACTCTCTGGGTCAGCCGGGTCATGATGCCGGGGTTGAAGTTACTCACCGTGTTGGAGCTGCCGCCGGGGAAGCGCAGCAGCGTGGTATACGAGCCGGTCTGCTCCTTGATGATCTCGTTCATCTCCTGCAGGTCGGCAAAGTAGGCCTCCTCGCTGGCATAGATCTTGTTATAGTCGTGGGTGGCGCTGTGAATGCCCACAGAGTGGCCAGCGGCAGCCTCCTTGGCAATGAGATCGGTATATCCAAAGTTGATTACAAAGAAGGTCGCCTTGACATTATACTTGTCCAGGATGCCCAGGAGCTTTTCGGTGTACTGACCGGGGCCGTCGTCAAAGGTCAGGTAAATCACCTTGCCGGTGGGGTTCACCACATCGGGCTGCTGCACCTTGGTGACAGTCACCTTGCGGGTGGCGGTGGCGTGGTTGTGGGCACTGTCCTCCACGTCGTAGGTCAGCTCATAGGTACCCACGGCAAAGGAATTGACCTCGCCGGTCACCACAACGCGGTTGGTGATGTCGCCGTCCACGTTGTCAATGGCGGTATAGCCGGGCTCTTCAAAGACCTCGCCGGCGGCCAGCTCATAGTCCGTCTGGCCCATCAGGGTGAGCTCCGGCACATCGGGGTCATGGAAGTACACGTCCCGCTTGATCTCCGTGGTATTGCCCGCCGCGTCGGTGACAGAGTAGAGCACGCCGTCGTCCACGATGGTGGTCTGTACCTGGGCGGTGAGATCACCGTCAACCGTATCCACGGCGGTGAAGCCGGGATCGTCATAGCCATTGCCGGGCAGAACATACTCCCGCTCATCCGGCACCAGGGTAATCACCGGGCCGGTGGTATCCACCACATGGACCACCTTGGTCATTTGGCCCTGGAAGCCCAAAAAGTCCGTCTCATAGGTAACAGTGTAGTCCCCGATGGTGTCCGGGTCTACCTTGCCGTCCTGTCGGACAGGCAGGGCAAAGCCCTTGCGCATAAACAGACGCCCCAGCAGCAGAGACTGTGCGCCATGCTCGTCATAGGGGGCCTTGCACTGGATGGTGGCCTCCGGCGCGTCCAAAAGGCGCATCTCAAAGTGCCACTCGTTTACAAGGTTCAGTACCACCAGCAGCAGGGCCACCGCTGCAATCGGAACGAGCCATTTCAGCAGCCCGCCTTGCCGGGTTTGTTTGGTTTCCATTACATTTCGCCTCTCTCCGTGTGCTCTATGCCGCCGGGGAATCTGTCCGAACGGTGATTTCTTACTAGTATAGGACGTTTTCCCGCCGAAAATGTTTCCAGATTCTTGTTTTTTGCTTAATATTCGTCCGACCGCATCGCACATATTTTGTTTATCATACAACATATGCCGGCAAAAGTCCATTGTTTTTTCACAAGCAGGCATTATTCTCGAAAAAAACAATCCCACCCCCGTCGCTTCCTGCGGCGAGGATGGGACGAAACGGAAGACTAACCCTGGTTGCTGGGCATCCCGGTGGGCACGATTCCCACTATGGTTTCCACCCGGCACTGTTTGTCAGCCGCCGGCTTCCGGGCCGGAATAAAGGCACCGATCAGGCCGCCTGCCACCGCAGGAAGGACCCAGCCAAACCCGATACGGGACAGGGGCAGCAGATAAACCGCTCCAAGCGGCAGACCCAGGGAGTTCAGTGTCTCCGCCACGCAGAAGATCAAAGCGCCCAGGGCCGCGCCGCGGTACACGCTCTTCTTGTGCAGCACCCCGGAGAAGGCGGACAGGAAAATTTGCGTCAGCAGCAGCGGATAGACAATGTTCAGCAGCGGGGTGGCAAAGCGGATCATCGCGCTGATGCCCACACTGCTGATGGCCGCACCGGAAACGCAGATCACCGCGCTGACTACCGGATAGGGTATCCGCTTGAGCAGCTTGGTAAAATACTCCGACGTAGCGGATACCAGGCCCACCGCTGTGGTCAGGCAAGCAAAGAACACGATGGTTGCCAACAGATACACACCCAGACGCTTGAGCAGCAGCTCGGTAATCACAACCACCAGGCCGGCCTGGTTCACCTCGCCCACATCGGTGGTGGAGGTGGTGGCGCCCAGATAGGTCAGGGCGCAGTAGACGCAGAACAGACAGAAGGCCGCCACCAGCGACGCCGCGGCAATAACCCGCACCTTGGAGGCTTTGGTTTCGTACCCCTTGCGCGCAGCGGAGGCAATCACAATCAACGCCATGGACATGGAGCCCAGGACGTCCATGGTCTGGTAGCCGGCCAGGAAGCCATCTTTGACCACATGGCGCAGAGGGGCAGCCGGTGCAATCTCACCGATGGGCTGCATGATGCCCTTGATACAGAGCCCCGCAAGGGTCAGCAGCAGCGCCGGGGTGAGAATCTTGCCGATGATATCCACCACAGAGGTGGAGCGCACCGTGAGCAGATACACCACAATGAAAAACCCGATGCCGAAGGCCCAGGCCGGCACATTGGGAAGCACCGGGTGCACCGCCATTTCAAAGGTGGTGGCACAGGTACGGGGAATGCAGAGCATGGGGCCCACACAAAGCATCACCAGGATCCAAATGGCCTTGGAGGGGATTCTGCCCAGCTTCGACAGGAAGCTGCCCTCAATGCCGTCGTGCCGGACCATGATCAGCATTGTAAAAATCGCCAGGCCTACGTCCGCAACCACAAAGCACAGGAACCCCGGGAACCAGTTGCCCCCGGACTGCATGCCCAGGAAGGGCGGGAAAATCAGGTTTCCCGCGCCGAAAAAGATGGCGAACATTGCAAAGCCGATGACGAAAGCATCTGAAAGTCGGAACCGTTTGGACATAGCCCTCGCCTCCCGTGATATTTACTAAAATCATTATATTCGATTCCGTCATTGTTAGCAAATTGCACAAAATCCTCCCGGATAGATTCTACATTCCAGTTGTTTCGTCAGAGTAGACTTTCGAGAACAATTATGCTATATTAATCTCAAGCTTGTGCTGATTTTGAAAAAGCACCCGGAAAAGTCAATTCTTACGAAACTGAGGTTTCTTATGAGTGAATTAAACCACTATATCGGCAGCCGAATTCGGCTATATCGCCAGATGAAGCGCTACACTCTCTCAGAGCTGGCCGCCATGATCCACAAGAGCAAAGCCACGCTCTCAAAATATGAGACCGGTGAGATTACCCTGGATATCCAAACCCTCTTTGATCTGGCCGGGGCGCTGGGCATACGGGTGCAGCAGCTGATTGATTTTGCCCCGTCGGAGCAGCGCCAGCGTCCCAGCTCCGATAACTTTTTTCCCCAGCGGCAGATTTACGTGTACTTCTATGATGGCCGCCGGAAGAAAATTGTCCGTTCCCTGCTGGCCATCAGCCATGAGGGCGTGGGCAGCGTGGCCACGCTGTACAACGATCTGTCCAGCTTCTCTCAGCCGGAGAGCTGTCTCAATCTCTATTTCGGCACGGTGGAATTTTTTGATACCGTGACAAATTTCTCATTTGAGAGCCAGAGTAATTCGATTGAACGGCTGACGCTGTGCGCCGCCAATCCCTTTGACCGCAGCGGCCAGGTGCTTGGGATGCTCTCCGGCATGTCCCGATACCCCATGCTGCCGGTATCCATCAAATGCATTCTCTCTGCCGCCCCCATGGAGGAGGACGAGCACCTGAAGGCGCTTTTGGTGCTCTCCTCCAAGGATCTGAAGCTGATCCGCTCGCTGAACATGTTTGCGGTGGAGCAGCTGGGCTGAACAAATCAGGAGGTAACACCATGAATCACAATCAAGATCTGGACGCGGTGCTGCGCTGCGGCACCTCCGCCGCCCTGGCGGACGCCTTTCTCCCCTGCCCCGAGGCGGAGCGTGCCCTGCTCCACCTGATGCTGGGCAACGAGAGCTACTGTACCCAGACCCTAAACCCTGCCCCTCTCACCGAGCTGATCCGCCGGCAGACCGCCCATGAGGGGCAGCATCCCCGGGCCGTCGTGGTCTGCTGCGCCGATTCCCGGGTACCGCCGGAGCATATTTTCAGCGCCGGCATCGGGGAACTGTTTGTAATCCGCAACGCGGGCAATGTGATGTCCCCCACAGCCCTGGCCAGCGTGGAATACGCTGTGGCCCATCTGCACGTGCCCCTGGTGCTGGTGATGGGCCATCGGGGCTGCGGCGCAGTGGCCTCTGCCCTGGTGCACAGCCGGGAGGAGGGCGCCCTGGGCGAGTTGATTATGCAGGTCAGCGACGCCATCGGCCACATTCGGGACCCCCATCTTGCTGAGCTGAAAAATCTGCGCCGCAGCGTGCTCTCCCTGGGCAGCAGCGCAGTACTGCGCGCCATGGCAGAAGAGGGCAAAGCTGCCTTTGCCGGGGCCATGTACGACATCCGCACCGGCAGGGTGGAGCTTCTGTCAGGCTGGGAGCCTTGAATCTGAAAGCCGCGGCGCCTGCCCAATGGCGCCGCGGCTGTTTTTGTCCGGAAAATCACCCTTTCCGGTGGAAAATCCTTGACAATTCCAAGGTGAGAATAGTATAATATTGGCCGAAAAATATGAGGCGGATTTCGCCTGCAGGTGAAATCCGCGAGGAAAGGTGGCCTTTCATATGGCAAAAGAATATAAACTGACCAGCATCCGACTGAGAGAACTGGAGGAAGAGCTCAGATTTCTGAAAACCACCCGGGAGAAAGAGGTTGCCGAACAGATTAAAGAGGCCCGTTCCTTTGGCGATCTTTCCGAGAACAGCGAATATGACGAAGCGAAAAACGAGCAGGCCAAGCTCTACGGCCGGATTGCCGAGGTGGAAAACATCCTGGCCCACGCCGTGATCATTGACGAAACCGAGGACAACGCCGGCCGCATCGGCCTGGGCTGCACGGTAAAGATCCGCGATGTGGAACTGGACGAGACCGACGTGTACGCCATTGTGGGCTCCCAGGAGGCCAACCCCAAGGAGCATCGAATCTCTGACGACTCCCCCTTCGGCCGGGCCATGCTGGGCAAAACCGTGGGCGACATCGTCAACGTAGAGGCCCCTGTGGGCACCCTGCAGTTTGAGATTCTGTCTGTGGAAAAGTAACTGAGAGGAGAATACCGTGGCAAAATTTGTACCGCAGTCTGAGCTGCCCCTGGTGGACCAGGTCCGGGTCAGACACGAAAAGCTGCAGGAACTGCAGCAGCAGGGGCGTGACCCCTTTCAGATCACCAAGTTTGACGTTACCCACCACGCCCAGCAGGTGAAGGATCAGTTTGACTCTCTGGAAGAGCAGCCTGTCCGTCTGGCCGGCCGACTGATGTCCAAGCGGGGCATGGGCAAGGCGATTTTTGCCGACCTGCAGGATCGCTCCGGCCGGGTGCAGCTGTATATTAAAATCGACGAAATGGGCGAAGAGGGCTTTGCCCAGTGCCGCAAGCTGGACGTGGGCGATATCGTTGGGGTGGAGGGCCCCGTCTTCCGCACCCAACGGGGCGAGATCTCCATCCGCACCCGCAGCGTGACCCTGCTCTCCAAGTCTCTGCTGCCTCTGCCCGAAAAATTCCACGGGCTGACCGACGTGGAAACCCGCTTCCGCCAGCGCTATGTGGATCTCATTGTAAACCCCGAGGTACGGCGCAATTTTGAAATCCGCACCAAGTTTGTCTCCCACATCCGCAAGTACCTGGACAGCCGGGGCTTTATGGAGGTGGAGACCCCTGTGCTGAACACCATCTCCGGCGGCGCCACTGCCCGCCCCTTCATCACCCATCACAACACCCTGGACATTGACATGTATATGCGCATTGCCACAGAGCTGCATCTGAAGCGGCTGCTGGTTGGCGGTTTGGAGCGGGTATACGAGATTGGCCGGATCTTCCGCAACGAGGGCATGGACCCCAAGCACAACCCTGAGTTCACCACCGTGGAGCTGTACCAGGCCTATACGGATTTTGAGGGCATGATGGACCTGTTTGAGGAGCTGCTGTCCTCTGCCGCTATGGACATCCTGGGCACCTATCAGCTGAAGTGGCAGGGCTATGACGTAGACCTGACCCCCGGCTGGCCCCGGCTCACCATGGCCGAGGCTGTCAAGCAGTATCTTGGGGTGGACTTTATGGCCGTCACCTCCGACGAGGAGGCCGAAAAGCTGGCAGCCTCTGTGGGTGTGGAGCTTGGGCCCACCAAGGAGCACACCTGGGGCAACTTCCTGTACGAGTGCTTTGACCAGAAGGTGGAGGAAAAGCTGATACAGCCCACCTTTATCACCATGCATCCTGTGGACGTGTCTCCCCTGGCCAAGCGTTCTCCCAAGGATCCCAGACTGACCGAGCGCTTTGAGCTGTTTATCTGCCACAGTGAGATGGGCAACGCCTTCTCCGAGTTGAACGACCCCATCGATCAGAAGGGCCGGTTCCAAAAGCAGGTGGAGCTGCGCCAGCGGGGCGACGACGAAGCCGGCATGATGGATGAGGACTATATCACCGCCATGGAATACGGCCTGCCCCCCACAGGCGGCCTGGGCATCGGTGTGGACCGGTGCGTCATGCTGCTGACCGGGATGGACTCCATCCGCGAGGTGATCCTCTTCCCCACCATGAAGCCCTTGGATCTGCCCAAAAAGGAGGCCAAGTCCGGCGAGAGCACGCCTGCCGAGAGTAAGCCCGCTGCTGAAGAGAAGATCGACTTCTCCAACGTGGTCATTGAGCCTCTGTTCCAGGATCAGGTCGACTTTGAAACCTTCTCCAGGTCCGATTTCCGTGCTGTGAAGGTGCTGGGCTGCGAGGCAGTGAAGAAATCCAAGAAGCTCCTGAAGTTCACCCTGGATGACGGCAGCGGCAGCCCCCGTACCATCCTCTCCGGGATCCACGCCTACTACGAGCCCGAGGAGCTGGTGGGCAAGACCTGCATCGCCATCACCAATCTGCCGCCCAGAGCCATGATGGGCATCGAGTCCTGCGGCATGCTTCTGTCCGCCATCCACAAGGAGGGCGAGGAGGAAAAGCTTCATCTTCTGATGGTCGATCCCCACATCCCGGCTGGTGCTAAGCTGTATTGATTGAGGCGCCAAAATCGACTCCACTCAACAATTCAGTTCCTGATAAGCGCCTTTCGATCTCCGAATCGGAAGGCAAAAATGTGCGATTCCTCATTGAATGGCATAAATCATCGTTAACTTAGAGAAAATGGAAAAGAGAATTGTTGATCAAGAAATTACACTGATTCCT
>CAMOKD010000046.1:0-19628 GCA_946617435.1 uncultured Clostridia bacterium | reverse complement strand
GTTGCAGGCCTCGCGGTGCTGGAAGAAGATGTCGCCGTTCTCGTGAGAGCCGCGCATGGCGGGGCGCTCGGGGTTCAGGCAGTGCTGGCGGAAGGCGGCAACCGCGTCCATGTCACACATTTCCTTCAGGTCTTCGTAGTCCCAGATGGCGATCTTCTGGATCTCGTGGGAGGTACGGAAGCCGTCAAAGAAGTTGATGAAGGGAACGCGGCCCTTGATGGCGGCCAGGTGGGCAACGGCGCCCAGATCCATGACCTCCTGGGGGTTGGTCTCGCAGAGCATGGCAAAACCGGTCTGGCGGCAGGCGTACACGTCGGAGTGGTCGCCGAAGATGTTCAGCGCGTGGCTGGCCACGGTTCTGGCAGACACGTGGAACACACCGGGCAGCAGCTCGCCGGCGATTTTGTACATGTTGGGGATCATCAGCAGCAGGCCCTGAGAGGCGGTGTAGGTGGTGGTCAGGGCGCCGGCGGCCAGAGAGCCGTGGACGGTGCCGGACGCGCCGGCCTCAGACTGCATTTCGATGACCTTTACCCGATTGCCGAAGATGTTCTCTCTGCCCTGGGCGGACCACTGGTCGACATAGTCGGCCATGGGGCTGGAGGGGGTAATGGGGTAGATACCAGCTACTTCGGTAAACGCGTAGCTGACATGAGCGGCAGCGGTATTGCCGTCCATGGTTTTGAATTTACGTTGCAATGGAATTACCTCCTAATCAAAGGGACCGTGTCCCATTTTTTGACGCATCTAATATACCATTCTTTTTTGGTTTTGTAAATGGAAAAACAAAGTTTTTTCGCTTTTTCGGTGAATCTGACGAAAAAAGCCGGGTTTTTTTCACGTTTTGGATTCTTTTCCGGCGCAGCGGTACAGGAAGGTGACCACCTGGGCCCGGGTGCACATGTTGGCCGGGCCGAAGCTGACGGCGGTGATGCCGTTGGTCACGCCGTTTTCCACCGCCCACAGCACCGGGGTGTAGTAGAAGGCGGTATCGCCAACGTCGGCAAAGGGGTTGGTCTGCGCCTTTACCTCGGGCTTGCCGGCAAAGCGGTACAGGAAGGTGACCACCTGACCCCGGGTGCAGTTTGCCGCCGGACCGAAGCTGTCGGCGCTCAGCCCGTTGGTGATGCCGTTTTCCACCGCCCAGAGCACCGCCTTGTAGTAGAAGGCCCCGGGGGCTACGTCTATAAAGGGATTTTCCGCCGAGTTGGGCTCCGGGCTGCCGGCGGTCCGCCACAGGAAGGTGACCACCTGGCCCCGGGTGCAGGTGCCGTTGGGGCTGAAGGTGTTGGGGGAGGTGCCGGTGGTGATGCCGTTTGCCAGGGCCCAGCGCAGGGGCTCGTAGTAGAAGCCCCGCTCCACGTCCCGGAAGGGCAGATCCATCAGCTTGGCACCCATAAGGTTGAAAATCTCCGGCTGGTCGTACTGGGCGCAAAAGACGTTCACCCCCGCCATGCCAAACCGGGTGGCCAGATCCAGCCGGTTTTTCAGCCCCTGCTCGGATTCGTAATACACCCGGTGGGAGTGGCCGTCCTCGGTGTATGCAAACCACGCCCCGTCCACCAGCTCGCCGCCGGTGCTGATCTCGGGATTGTAGGTATTCAGCAGGTCGCGGATCCGGCCGTGGCTGATAATCGTTGCATGGCTGGCAGTGGTGTCAAAATCCACGCCGTAGCTGCTCACGCTGACCATGGCCTTGTCCTCGCCCAGCATCACCGCGGCGTACACCGCGCAGCGCCTGACGTACTGCCAGGTGCTCACCACGCCGATGCGCTGTTCCAGGGCCGCGGCCCCCGCGCCGGAGGAAGCTGCAGCGTTGTAGCCTCTGGCCGAGTGCTCATCGTAGAGAATCACGCTCACCAGGTCGCAGGTATCGCGCAGCACGTTGTAGTCGTAAAAGCCCTTTTCCATGTCTGCGGTTTTCAGATAGGCCCCTGCGGTGGCCACCAGCAGCTTCTGCCTGGAGGCGTCGTGCAGCCGGACGTCCAGGGCCTGCAGCAGGGCGGAGTACTGGGCGCGGTAGGTGTTTTCAAACATCTCAATGTCCAGGTCAATGCCGTCAAAGCCGTACTTGTCCACGTAGCCCACCAGCTCGTCGGCCACCCGGCCCACGGCGGAGGGGTCCGCCTGCATGGCCTGCAGCGTGACGGGGCTGAAGTAGTTATACACCCCGCACAGGATCTTGATGTCCTCACTGTGACAGAAGTCGATGAGTTCCCGGTGCACCTGCTTACCCGCCACAGGGTCCTGGGCGTATACGGCGCTGTTGTCCACAAAGCTGCCGTCGGTGCCGTCCCGGCGCAGGAGAAAGACGTTCAGATTCACCAGGTTGAAGTTGTCCTTGTTGCGCCGCAGGGTCTCAAGCTGGGCTCTGCCTGCGTCGTCCTTGGTCTCGTCGTAATAATTCCAGGTGTCCTCAAAGCTGGTCATGGACCAGGGGTAGGTGGTGGTGCGGTGGGCGATGCCCCGCACGGGCTGCACCTCGCCGGAGGGGATGAGATATTTGGTGTAGGCGTCCCGGCGCAGCAGGTTGGCCTGGGTGACGTCCATGCCCTGGGTGTAGGGCACAAAGCCGTAGTCCACCGCCTGGCACAGCAGCAGCTTCTGCTCGGCGGTGTAGTCCTCGGTGCCGGTAAAGGTGTAGAGGTTGGCGGCGTCAAAGGGGTTGAGATATTTGCTCCGGGCCAGGAACTCCATGTAGAAGCCCAGGGTGGCCGGGGCGTGATAGTCCACCAGGGCGGGGTCAAACCGGTTTTTCTGGTACAGGGCGAGCACATAGGGCTCCGCCCAGGGGGAGGGCCGATGGCCGGTCTTGTCCGCCGGGGCCGTGCCGGACACGCCGTCCAGGTACTGGGCCCGGCAGGTGGTCATCACCATCAGCTCCTCCACGGTCATGGGCCGGTCGGGCTCAAAGGTCTCGCGGAAGTGCTGGTCCGGATATTTTTCCGCGAAGCTCAGTGCCTGTGCCCTTTGTGCGGGGCACAGCCCGGCCAAAAGGGCGAGGCAGAGCGCGACGCTCAGAAGGATATGCAGATGTTTGTGCATGGGGATTCCCTCCGTGACAGAGATTTTTAAGGCAATTACGCCTCATTTGGATTATAACAGACGGCATCGGGAATGTCAATCTGCCAAAATCGGGCCCTGCCGCGCCGCCCAGGCCCATGCCCGGCCGGGGCAGGGAGAAGACGCTTTTCACCGCCAAATGAAAACTGGTTCTTGCAATCCGGGCAGGAATTTAGTATAATGTTTCAAAGTGGGCACTTTGTGCACATGCGCGTTTTTATCAACAGCAAATAGTATGAGGAAACTGCATATGAAAACCGATATTATGGGCGTGGGCTATGACAACGTCACCATGGACCAGGCCATTGCCCTGGGCGAGGCGCTGCTGGGCGGCGACACCGCCGCCATGGTGGTGACGCCCAATGCCGAAATCGCTTATGAGGCCATGCACGACGAGGACTTCCGCAGCCTGTTAAACAGTGCCCAGCTGGTGCTGCCCGACGGCGCCGGGGTGGTGCTGGGGGCCAAGCTGATCAAAACGCCCCTGAAGCAAAAGGTGGCCGGCATTGACTGGGCCGCCGGGATGCTGCAGGTCTTTGCCCGCCGGGGCACAGGGCTGTATCTGCTGGGGGGCAAGCCCGGCATCGCCCAGCTGGCCGCGGAAAAGATGCGGCAGCAGGCCCCGGGGCTGCGCATCGTGGGCATGGCAGACGGCTATTTCAAAGACGAGGGCCCGGTGATTGCGGCCATCAACGACTCCGGGGCCCAGGCTCTGTTTGTGTGCCTGGGGGCGCCCAAGCAGGAGCGGTTTATGGCTGCCCACCGGCAGGAGCTCACCTCCGTGCGGCTGATGGCCGGGCTGGGCGGCAGTCTGGACGGCTTTGCCGGCACGGTGAAGCGGGCTCCCGGCTGGATGATCCGGCTGAATCTGGAGTGGTTCTACCGTCTGCTCAAGGAGCCCCGGCGGCTCGGGCGGATGATGCGTCTGCCAAAGTTTATTCTGGCCGCTCTGCGGTGGAGAAAGAAGGGAAATCATGGGTAAACTGATCGTCTTTGAGGGCACCGACGGGTCCGGCAAGTCCACCCAGTTCCAGCTGCTCACCCGCCGTCTTCAAAACGAGGGCACTGAGTTCCGCACCCTGGTCTTTCCCCAGTACTCCGAGCCCAGCTCCGCGCTGATCCGGATGTACCTGGGCGGAGAGTTCGGTACCAGCCCCTCGGACGTAAACGCCTATGCCGCCTCCACCTTCTACGCGGTGGACCGGTTCGCCTCCTTCCGTAAGGTCTGGGGCGGCTATTATCAGCAGGGGGGACTGGTCCTGTCCGACCGGTACACCACCTCCAACGCGGTGCATCAGGCCTCAAAAGAGCCGGATGAGACCCGCAAACAGTTTTTCAAATGGCTCTATGAGCTGGAATACGACCACATGGGTCTGCCCCGCCCGGATCTGGTGGTCTACCTGGACGTCCCCACCCATATCACCGAACAGCTGATGCGCAAGCGGGAGCACCTCAGCCACACCCACGCCGACATTCACGAGCAGAACATGGATTATCTCCGCCTGTGCCGCAAAACCGGCCTGGAGGCCGCCCGGTACTACGGCTGGACGGTGATCCACTGCGCCAACAAGGACGATCAGATGCGCTCCATCGAGGACATTCACGAAGAGATCTATGCCCTGGTGGAAAAATGCCTGGAGGGATGAATTATGGTATACATTTTACTTGGTGCCGGATTTGAAGAAACCGAAGCCCTGGCCCCCTGCGACCTGATGCGCCGGGCCGGCCTGGAGGTCCGTCTTGTCACCCTGACCAAAGACCCCCTGGTCACGGGCTCCCACCGCATCCGGGTGCAGGCCGACTGCACCCTGGACGAGGTCGACTTTGAAAACCTGGAGCTGCTGATGCTCCCCGGCGGCCGGGGCGGCGTGCGGTCCATCCGCGCCTGTGCCAAGGCCCTGGAGCTCACCCGGCGGGCCTGGGAGGAGGGCCGCTATGTGGCGGCCATCTGCGCCGCCCCCACCATTTTGGCGGAGCTGGGCATTGTGGGCATCGGCCCCGCCACCTGCTACCCCGGCTGCGAGAGCGAGATGGGCAAGGCCAAGATGGAAAACGCATCCACCGTCACGGTGGACAAGCTGATCACCGGCCGGGCCGCCGGCAGCTCCCTGGACTTCGGCCTGGAGCTGATTGCCGCCCTGAAGGGCCGGGAGGCCGCCATGGAAATCGCCAAGCAAGTGGTCTATGTGTAAGGAGCTGCAGCAATGAACGAACAAAACCGCCGCCCGGAGGACTCCCTTGACCGGCTGCTGGAGGGCAGCGAACAGGGCTTTGTCCCCGCGGGCAACCAGGTTCCCGGCAGCGGGGACGACAGCTTTGAGCCGGACTTCGGCAACGCCTTTGACGATTACGGCGATTACGAAGAGCCTGCCCAGGACGAGCAGCTGCCCCCGGCCCCTGTCCGGCGCAGATTCCGCATCAAAAAAATCCGTTTTCCCAAGCTGATCAAAATCGCCATCTATCTGGCGGTTACGGTGGCCATCGGGGTGCTTTGCGCCAAGGTGGGCTGGAAAATGGCCGACGACGTGCTGGCTCTCACCAGGCCCAATCAGGACGCCGAGGTGATCATCAACGAAAACGACAACCTGGACGACATTGCCGCCAGCCTGAAGCAGGCGGGGCTCATCGAGTACGAATGGCTCTTTAAGCTCTACTGCAAGGTCACGGGCTCTGAGCACTACTTTGACCCCGGCAACTACACCGTCAACATGACCTACGACTACCACGCCATTGTGAACAGTCTGATGGCCAGCGCCGGCCGCCGGGAGACCATCACCCTGATGATTGTAGAGGGCGCCAACAGCTACGAAATCTTTGACCTGCTGGAGAAAAACGGCGTCTGCTCCAAGGAGCGGCTGGAGGAGGCCTGCGCCCAGTACAAGTTTGACTACGACTTCCTGCGCCGGCTGCCCTACGGGGCCAACAACCGGCTGGAGGGCTACCTGTTCCCGGATACCTACGAGTTCTATCTCAAGGACGACCCGGAGAACGTCCTGGCAAGGCTGCTGCGGAACTTCAACGTGAAGATGGACGACGAGTACATGGACGCGGTGAATGAGAGCGGCTACTCCCTGCAGCAGATTCTCACCCTGGCCTCCATTGTAGAGGCCGAGGCCGCCAACGACGATGAGCGCGGCAAGATCGCCTCCGTCATGTACAACCGTCTGAACAACTGGAACGACAAAATGCTGGGCATGGACTCCACCGTGTACTACGGGGCCATGCTGCTGGGGGAGAGCTTCTCCACCAATCTGGACAGCCCGTACAATACCTACCGCTATCCCGGCATCCCCAAGGGGCCCATCTGCAACCCGGGCATGAACTCCATCCGGGCGGTGCTGTACCCCGAGGATACCAATTATTACTACTTTGCCACCGGTGTGGACGGGGTAAACCACTTCTTTGAAACCCAGGAGGGCTTTGAGGAGTTTATCAACAGCGACCAGTACCAGGACATCATCCCCGCCGGCTACGCCGACCTGGCCCCGGCCCAGACCGAGGAAGAGACCGCAGAGTCAACCGAAGCGGAGACCCAAGCGCCCTGAGTAGGGGAGGACCCTTGCATGAAATACCTGAAAAAACCGGAGCTGCTCAGTCCCGCCGGGGACATGGAAAAGCTCAATATGGCCATCCGCTACGGCGCCGACGCAGTGTATCTGGCCGGCACCAGCTTTGGTATGCGCTCCTTTGCGGGCAACTTTACCCCCGAGGAGCTGCCCAAGGCGGTGGCGCTGGCCCACAGTCACGACGTAAAGGTTCACGTCACCGTAAACACCATGGCCCGCAGCAGCGAGCTGCCGGCCCTGCCGGCCCACCTGGAGCTGCTGGACGCCGCCGGGGTGGACGCCCTGATCCTGGCGGATCTGGGGGCCTTCCGCATGGCGGAGCGCTACGCGCCCCACTGCCAGCGGCACATCTCCACCCAGGTGTCGGTGGCCAATTACGCCTCTGCGGCGGCCTGGTACGAGCTGGGCGCGTCCAGGGTGGTGCTGGCCAGAGAGCTGTCCCTGGCCGAGATTGCGGAGATCCGGGCCAAGGCCCCCTCCGGCCTGGAGCTGGAGGTCTTTGCCCACGGGGCCATGTGCGTGTCGTACTCGGGCAGGTGTCTGCTGTCCAACTACATGACCGGCCGGGACTCCAACCGGGGCGCCTGCGCCCAGCCCTGCCGGTACCAGTACGCCCTGGTGGAGCAGAAGCGGCCGGGGGAGTATTTCCCGGTGTTTGAGGACGAGAAGGGCACCTATATCATGAACTCCCGGGATATGTGCATGATCGACCACCTGGACGACCTGATGGCCGTGGGGGTGGACTGCATCAAGCTGGAGGGCCGGGCCAAGAGCGCCTATTACGCGGCCATTGTCACCGGGGCCTACCGCCATGTGCTGGACGACGTGGCTGCGGGCCGGCCTGTGGACCCGGTGTGGCGGGATGAAGTCGAAAAGGTCTCCCACCGGCACTACTCCACAGGCTTCTACTACGGCGAGCCCGGGCAGTATTATGAGGACTCCCGCTACATCCGGGAGTACCAGGTGGTGGCCATCGTCACCGCCTGCGACGAAAACGGCCTGGCCACCCTGAGCCTGCGGAACAAGTTTGCCGCCGGCGAGACCCTGGAGCTGGTGGGACCGGATCTGCGCCCTGTGAGCCTTGTGGCCCGGGACCTGCATGACGCCGAGGGGACCCCCGTGCAGGAGGTCCGCACCCCCCAGGCGGTGTTCACCATGCCCCTGCCTCAGCCCGTACCGGCGTATTCCATTTTGCGCCACAAGGTGGATCTGTCGGCAAAATAGAACAGCGCAATGGGCCACAAATTTTTCCCACCGCGCCGTTTTATGTTGACAGAGTTTTCTCAAAGCGATAATATCTACACATAAATGCCCGGCCCGGCCGCCGTCCCGGCCGGGCCTGCGGTCGATGCGCCGATCTGACAGAAGGGAGGGACGGATATGGCAATTGACACCCAAGACGTCCTTTCCCCCGAGCAGCAGACTCTGCTGGACGCCCTGTCTGCCGGACTGTTCGGCGCGCCATTCCGGCCGGCCGGGAACGTGAACTGGGAGGCCGTGCTCTGTGAGGCCGACGCCCAAACCGTGCTGCCCCACATCTTCCGGCAGGTCAGCCCTTTTCTGCCCCAGGCGGTGCAGGGAGCCTGGACCCCCAAATATCTCCGGCTGTTGGGGGGAAATCTGCGGATCAGCGCCTCCCACGGCAGACTGCATACCCTGTTGACCGACGCCGGGATCCCTTATGCCTGTCTCAAGGGCTGTGTCTCCGCCCAGTATTACCCTGAGCCCGGCGAACGGGTGATGGGGGATGTGGATTTTCTCATCGACCTGTCCGATCGGCAGCGGACCCACGAGCTGCTGCTGGCCCAGGGCTTTGTGCCCGATCCCCAGTCCATCCGCCATGCCCACCACTGGACCTATACCCAGGATTCCATCGAGTGGGAGATGCACTGGTGCGCACCGGGGCTCCCCACGGTGGACGCAGAGGAGATTCATGGACTATTGGACGGGGTAGTGCAAAGGGCCCGGCCGCTGTGTGTCAACGGGATCCAAATGATGGGGCCCTGCGCCCTGCATCACGGGCTGATCCTGCTGGTGCACACCGCCAACCATCTCACTGCGGGGGGCATCGGATTGCGCCATCTGCTGGACTGGCTGCTGTTTGAAAGCAGCTTTTCCGAGGAGGAATTTCTCTCCCTGTTTGCCCAGCCTCTCAAGCAGGCGGGGCTTTGGCAGTTTGCAAGGACCCTTACCGCCCTGGGCTGCCGCTATTTTGGCTCGCCTGACCGGGCGTATTGCCAGGATACATCCCCGGCGCTCACCCGGGGCCTTCTGCAGGACATTTTCGACAGCGGCAATTTCGGCAGCAAGGACGAGAACAGAATGAACCAGGCAAAGCTCATGCGGAACATCGAATCCAGAAGGGTGCAGCAGGGCGGCCGGATGGGCAATCTGATCAGCCTGCTCAACCGCCGGGCCATCCAGCACCTGCCTGGCCTGGAGCAGAAGCGGGTGCTGCTGCCGGTGGGCTGGGCCTATGTGGGCGTGAAATATCTGCGCCGTTCCGCCAGGGGAGAGGCGCCCAAGCTGCGGCTGACGGGACTGCTGGATGCCACCAAGGAGCGGCAGCAGCTGTATGCCCAGCTAAAGCTCTATGAGCACTGACCCCGAAGCAAGTGAAAAGAGTTTATCCTGTATTGGGGGAATTCATCTTGTATCAACACATTCCTTTCAGCCCGCCGGACGTGGGTGAATACGAAATAGAAGAAGTCATCCGGGTTTTGCGCTCCGGATGGATTACCACCGGTCCCAGAACCAAGCTGCTGGAGCGGCGGCTTGCGGCCTACATCGAGACCGGCCGGGTGGACGTTGACTGCGACACCCCGGACAATCAAGCCCATTACAGCAACCGGGTGGTCTGCCTGAGCTCTGCCACCGCGGCAGAGGAGCTGAACCTGCGGCTGCTGGGCATCCGGCCCGGGGACGAGGTCATTGTGCCGGCCTACACCTACACTGCCACTGCGTCTGCCGCCGTGCACTGCGGCGCAAAGGTGGTGTTTGTGGACTGCCGCAAGGACGGCGCGCCGGACTCGCATATGCCAGAAATGGACTATGACCTGGTTGCAAGGGCCATTACCCCGCGCACCAAGGCCATTGTCTGCGTGGATTTGGGCGGCATCGTCTGCGACTACGACAAAGTCTTTGAGATTGTAAAGCAGAAGCAGGCCCTGTTCCGCCCCCTGGAGGATCACAGTGACAGCCTGTCGGACCTCTCCTCCCGGATTCAGTCCGCCATCGGCAGGGTCGCTGTGGTGGCCGACAGCGCCCACAGTCTGGGCGCGGACCGAATCGTAAACGGGCAGCGCCTGCGCTGCGGCCAGATTGCGGATTTCACCAGCTTCAGCTTCCACGCGGTGAAGAACTTCACCACGGCCGAGGGCGGCGCCGCTACCTGGCTGCCCCTGCCCGGAATCGACAATGCCGAGCTGTACCGGTACTACCAGATGCTTTCCCTCCACGGGCAGACCAAGGACGCCCTGGACAAGACCCGGGTAGGCACCTGGGAGTATGACGTGATGGGCCCCTGGTACAAGTGCAATATGACGGATATTATGGCCGGCATCGGCCTGCGCCAGCTGGACCGGTACCCGTCCCTGCTGGACCGCCGGGTGCAGATGCTGAAAAAATATGACGCCGCCTGCGACGAGCTGGGCGTGTTCCACATGATACACCACACCGGCGCCATGAACAGCAGCAATCACCTGTATCTCACCCGGATCCCCGGCATCGGGGAGACGGAGCGCAACGCCATCATTGAGGAAATGGCCCGGCGCGGGGTGATGACCAACGTCCACTACAAGCCTCTGCCCATGATGACGGCATATCGCACCGGCAGACCCGTCACCGAGGAATTCCCCAATTCCTACGACTACTATCACAATCTGATCACCCTGCCCTTCCACACCCTGCTGACCGATGAAAACCTGGACTATGTCACCCGGGTGTTTCAGGATGTGGTCACCCCTTATCTGACTGACTGAGAATTCCCCAAGGATGGAGAACACCGTATGTTGAAACAATGGGACGCCCTGCCTCAATCCATGCGCACTGACGCGGTCAGGCCCTACTATGAGAGCCTGCGGCGGCACCGGTTTGCCCTTGCGGTGAAGCGGCTGTTTGACGTGCTTGTATCGCTGGTCTTGCTTGTTTTGCTGGCCGTTCCCATGCTTGTCATTGCAATTCTCATCCGCGCCGAGAGCAAGGGGCCCGTGATTTTCCGCCAGCAGCGGGTGACGACCAACGGAAAGCTCTTCCGGATCCATAAGTTCCGCACTATGGTCACGGATGCCGAGCGCCTGGGCGCCGCGGTGACCGTGGACCGGGACCCCAGAATCACGGCGGTAGGCGCCGGGCTCAGGCGGCTGCGGCTGGATGAGCTGCCCCAGCTGCTGGATGTGCTGGCAGGGAATATGTCCTTTGTGGGCACCCGGCCCGAGGTGCCGAAGTACGTGGCCCAGTACCGGCCCGAGTATATGGCCACCCTGCTGCTGCCCGCCGGCATTACCAGCGAGGCCAGCATCCGCTTTAAGGACGAGGACGTCCTGCTGCGGGGCGCCGAGGATGTGGACGCGGCTTATCTGAGCCGTGTTCTGCCTGCAAAGATGCAGTGGAACCTGCTGGCCGTGGGCCGATTCTCCCTGCTGGGAGAGCTTCGCACCATGGTGCGGACCGTGGCTGCCATGCTTGGCCGGCAATACCCCGCACAGCCCGGTGAAAAGGAGACCTTCCATGAATGAACGCCCGCTGATTGCGCTTCTCACCAACAACGACGACGATGTATACTGCTTCCGGCTGGAGCTGCTCCGCGGCATTCTGGACGCAGGCTACCGTCTGCTGATTTCCTGCCCGGATGGCCCGAAA
The DNA here is from genome assembly GCA_946617435.1 of uncultured Clostridia bacterium. Taxonomy (GTDB): domain Bacteria; phylum Bacillota; class Clostridia; order Oscillospirales; family Oscillospiraceae; genus JAFRPC01. The sequence goes on along the minus strand of CAMOKD010000046.1, from coordinate 8,139 downwards.
TTTGAGGCACTTGACGAGGATTACGGACTCAAAAAAGGGCGGGATTTTCTATATGACAACCCCGATATCGACCGCAGAGGGACCAACGTCCTGCGTGACGGCAAGCTGCTGCTGCACTATGCCGGCCTTTTTCGCAAATGGAAGCCGGCGGTCATCCTCACTTACACGGCAAAGCCCAACGTGTATGCCAGCCTGGCTGCCCATCAGATGGGCATCCCGGTGATCAACAACGTCACGGGCTTCGGCTCCGCCCTGGGGCAGAGCGGCGTGAAAAAGGCCTTGATCCTGTGGCTGTTCCGCCGCGCCTACCGGGGGTCGGCCTGCGTGATGTTCCAAAACAGCACCAATATGGAGCTTGCCCGCAGCCTGGACATGGTGCGCGGCGAGTGCCGCCTGATCCCCGGCAGCGGGGTGAATACAGACCGCTTCCCCCTGCGTCCGTACCCCGAGGGGGGCGACGGCGTCCATGGGGAGAAGGTCGTCTTTAACTACATCGGCAGGATTCTCCGCGACAAGCGGGTGGACGACTATATGGCCGCGGCAGAGCGCATTCACGCCGAGTATCCCCAGACGGAGTTCAATATGATCGGCTTTATTGAGCCCACCGAAAGCCATTACGCCGATACCCTCCGGGCGCTGGAGGCCCGGGGAATCGTATCTTACCGGGGCAGCCAAAAGGACGTGCGGCCGTGGATCGCCCGGTCCCACTGCATCATTCACCCCTCCACCTACGGCGAGGGAATGAGCAACGTGCTGCTGGAAAATGCCAGCTCCGGCCGGCCCATTATCACCACAGACAACCCCGGCTGCAAAGAGACCGTGGTGGACGGCACCAGCGGCTGGATTTATCCCGGCGAGGACGTGGACGCCCTGGTGGACCGGATCCGCCGCTTCCTCCGGCTCAGCCAGGCCGAACGGGCCCGGATGGGGGAGCAGGGCAGGGCGTACGTTTCCGCCCACTTTTCCAGGACCATCGTGGTGGATGCCTATCTGGAGAAAATCAAAGCGCTGCTCTCCCGGGCGTAAGAATGGAGGCGGAGTATGCGTCTTGCCCTGTTGAACTGCTATTTCGGAACCCTTCCCAATTACTTTTCGCTGTGGCTGCGCTCCTGCGCCAAAAACCCGGAGGTGGATTTTACCTGTTCACCGACGGGGAGATTCGCGGTGCTGCGCCCGAAAACGTGCACATTGTGCCTGTCACCTGGGAGGAGATGGTCCGGACCATTCAGGCCGGATTTCCTTTCCCGGTGAACATCTCCTCGCCTTATAAGCTCACCGATTTCAAGCCCGCCTACGGCTACATTTTTGAGGAGCTGCTCCGACCCTATGACTACTGGGGCTATTGCGACGTAGATCTGCTGTTCGGCCGGCTGATGCACTTTCTGCGGGAGCCGATGGAGGCGGGCAGGGAGCAGATTTACCGCCTGGGCCACCTGACGCTTTACCGCAACACCCCCCGGATGCGGCAGATGTTTATGCAGAAGGGCGGCAAATTTTCCTATCGCACGGTGTATTCCACTCCGGAGTGCTATTCCTTTGACGAGCACTGCGGCCAAATGCTGATTTGCAAAAAACAGGGTGTGGATACCTATGCCAGAGAGGATATGGCGGATATCTCCTGCAGGATCAAGCGGCTTACCGCCTCCAGGCAGCCAAATGCGCCCTGCCAGGTGTTCTATTATGAAAACGGCGCCGTGCTGCGCGCCTGGCTGGACGCCGGGCAGGTGCGCACACAGGAGTACGTCTATATTCATGTGCAGAAGCGGCGGTTTCAGGCCGGCCTGCCCGGGGATTGCTTTTATATCCTGAGCGACCGTTTTGTGCCCAAGCAGCCAGGCATTCCCACTGAGGAGGAGCTGCGCCGCCATTCCGAGTTTGTCAGCGCCGAGGCAGACGCCGCGCAGCTTTCCGCCTTTCGCAAGGGGAAGCTGAAGCAGTTTTTTGCCAGCCCGCTGCGTCAAAAGTGGATCTGGATCAACCAAAAGTTGGCTGAGCGCCGGTTTCGATAGGCGGCAGGACGCTCCGCTTTGCTGAAAGGAACTACATTGCTGAAACAGAATCATCCGAAGGCACTGGGCCCCGGGATCGCCCTGGTGCTGTATTTTACGCTGAAGCCTCTGTATCTCAACGATTCCGGCTCACTGCAGATCTGCGATATTGTGCTTCTGGGCTTTATCGCGCTGTTCCTGCTGAAAACCAGGGGCGTGCTGACGATGAGCCGCCCCAGCAAGCAGATCCTCCTGTTCTTTGCGGGATTGCTGTGCTACCAGGCGCTGGACAATATGATCTGGAGCATTGTCACCGGTGACATGAACATGAACCGGCAAACAGCTTATTATGTCTTTAACTTTCTTGCTTTTGCCACCTGTATCTGCATCGGCGAGGAGATCGGAGCGGACAAGGTGAAGCGGTCCATCGGCCTGGGCTGCTTATTCTCCGTTCTGGTCACGGCGGTGGGCATTGTCTATGTGGGCGGCACCGGCATCAGAACCACCGGCTTTTTCAACAACCCCAATCAGCTGGGCTATTACGGGCTGATCATGCTTACCGCGCTGCTGGTCTGCAAAAACCGGATCGGCCGCTTTGCCCAGCTCACCATTCTGCTCGTCGCCTTTTGGGCCACAGTGGTATCCCTGTCCAAGGCGGCCATTGTGGGCTTCTTTGTGGAGCTGCTTGTGCTGATTCTGCTCTATCGGGCCAATCACTCCGCCTGGCAGCTGGTGCTGCGCTTTTTCCTCATTGCCCTGGCCGGTATTACGGTGTATATTCTGTTCTTCTCTGAGAGCGACCTGGTCGTGCGCTATCCCATCATTATTGAGCTGCGGAAGAGAATGCTGAATATGATGAGCGAGAACGACTCCAGCCTTTCCGAGGGCAGAGGCTATGCCCGGGTGCTGGAGATGCTGCCCCACCTGCTCTGGGGTACCGGAGAGGGCGCTTATGAGAGATTTGTCATCAAGAACAACACCGAGGTCCATTCCACCTTTATCTCTCTGCTGACCTGCTACGGGGTCGTCGGCCTGTTTGGATATCTTTATCTGTTTGGCAGGTGCATGGGCCGGAAGAAGCATTTTCTGCAGAGCGCGCAGATTCTGCTGGGCCTGCTGCTCTACTCGATGACCCACAACGGAATCCGAAACACCCTGCTGTGGCTGCTTTTGGCGGCCATGTTCCTGGAGCAGACCGAAATCCAAAACCAAGAGCATTTGCAATGGCTGCAGTCCATCGGCAGGCAGGATTCCCGCGGACTCTTACCAAACATAAACCGGGACATATGACAGTAGTATATAGTGGTGCTTTGCATTCCCCGGACAGGATGTACCGAAGGAGGTTTCAGGCTTGGATATCAGAATCAAACACTTTCTGAAGCAGATCCCCCTGCTCCCAAGGCTGGGGTATCGGCTGCGGGAGGCCCGGGCAGTCAGGCAGCTGAAAAAATGGGACACCCTGCCTACCCAGAGAAATCAGATCCTGCTTGCCACCACTGAGGGCAGATTCAACGACAGCTGCAAGCCCATTGCGGAATATCTCCGTCTGCACCGGCCGGAAGCCCGTATGATCTGGGTCTGCCGGGACCGCGAATTTCTGGAGGAGCTGCCTGCCTATATCACACCGGTGCAGTTTGAGTCTGAGGCCTATTACCGGGCCCTGGCCACCAGTGCGGTGTGGGTATTCAACTATCTGATCCCCCAGGGAACAAGAAAGCGGGACGATCAGCTCTATATCCAGGTCTGGCACGGGGACAAGCCCTTTAAAAAAATCGCCAACGACGCGGCAAAGTCCAACCCGCTGTACCGCAGGCGCACTGCCGGCCGCCGGTTCTCCGAGGACAAGCTGTGCGATTATTTCATGACCGGCTCGGCCCTGTTTACCGAAATCTGGCGGCGGTCGGTGGGCTATCAGGGCAAGGTCCTCTCCACAGGTCTGCCGCGCAATGACATCCTGCTGCACCCTGCGCCGGACTGCACCCCCATCCGGCAGGCCCTGGGGCTGGGACCCGATGTGCGGGTGCTGACCTATGCTCCTACATTTCGGGACCATAAGCTGGACAACGGCAACATCGGCACAGACATCGACCTGCTGCAGGTGCTGGACGCCCTGGAGCAGAGATACGGCGGGCAGTGGGTTTGTCTCAAGCGGGCCCACGGCGGCAAGAAAATTACCCTGGAGAACACAGGGCGCAGCGCCCGGGTGATAGACGTCACAAAATACCGGGATATGACCGAGCTGCTTTTGATCTCTGACGTGCTGCTGACAGATTACTCCTCCTGTGCCGGGGATTTTGCCTATACCGGCAGGCCGGTGCTGCTGTACCAGGACGACTTCCAAACCTACACCACCATGGACCGGCAGCTGATCTTTGACATGGCGCAGACGCCATTCTATGTGGCGCACACCATGGCGGAGCTGAAAACGCTGATCCTGGGTCTGGACGACGAGGCCGTGCGGGAGAATGACCGGCAGATCCTGGCCCTGTACCAATCCACCCAGACCGACCATTCCACGGCGGATATCTGCGAACTGATCATCAAACATATGCAAGGAGCGCAATTATGAAACGTGTCATCACATACGGTACCTTCGATCTTCTCCACTACGGGCACATCAATCTGCTCCGCCGGGCAAAGGCCCTGGGGGATTACCTGGTCGTCGTGCTGTCCACAGACGAATTCAACTGGAATGAAAAGCATAAGAAGTGCTATTTTACCTATGAGCAGCGAAAGGCTCTGCTGGAATCCATCCGGTTTGTAGACCTTGTCATCCCGGAGGAGAACTGGGAACAGAAGCGGACGGACGTCCACGAGTATCACATCGACACCTTTGTCATGGGCGACGACTGGAAGGGGAAGTTTGACTTCCTGCGGGACGAGGGGGTCGAAGTGGTGTATCTGCCCCGTACCCCGGAGATCAGCACCACTCAGATCAAAAACGATCTGCATGAGAGATAATTCTGACGGCGCCCCCCGGGGGAATCCAACCATCGGCAAAAAGGTGCTCCACGGCACCCTGGTCATCACCCTGGTGGGGGTGCTGGCCAAGCTGACCTCCTTCCTGGCGGAGGCGATTCTCGCAGCCTATCTGGGCACCAGCTACCAGAGTGACGCCTACTACATGGTCTCCAGCATCCAGGCGGTGCTGTATCCGATGTTGAGTGTGGGCATATGGAATGTTTTTCTCCCGATCTACAAAGAAAAGCTGGCCACCGGTCGGCTGGAGGAGGGCAATGCCCTGACCGATCAGGTGCTCACGTTCTTTTCCATGGCGTCTCTGGCCGCAGTGGTGCTGCTGATTTTCTTTGCTGAGCAGGTTGTCTCGGTGATTGCACCGGGCTTTCAGGGCAGGACCAAAACCCTGTGTGTAGAGCTGGTCCGCATCGCCGCGCCCATGTATATTTTCATCCTTGACGCGGCCATCTATGCCTCGGTGCTCCAGTGTCACAACAAGTTTTTGGGCAGCCAGATCCGGGAAATCGCCTCCCATGTGCCCACCATTGTCTGCGCGCTGCTGCTGTACCGCAGGTTTGGCATCAAGTCTCTGGCCGCCGCACTGGTGGCGGGTGGCGCAATCCGCCTTTTGATTGAGCTGCCCTTTGTGGATTGGGGGTACCGGTTCCGGCCGTCCTTCCGCTTTCAATCCGAGGACTTTCGCCGCATCATCAAGCGGCTGCCCTCTGCGCTGATCTCTGAGGGCGTCACACAGCTTAACACCCTGGTGGACAAGGCCATGGCCTCCGCGCTGCCGGAGGGGACCATCTCCGGTCTGAATTACGGGCACAAGCTGATGAATGTGTTCAGCGGACTGCTGTCCACGGCCATCTCCACGGCGCTGTATCCCCAGCTGGTGGAGCTCATCGCCCTGAAAAAGCGGGAGGAGCTCAGCCGCCTACTGGTAAAAATTCTGAGCATCTTCCAGGTGCTGATGGTGCCTGTGACCATCGCCTGTGTGCTCTTCCGCCGGGAGCTGGTGGGGGTGGTGTACCAGCGGGGCTCCTTTGACCAGAACAGCGCGGCATTGACCTCCGGCGTGTTCGCGTGTTACTGTCTTGGAATTCTTTTCATCGCCTGCAACACGGTGTTGAACAATCTGTTCTTCGGCTACGGCGACACCCGGACGCCCATGGGGATCAGCATCGCCAACCTGCTGATTAACGTGGGGCTGAATCTGCTGCTGATCCGGCTCTGGGGCGTCAACGGCTTGGCTTTGGCCACGTCTTTGTCCGCGTTTCTCACCTTCCTGATCCGGATGGTCGCAGCCCGGCGCTACGCCACGCTGGATTTCGGCGCCCTGCTTGGCACAGGGCTGAAGGTGCTCCTGGCCTCTGCGGTGGCCTGCGTTCTGCCCAGGGCCCTGTTCTGGGTGTGGCATGTGCCGAACGCCGCGGCCCTGGTGCTGGCGGCGGTTATGGGTGTGGCGCTGTATTACGGCATGAACAAGCTGCTCCGTATTTCGGAAATCGACGACGTTCTCGCGCTGCTTCGCAAGCGCAGGGCAAAACGGAGCTGACAGGCACGTCGCCCGGCCCCTGCATCAAAAAGTCCTGCCCCGGCAGCGCCGGGGCAGGGCTTTTTTTCAGATCGCTTGCTGGGATGAAGTATAATTACGGTACCAGTGGGCAAAGCGGCGCAGGCCCTGGCGGATGTCAATCCGGGGGCGGAAGCCGAAGTCCCGCTCCAGGGCAGTGCTGTCGGCGTAGGTGACGGGCACGTCACCCGGCTGCATTCCCACAAGCTGACGGTGGGCGGCAAAGTCGTAATCCGCAGGCAGCAGCCCCTCCGCCACCAGGGCGTGCTGGAGCACGTCAATAAAGTCCAGCAGATTTTCCGGCGTGCCGCCGCCGATGTTGTACACGGCGTAGGGCGCCAGAGGGAGTCCGTCCTCCCCGACGGCCCGGGCCGGCGCGCCGCCCATCACCCGGACCACCCCTTCTATGATATCGTCGATGTAGGTGAAATCCCGCTGGCAGTTTCCGTAATTGAATATCTGGATAGACTGCCCGGCCAGCAGCTTTTGGGTTGCGCTGTAGTAAAACATATCCGGTCTGCCTGCAGGGCCGTACACCGTAAAGAACCGCAGCCCCGTGCAGGGGATCTGGTACAGCTTGGCATAGCTGTGGGCCATCAGCTCATTGGATTTTTTCGTCGCCGCGTATAAAGACACCGGGTGGTCCACAGGGTCCTCCACACAGAAGGGGACCTTTTTGTTGCCCCCGTAGACAGAACTGGAGGAGGCGTATACCAGGTGCTCCACCGGATGGCTGCGGCAGGCCTCCAGGATCCGGAAGAAGCCGATGAGGTTGCTCTCAACATAGGCCTCCGGGCAGGCGATGGAATAGCGAACCCCGGCCTGGGCAGCCAGATGGACCACAATCTCCGGGCGGTAGGTCTCAAACACCCGGTCTACAAAGGCCTTGTCTGCCACAGAGCCCTGCACAAACAGGTGCTCGGCCCGGCTTTCTGCCGCGGCTGCCTGAATCAGGCCCAGTCTGTACCGCTTCAGCGCGGGGTCATAGTAGTCGTTCATGTTGTCCAGGCTGATCACCCGGCCGGAATGCAAATCCCGCAGCAGCCGCAGCACCAGGTTTGCCCCGATAAAGCCCGGGGAGCCTGTAACCAGTATGGTTTTCCCGTGCAGGTCCAACTGTGTTTTCTCCAAAATCAATCCCTCCTGAACAAATCTCTGGTGTAGACCTTTTCCTTCACGTCGTCCAGCAGCGGGTCATAGCGGTTGGCCATGATGCAGGCGCACATCTCCTTAAAACGGCGGATGTCATTGACCACCAGGCTGCCGAAAAAGGTGGTGCCGTCGGCCAGGGTGGGCTCATAAATCACCACGGTGGCGCCCTTGGCCTTGATCCGCTTCATCACCCCCTGGATGGAGGACTGGCGGAAGTTGTCGGAGTTGCACTTCATGGTAAGGCGGAACACCCCCACAACGATGTCCTTCTGCCGTGATTCCTTGGCCAAAGAGTAGGCCTCGTTGCTCTCGTAGGCGCCGGCCAGCTCCAGCACCCGCTGGGCAATAAAGGATTTCCGGGTCCGGTTGCTCTCTACAATCGCCTGAATCAGGTTTTCCGGCACGTCCTGATAGTTTGCCAGCAGCTGCTTGGTGTCCTTGGGCAGGCAGTAGCCGCCGTAGCCG
>CAMOKD010000045.1:0-19999 GCA_946617435.1 uncultured Clostridia bacterium | reverse complement strand
TATGGCACAATTCCTGCCGGAACAGATTAAAGGTTTCTATGGGAGCTCAGTATTATGCTTTTTCCCGGTTCCAGGCCTCCACACCCCGGCGCAGACGGTCAAGGCCGTCCTCCACCAGGGCCCGGGGGCAGGCGATGTTGATGCGCAAAAAGCCCTTTCCGGCCTGGCCGTACACCGCCCCGGTGGAGACAAACAGCCCGGTTTTCTCCCGCAGCCAGGGGGCAAAGATCTCGCTGTCCGGGCACACCCGGCGGATATCCACCCACAGCAGATAGGTGGCCTGCCCGTGGATCAGCTTCAGCCCGGGGATCTGCCGGGCAATATACTGCTCTGCCAGCAGCCGGTTTTCCCAAAGGTAATCCCGCAGCTGGTCCAGCCAGTCTCCGCCCTCCCGGAAGGCGGCAATGGCCGCCGTGGGGGCAAAGACGTTGGGCTCAGCCACCTCGTCGGTGTTCAGCTGCCGCCACAGCCCGTGGCGGAGCACCGGGTCGTGGACCACCGCCGCGGCGGTCTGGAGTCCGGCCAGGTTGAAGGTCTTGGTGGGGGCGATACAGGTGATGCTGATCTGCCGGCAGGTCTCGTTTACCGAGGCAAAGGGGACGTAGCCCACCCCCGGGGCGGTGAGATCACAGTGAATCTCGTCGGAGATCACTGTGACGTGGTGCCGGCTGCACAGCGCGCCGATCCGGGCCAGGGTCTCCCGGTCCCACAGCTTGCCCACCGGGTTGTGGGGGTTGCACAGCAGCATCAGGCTGGTCATGGGGTCGGCCAGCTTCCGCTCCAGATCCTCCCAGTCGATGCGGTAGACGCCGTTTTCCTCCAGCAGAGGATTTTCCAGCACCCGGCAGCCATTGTTTACAATGGAGTTGAAGAACACGTTGTACACCGGGGTCTGAATCACCACATTGTCGTTGGGGTGGGCAAAGCGCCGCACCGCCGAGGAGAGGATGGGGATGACCCCTGTGGCAAAGATCAGATCGTCCCGGTCAATTTCCAGGCCGTGGCGGTCCCGCCACCAGTCCATATAGGCCAGGTACCAATCCTCCCACAGCTGGGTGTAGCCAAACACCCCGTGCTCCATCCGCTGGGCCAGGGCCCGGCGGATTTCCGGGGCGGCAGGGAAGTCCATGTCGGCAATCCACATGGGCAGCTCCTGTGGGCCCACGTCCCACTTGTAGCAGTGGGTGCCCCGGCGGGAGGGGACGTGGTCAAAGTCGTATTTCATGGGTTCTGCCTCCATTCCGGGTGGTCGGCCCGGCGGTCAATCTCGGTGCAGACAATCCGGGTTTTGCCCGGGTCAATCAGATCCCGCTCCAGAATCAGCTCCCCGATGGCCGGGGCCTGGATGGTGCCGGAGGCGGGGTTCAGCACGCTGTCGATTTTCGAGGAGATTTCCGCCTCCACGGTGGAGAACTCAAAGGCCAGGGTGGTGTTGATCAGCTTGCAGTGCTCCATCACCAGGTTGTCAATGTAGCACATACCCTGCAGGCTCTCAATCACACAGTTCACCAGCCGGAGATTCCTGGCATTCCAGCCCAAATACTCTCCAGAGATAAAGGAGTCGTACACCGTCACGTTTTCGGTGTTCCAAAAGGCGTCCTTGGTGAGCAGGCGGCTGTTGCGGATGGTGACGTTTTTGGCTCCGTCAAAGGAGTAGTTCCCGTCCAGGTCCAGGCCGTCGATGGTCATATTCTCGCTGTTCATGGCAAAGTAGGGCCCCCGGGCAAAGACGTTTTTCATCTGCACGTCCCGGCAGGACCAGAGGGTCTCCTCTGCGTTGGAGAAGCGCACGTTTTCCAGGGTCACTCCGGTGCAGCGGCGGATGTTTTTGGGGGCCTGGATCATGGCGTTTTCCACCCGGATGTTGTGGGTGTACCATACTCCGGCCCGGGCCATGTCAAACCAGGTGCAGTCTCTGGCCACCACGTCTTTGCAGTACCACAGGGGGTATTTCCAGCGCATCAGGCAGTTTTCCAGCACCAGGTTCCGGCCCTCCTTCAGGGGGGACTCTCCGTCGTCAAACACGCTGTCGCGTACCAGCAGATCCCGGGCGGCGTACAGCGCCCGCTCACCGGTAAAGAAGCCTTGGGTCAATTCCTTCATGAAGACACATCCTTTGCTTGTTTTTTTGTATTATAACATAATCGCACGTCAAAATGCAATCCCCCTTGCACAAAGACAAGAATCATGGTAAAATAAGCAAAACGGAAAGGAGGCGCCCCTATGCCCAACAACGTGGTCAACGCCCTGATCGAAATCCCTCTGAACTCCCGCAACAAGTACGAGGTGGACCACACCACCGGCCGCATTGTGCTTGACCGCGTGCTGTATTCCGCCATGATCTACCCCACCGAATACGGCATCCTGGAGAACACCCTGGCCCCGGACGGCGACCCCCTGGATATCCTGGTCATCTGCAAGGACCCCACCTTTCCCGGCTGCATCGTGCCGGCCCGGGTGCTGGGCTATCTGTCCATGGTGGACGGGGGCAAGCAGGACTACAAGCTGATCTCTGTGGTAGACTGCGACCCCCGGTATGACAACGTCCAGGAGCTGTCCGATCTGCCCTCCTTTGAGCTGGATGAGATCGTCAACTTCTTTGAAAACTACAAGGTTCTCCAGGGGGTAGAGGTGGTGGTTGGCCAATACCATGGCAAGGAAGAGGCCATGGAGGTGGTGGCCGAGTGCAAGCGCCGCTACTGGGAGACCCATCTGTAGGCCGCAGTTGTAAATTTTTTATGAAACATGCGCCCCTCCCCTTTTCGGGGAGGGGTTTTGTGTGTATAATGCGTTAGAAATAGATTTGATATTTAAGGTAGTGACACCATGCTTCAAATCAAAGAGGTCTCCAAGACTTATAAAACCGGCCCCCTGGTCCAGCAGGCCCTGAACAAGGTCTCGCTGAATCTGCGGGACTGTGAGTTTGTGGCCATCCTGGGCCAGTCCGGCTCAGGCAAGACCACCCTGCTCAACGTGATCGGGGGCCTGGACCGGTACGACTCCGGCGATCTGATCATCAACGGCATTTCCACCAAAAAGTACAACGCCCGGGACTGGGATTCCTATCGCAACCACACCGTGGGCTTCGTGTTCCAGAGCTACAACCTGATCCCCCACCAGACTATTTTGTCCAACGTGGAGCTGGCGCTGACCATCAGCGGGATCTCCCGCCGGGAGCGGACCGCCAAGGCCCGGGCCGCCCTGGAGCAGGTGGGGCTGGGGGAGCACATGCACAAAAAGCCCTCCCAGCTCTCCGGCGGCCAGATGCAGCGGGTGGCCATTGCCCGGGCCCTGGTCAACGACCCGGACATCCTCTTGGCCGACGAGCCCACCGGCGCCCTGGACAGCGAGACCTCCGTCCAGGTGATGGACCTGCTCAAGCAGGTGGCGGAAAACCGCCTGGTGGTCATGGTTACCCACAACCCGGAGCTGGCGGAGCAGTACGCCACCCGGATCGTCCGGCTCAAGGACGGGGTGATTACCTCCGACACCGATCCCTTTGAGCCTGCCCCCGACCAGGCAGTCCACCGCAACATGGGCCGGGCCTCCATGTCCTTCCTTACCAGCCTGATGCTGAGCTTCAACAATCTCTGGACCAAAAAGGTGCGCACCCTGCTGGTGGCCTTTGCGGGGTCCATCGGCATCATCGGCATTGCCATGATCCTGTCCATGTCAAACGGCGTGGACGCCTACATCCAAAATGTGGAGGAGGATACGCTCAAGAGCTACCCTCTGCAGATTACCGACACCGCCTTCAACCTGGCCAATTTTATGCCGGATTCCGGCAAGGAGGACCCGGAGCAGGAGACCCAAAAGCCCGTGCGGGAGTGGAAAACCGTAACCAATCTCTTCTCCCGGGTCAGCACCAACGACCTGGGGGCCCTGCGGGCCTATCTGGAGGGAGACGGCCGCGAGATTTACCAGGCCGTCCAGGCCATTGAGTACGACTACAGCCTCACCCCGCAGATCTACCGCCTGCAAAACGGCAAGGTCCGCCAGGTCAATCCGGACAAGAGCTTTGCCGCCCTGGGCTTCGGCACCACCGAGGGGATGGGGGGCATGATGTCCATGTTCTCCGGCACCGACACCTTCCACGCCATGCCCCGGGAGGAATCCCTCTACCGGAACCAGTATGACGTTAAGGCCGGCCACTGGCCCGAGGCCTGGAACGAGTGCGTCCTGGTGCTCACCGCCCGGGGCAATGTGACTGACCTGACCCTTTACACCCTGGGCATGAAGAACCCCACAGAGCTGGATCAGATGATCAAGGCCTTTGCCGAGGGCAAAAGCAGCCGGACCGACGACACCATCACCACCTACGACTATGATGAGTTTCTGGGCACGGAGTTCCGGCTGGTCTACGCCTCGGACTATTACGTCTACGACAGCGAGTACCAGGTCTGGACCGACCGCTCCGGCGACAGCCGCTACCTGCTCCAGCTGGTGCAGCAGGCCCCGCCGCTGACTGTGGTGGGGGTGGTCCAGCCCATGGAGGACGTGTCCTCCCCGACGCTGATGGCGGGCATTGCCTACCCCTGGGCCCTCACCGAGCACCTGATGGACCAGGCCGCCGGCAGCGAAATCGTCACCCAGCAGCTCTCCAGCCGGAGCACGGACGTGTTCACCGGCAAGGGCTTCGGCGAGACCGACCGGGACGCCCAGGTGGACATGGGCAGTCTCTTCTCTGTGGACGAGGAGGCCATCTCCAAGGCCTTCCAGTTTGACCTGGACCCCAGCAGCTTCGACCTGTCCGGCATGGATCTGTCCAGCCTGGATCTGTCCGGTATGGACCTGTCCGGCGCGGTGGATCCCAGCCAGTTCCAGTTCTCCATGCCCCAGCTCAGCGCTCAGGACATTGCCCAGCTCTTTGACGGCATCCAGCTCCAGCTCTCTGCGGAGGAGATGCAGACGCTCTTTGAAAGCCTGCTCACCGGCTATCTGGACTATGCCAAGGACGACCCTGCCACCAACTACACCGCCCTGGGCGACGGGCTGCAGCAATATCTCACCTCTGAGGACGCCCGCCAGCTGCTGCAGCAGCAGATCCGGGCAGACCTGGAGGCCAACGGGGCCTTCTCCGTCAGCACAGAGGATCTTGCAGCACTGATTGAGCAGGTTATGGCCGGCTACGCCGACTACGCCGCCGCCCGCACCGAGCCCCCTGCAGAGGGGGAGAGCCCTGTGCTGCCCATGACCTACCTGGCGGAATATCTCCAGACCCCGGAGGTCCGGGCCATTCTGGACCAGGCCGCCGCCCGGCTGGGGGAGCAGGCTGCCGCCCTTGCCCTGACCCAGGAGCAGCTGGAGGGCCTGACCTCCGCCCTGTACCAGGGCTACCGGGCCTACGCCGAAGAGAACGCCCTGCCGGACCCCTCCCGGCTCCAGGAGTCCTTTGCCGCTTACCTGCAAACCGAGCCCGCAAAGGCCCTGCTGGCGGATGCCGTCAGCCGCAGCGTGGACACCAGCGGCCTGGAGGAGCGGGCCGCCCAGATGTTTGCGGGCTACTCCCAGCAGCTGGGCACCCAGCTGGGCACCGTGATGGCCCAGGTGGCCCAAAGCATGACCGGCACCATCACCCAGGCGCTCACCGGGGCACTGGGCCAGTTTGCCGGGGAGCTCACCAAAAACTTCCAAAACGCCTTTCAAATGGACCCCGAGGCCCTGGCCTCGGCCTTCTCCATGAACATGGACCCCCAGGAGCTGCGGGATCTGATGACCGCCCTGATGTCCACCGAGGCCGGCAGCTATGACAGCAACCTGCGCAAGCTGGGCTATGCGGATGCTGAGCAGCCCACCTCCATCACCATCTACCCCACAGACTTTGCCGGCAAGGGCCGGGTCAAGGCCGTGTTGGAGGACTATAACACCATTCAGACCGACGCCGGCCACGAGGACAAAACCGTGGTCTACACAGACATGGTGGACACCCTGATGAGCTCTGTCACCGACATTGTAGACGCCATCAGCACTGTGCTCATCGCCTTTGTAGCCATCTCCCTGGTGGTCTCCTCGGTGATGATCGGGGTCATCACCTACATCAGCGTGCTGGAGCGGCGCAAGGAGATCGGCATTCTCCGGGCCATCGGCGCCTCCAAGCGGAACATCTCCCAGGTGTTCAACGCCGAGACCTTTATCATCGGCGCCCTGGCGGGGCTGCTGGGCGTGGGCATCACCTATCTGCTGTTGATCCCCGCCAACCAGCTGATTCACCATCTGACCGGCCAGACGGGCATCAACGCCATCCTCCCGCCCCAGGCGGCGGTGATCCTGGTGCTGCTGAGCATCACCCTTACCCTGATCGGCGGCATCATCCCCTCCCGCAAGGCTGCCCGGAGCGACCCGGTGGCCGCCCTGCGCTCCGAATAACAGGCATAAAGAAATCGCTGTGCCCCCCGCACAGCGATTTCTTTATGCCCTGTCCCTGCAGAGCTCCAGCAGATAGTCCCGCAGCTGACGGATCTCCGGCCGCTTCAGGCTGGATTTCAGGCACAGAAAGCGCAGCCACACCCACTGCTCCGGCTCCAGGGGCACCGCCGCCACCTGGAAATAATCTGCAAAGGAGGCAGGCCCCAGGGCGACCCCCCGGCCGTCCCGGACCAGCCGCATGCTGGTGGAGATGCCGTCGGACCGGTAGATCCGGCCCACCCGGATCTGATACCGGCGGCACGCCTCCCGCAGAATCCGGTCCTCGGCAGAGTCCTCCAGCCCGGTGACCCAGGCGCAGCCCTGCAACGCCCGAAAGTCCATGTGGGCAAGGTCCGCCCTGGGGTCACCGGGCTGTAGCAGCACGCACTGCCGCTCCCGCACCAGGGGACAGCTGAAAAACCGGCTGTTGGGCTCCGGCGCTTCAGATTCCGGCAGCCGGTCCAGGGCCAGGTCCAGCTCTCCCTTCCGCAGGGCCTCCAGGGGATCCAGACCCGCCTCGGTCACAAAGGTGACCTCCACCTGGGGGTTGGCCTCAAAGAAGGCCACAATCTGCTCAAACAGATGGTTGGAGTACACCCTGGAGCCGATGCCCAGCCGCAGCCGGGGCTTGCGGGCGGCCCGGTCCCGGTTCACGGTGTCGCACAGCTGGGCCCACTGCGCCGCGGCGGGCCCGGCCAGGGCACAAAAGCGCGCTCCCTCCGGAGTCAGCTGCAGGCCGTGGGCCGTGCGCAGGAACAGGGGATAGCCCAGCTCCGCCTCCAGCCGCCTGAGCTGCTGGGACAGCGCCGACTGGGACAAATACAACCCCTCCGCCGCCCTGGATACGCTGCCTGTGCGGGCTACCTCCAGCACATATTGAACCTGCTGCATAGTCATAAGCAATTCCTCAAATGGACGAGATATAAGCAAAACTGATATCTTTATTATAAGTTCAAACTTTACAATTTGCAAGTCTTTTAATATAATTATTTTGTAGATTATTCACAAAACCAGCGGGCACAATCAGAAAGGTGGTCATCGCATTGGAACGTAAACTGCTGTCCGGCAATGAAGCCATTGCCAGGGGGGCCTACGAGGCCGGCGTAAAGGTCTGCTCGGCCTATCCCGGCACCCCCAGCACGGAGATTTTTGAAAATCTCCCCAAGTACAAGGACGCCCTGTACTGTGAGTGGGCGCCCAACGAAAAGGTTGCCACCGAGGTGGCCTACGGCGCCAGCATCGCCGGGGTGCGCAGCCTGTGCGCCATGAAGCATGTGGGCGTCAATGTGGCGGCGGACCCGATTTTTACGGCGGCCTACAACGGCGTCACCGGCGGCTTTGTCATCGTCTCGGCGGACGATCCCAGTATGCACTCCTCCCAGAACGAGCAGGACAACCGCTACTATGCCCGGGCGGCCAAGCTGCCCATGCTGGAGCCTGCCGACTCCCAGGAGTGCCTGGATTTCCTCAAGGAGGCCTATCGGATTTCCGAGGAATATGACGTGCCGGTGCTCTTCCGCACCACCACCCGGGTGGCCCACTCCAAGAGCATTGTCACCCTGGGCCAGCGGCAGGAGCATCCGGCCCCGGCCTATCAGCGCAACACCCGCAAGTTCATCTCCGCCCCGGCCAACGCCTACCGCAACCACCCCAAGCTGGAGGCCAATCTGGAGCGGCTGGCCAAGGAGGGGAACACCAGCCCCCTGAACAAGATGGAGCTGGGCGACGGAAAGATCGGCGTGGTCACTGCATCCATCGCCTATTATTACGCCAAGGACGCCTTCCCGGAGGGCACCTCCTTCCTTAAGCTGGGGCTGACCAACCCCCTGCCCATGGACCTGATCCGTGACTTTGCCTCCAAGGTAGAGACTCTCTACGTCATTGAAGAGCTGGAGGATTTCATGGAGGAGCAGATCAAGGCTGCGGGCATCCCCTGCCGGGGCAAGGCGCTCACCGGCAAGCTTTACGAGCTCAACCCCCAGCTGATCCGCCAGCGGGTTCTGGGCCAGCCGGCCCCGGTGACTGACGTAGGGGTGCAGGCAGTGTCCCGTCCGCCTGCCCTGTGTCCCGGCTGCCCCCACAGAGGCTTCTTCTACACCATGGCCAGGCACAAGGACTTTGTCATTGCCGGCGACATCGGCTGCTACACCCTGGGCGGGTCCGCACCGCTGAACGCCCTGGACAGCGTGGTCTGCATGGGCGGCGGCTTCTCCGTGGCCATGGGTATGGCCAAGGCCTTTGCGGCCTCCGGGGTGACGGATAAAAAGGTCTTCGGCGTCCTGGGCGACTCCACCTTCTTCCACAGCGGCATGACCGGCGCGGCGGAGATCATCTACAACGGGGGCAACCTGATCCCCGTGGTGCTGGATAACTCCATCACCGGCATGACCGGCCACCAGGACAACCCGGGCACGGGCTTCAATCTCCAGGGGGAGATTGCGGAGAAGCTGAAAATTGAAGACATCCTGGCCGCCTACGGCTTTAAAAAGGTGATCATTGTGGATCCCCAGGATCTGGCGGCCATGGAGCAGGCGATCCAGGACGCCCTGGCAGCGGATGTGCCTGCGGCCATCATCGCCCGCCGGCCCTGCCTGCTCATCAAGCGCATCAAGCACGACATCGGCAAGTGCACCGTAGACACCGCCAAGTGCATCGGCTGCAAGCGCTGTCTCACGGTGGGCTGTCCCGCCGTGCTGGTGGAGAATAAGAAGGCGAGGATCGACCCGAACCAGTGTGTCGGCTGCACGGTCTGCGCCCAGGTCTGCCCCATGGGGGCCATCCGCAGAGAGGAGAACTGAGCCATGACTACTACAAAAAGTGCCCTTTTGGTGGGTGTGGGCGGCCAGGGCGCCATCCTCACCGCCAAGGTGTTGGTAAACGGCCTGATGCGGGCCGGCTATGACGTCAAGATGTCCGAGGTCCACGGCATGAGCCAGCGGGGCGGCTCGGTCTCCACCCAGGTGCACTGGGGGGAGAAGGTCAACTCTCCCGTCATCGGCAAGGGCGCGGCGGACATTATCGTGGCCTTTGAAAAAATGGAGGCCGTCCGCTACGCCGACTATCTCAAGCCCGACGGAGTGGTGGTCATCAACGACTATGAGATGGCCTCCTCCAGCATTGCGGCCGGCCTGGCGGAGTATCCCCAGGGCTGCCTGGAGGCCATGGAGGCCCACTTCCGCTGCCATGTGCTGCGGGCAGGGGAGATTGCCCAGGCCCTGGGCAGCGCCAAGTGCATGAACATCGTCCTTTTCGGCTCCATGGTCAAGGCCCTGGGCATGGACGATGTGGTGGACTGGGAGCAGGTCATTGCCGACACTGTGCCCCCCAAGTTCCGGGAGCTGAATCTGAAGGCCTACCGCGCCGGCCACGAGGCCGTGACCGCCTGAGCCCACGCCCCGGCCCCGCGGCCAAGGAGGAGCTATGTCTTATCTACAGCTGATCATCAATCCCGGGTCCACCAGCACAAAGCTGGCCCTGTATGAGGACGACCGCCGCCTGCTGCAGCAGAGCATCGGCCACCGCAGCCAGGAGCTGCTGGGCTTTGCCCACATCGGCGACCAAGTGCCCTACCGCCTGGCTCTGATCCGGGATTTCATGGACCAAAACCAAATCCGGCCCGGGGACCTGGCCTGTGTGGTGGGCCGGGGCGGCCTGGTTTACGGCCTGCACACCGGTGGCTACCTGGTGGACGAGGGCCTGTGCCGGGCCCTCGTGGACCCGGTGCTGAGCCAGCCCCATGCCTCCAACCTGGGCGGGCTGCTGGCCTATGCCATTGCGGCCCCCCTGGGCATCCCCGCCTGGATCTATGACGCAGTCACCTCCGGGGATCTGCGCCCCGTGGCCCGGATCACCGGCCTGCCGGAAATCCGCCGCCGCAGCTTCTGCCATGTGCTCAACAGCCGGGCCCAGGCCATCCGCTATGCGGAATCCGTCGGCAGGCCCTATGAGGCGCTGAACCTGGTGGTGGTCCATCTGGGGGGCGGCGTGTCCGCCAGCGTCCACGCCCACGGGGCGATTGTAGACTCCGTGGGGGACGACGACGGCCAGTTCTCCCCGGAGCGGGCGGGCTGCTTCCCCTCCCTGGGGCTGGTAAAGCTCTGCTATTCGGGCAAGTATACCCAGGCGGAGATGAACCGGCTCATCCGGGGCAAGGGCGGTATGTACGCCTATCTGGGCACCAGCGACTGCCGGGAGATCGAGGCCCGCATCGCCGCCGGCGACACCCTGGCCCGTGAAGTATTTGAGGCCCAGGCCTATCAGATTGCCAAGACCATCGGGCTGCTGTCCGTGGTGCTCCGGGGCAACTGTGACGCCATTCTGCTCACCGGCGGCATGGCCCACTCCCAGGCGCTGACTGATCAGATCCGCAGCTACGTGGCCCATCTGGCCCCGGTGGTAGTCCTGCCCGGAGAGAATGAGATGGAGGCCCTGGCCCAGGGCGGCCTGCGGCTGCTCACCGGCCGGGAGACAGCAAGCATTTACCAAGTGCCCCCAAAGGAGGAGCTTTTATGATCAACCAAAACGTTTACAAATTCGGCGCCACCCGCAGCAAAATCCGGGATCTGTTTGAGTACGGCCTGCAGCAGGCAGCCATTGTGGGCAAGGAGAACGTGTTTGACTACTCCTTGGGCAACCCCTCCATCCCCACCCCCGAAGAGGTAGAGAACATCATCATCCAGCTGCTGAAGCTGGACTCCCACACCATTCACGGCTACACCCCCGCCGCCGGCGCCGCCGAGGCCCGCCGGGCTGTGGCCCGTGATCTGAAGGAGCGCAGCGGCCACAGCATCCGGGCGGAGAACATCTTCTTCACCTGCGGCGCAGCCCCGGCCATCACCGCCACCCTGCTGGCCCTGGCGGTGGAGGACGCGGAGGTCATGCTCCTGGCCCCCTATTTCTCCGAATACCCCGCCTACGCCTACAACTCCGGGGCCAAGGTGGTCATCGTCCCCGCCGACACCGAACATTTCCAAATCCGCATTGAAGAGGTGGAAAAGCGCCTGACCCCTCACACCCAGGCCCTGATTGTCAACTCGCCCAACAACCCCTCCGGCGTGATTTACAGCGTGGAGACCCTTACTGCCCTGGCCGAGGTTCTCACCCGCAAGAGCAGGGAGTACGGCCACCCCATCTACATCATTGCCGACGAGCCCTACCGGGAGCTGACCTATGACGGAGCGGACACCCCCTATCTGCCCGGGATTTATCCCAACACGGTGATCTGCTACTCCTACTCCAAGATCCTCTCCATGCCCGGCGAGCGGATCGGCTACGTCTGCGTGCCCGATTGCGTGGAGGACCACGACATTCTCTTCTCCGCCATTGCCGGCGCGGCCCGGACCCTGGGCCATGTGTGCGCCCCGTCGCTGATGCAGCTGGTCATCTCCTACTGCACCCAGCTGCGGCCGGACATGAGCGCCTATGACAAAAACCGCATCACCCTCTATGAGGCCCTCACGGGCATGGGCTTCCGCTGCGTCAAGCCCACAGGCGCCTTCTATATGCTGGTCAAGGCCCCAGCCGGGGACGCCCAGGAGTTTTCCGACCGGGCCAAGGCGCGGAATCTGCTGATCGTGCCCACCGACGGCTTCGGCTGCCCCGGCTTCTGCCGGCTGAGCACCTGCGTCAGCCACGAGATGATTCTGCGCAGCCTGCCCGCCTTTGAGGACCTGGCAGCCTCCTACGGGCTGCAGGCGCCTGCGGCGGAATAAGCGCAAACACAGACACAGGCCCCGGGGCAGCGTGCCCTGGGGCCTGTGTCTGTGTTTTGGGCTCAGCTCTTGTTTTTGGCCATCCACTTGGCCAGGGCGTCAGCCATGGCGGGGTTGGACTGGGTCTTCTGCTCCTGCTGGGCCATGTAGCGGCGCACGTCAGACTTGCCCGCCCCGTCGGATTTCCGCCGGGCCTGGAAGTCGCTGAGCTTTTCCCGGTAGCCGCAGGCGCAGGCAAAGGTCTGCTTGTCTCCCTCACCCCACAGCTCCAGCTTTTTGTGGCAATTGGGGCACCGGGCGTTGGTTACCTGGGTGGTCCGCTTGCGGAAGCCGCACTCCCGGTCCGGGCAGACCAGCAGCTCGCCCCGCTTGTCCTTTACCAACAGCAGCAGCTTGCCGCACTGGGGGCAGGGCTTCCGGGTCTGGTTGTCGTGGCTGTAGCTCTGGCTGCTGGCCTTCACGTCGGCCACCAGCCGGGTGGCATAGCGCCGCATCTCGGCGATAAAGTCGGTGTCCTTCTCCTGGCCCTTGGCAATCCGGGCCAGCCGATCCTCCCACTGGGCGGTCAGCGCGGCGCTGCGCAGATCCTCCGGGGCCAGGCGTACCACCTGCATGCCCTTGGAGGTGGGGATCAGGGTCTTGCCCTGGCGCTCAATGTAAAAGGCGGAGAACAGCTTTTCAATGATGTCTGCCCGGGTGGCCGGGGTGCCCAGGCCGGAGGTCTCCTGCAGGATCTGGCGCAGCTGCTTGTCCTGCACCTGGTCCACCGGGTGCTCCATGGCGGTGAGCAGGGTGGCCTCGGTGTACCGGGCGGGAGGACTGGTCTTGCCGTTGGTCAGCTGGAGCTTGCGCACAGCGAGCTTCTGCCCCTTGTCCAGTTGGGGCAGGGACTGGGATTCTTCCTCCTCCTCGGCCTCCTCCAGGGCGCCGAAGCTCCGGTCATAGGCGGCCTTCCAGCCCTGCTCCAGCACCCGCTTGCCGGCGGCGGTGAAGCTGAGCTCGCCGATCTTCACCGTGAGCTTGATCTCCTCGTACTCAAAGGGAGGCATCAGCACCGCCAAAAACCGCCGCACTACCAGGTCGTAGATGTTCCGCTCCGGCCCGCTGAGATCGTAGAGCATGGCCTGCTCCTCGGTGGGGATGATGGCGTGGTGATCGGTGACCTTGGCGTTGTTCACCAGGTACTTGGTCTGCATGGGCCGCTTGCGCAGCACGGCGTGGGCCAGCTCCTTGTAGGGCCCCTGGGCCACAGCCCGCAGCCGGTCGGGGAGAGTGGGCACCACGTCGTCAGAGATATAGCGGCTGTCGGTGCGGGGATAGGTCAGGGCCTTGTGCCGCTCGTAGAGACTCTGCATCAGGTTCAGGGTCTCCTTGGCGGAGTAGGCGTATTTTTTGTTGGCGTCCCGCTGCAGCTCAGTCAGGTCGTAGGCAGCGGGGGGCGGGGTCTGGCGCCGCATCTTGCTGATCTGGGTGATCACTGCGGGCTTGCCCTGGCACTGGGGCAGCAGCCGCTCCACCTTTTCCTTGTCAAAGAACCGGGCGTTGCCCTTCTCATCGTGATATACCGCCCGAAAGCCCTCCAGCTGGGCAGCCAGACCGTAGAAGTCCTTGGGCACAAATTTCCGGATCTCCTCCTCCCGGGCCACCACCAGGGCCAGGGTGGGGGTCTGCACCCGGCCGGCGGAGAGCTGGGCGTTGTGCTTGCAGGTCAGGGCCCGGGTGACGTTCAGCCCCACCAGCCAGTCCGCCTCAGACCGGGCCTGGGCGGAGCGGAAGAGATTGTCGTAGTCCCGGGCGGGGCGCAGATTGGCAAAGCCCTCCCGGATGGCCTTGTCCGTCTGGGAGGAGATCCAAAGCCGCTTGGCGGGCCCCTTCCAGCCGGCCTTCACCATGATCCACCGGGCCACCAGCTCGCCCTCGCGGCCGGCGTCGGTGGCAATCACCAGCTCCTTGATGTCGCCCCGGTTCATCAGCCCCTGCACCACCCGGAATTGGCGGCCGGTCTCCTTGATGACCACCAGTTTCATGGTCTGGGGCAGCATGGGCAGGTCTTCCATGTTCCATTTTTCCAGCTTTTTGTCGTATACGTCCGGGTCCGCCAGGGTGACCAGATGGCCCAGGGCCCAGGTGACCACATAGCTGTCACCCTCCAGATAGCCCTCGCCGCCCCGGCGGCAGTTCAGTACCCGGGCCAGCTCCTTGCCCACAGAGGGCTTTTCTGCCAATACCAGTGTCTTTGCCATGGCTTACCCCTTCAGCCCTCTGGACTGGCGGTCCATATCCTCTACCACAATGTCAAAGATTTCCCCCAGGCCGGCGCAGTATTCCAGCAGCTTCCAGGGCTCGTTGGTGTGGAAGTGGACCTTGATCAGATCCTCATCCCCCACGGCCAGCAGGGAATCCCCTGTCAGATGGGTTGCAATGTAATCGTAAATCCGGTCCTCATCCAGACCGTGCCCTTCAATGAGCAGCTGAGTGTCGTAACGGAATTCAAGCATGGTGCAGCACTCCTTTGTTGATGTTGTCCCTATTATAGAGGATGGAGCGGGAAAAATCAACCTTGTCGGGCGACTCCGACGGCAAATCATGCTTGCAAAAACTCCAAAACAGTGTTATAATCATACATATTATGATAACTAATGCAATACACAAGGAAGGAGGCACAGCCCTTGTCCAGTCTGACCAAGCAGGCCATTAAGCAGAGCTTTTGGGAGCTGCTGGAGCAGCGGCCCCTGGCCCAGATCACCGTAAAAGATATTGTGGAGCGTTGCGGCATCAATCGCAACTCCTTTTACTATCACTTCCAGGACATTCCCGCCCTGATCGAAGAGATTGTGGTAGAGGAGGCCGACCGGATCATCTCCCAGTATCCCTCCATCGATTCAGTGGAGATTTGCATCAATGCCTGTCTTGATTTTGCCAAGGAGAACCGCCGGGCCATTCTGCACATCTATAACTCGGTCAACCGGGCCATGTATGAGCAGTATCTCTGGCAGGTTTGCGAGAGCGTGGTGTCTGCCTATGTGGGCACGGTGCTGGGGCCTGGGCAGATTGCCCCGGAGGACCGGACGCTGATTCAGCGCTACTATAAGTGCCTGTGCTTCGGCATTGCCACTGAGTGGATCGGCACCGGCATGCGGGAGGACATCTCCGCTCCGGTTCATCGTCTTTGCGAGCTGAAAAAGGGCGCCATGGAGCAGATGATTCGCCGCTCCCGGGAGACCGTATAGAACAACAGACACACAGCGCCCCGCCGAAGAAAATCGGCGGGGCGCTGTGTGCTTTGTGGGGCGGTTACGCCTCTACAATGATCAGTTCCTTGGGGCTCTTGGGCAGGATTTCCACCCCATCCTCGCGGATGATGACGCAGTCCTCAATCCGGACGCCGAATTTGCCGGGCAGATAGATGCCGGGCTCGGCAGAGGAGACGGAGCCTGCGGGCATAGGCTTGTCGTTGGAGGGGTTGCAGTAGGGGGCCTCGTGAATCTCCAGGCCCAGGCAGTGGCCGTAGCCGTGGCCAAAGCAGTCGCCGTAGCCGGCCTCGGCAATGATTTTGCGGGCGGTGCCGTCAATGGCCTGGCCGGTTACGCCGGCATGGGTGGCGGCAATGCCGGCCAGCTGCGCCTGCAGCACGGTGTCATAGACCTTACGCATCTCCTCGGTGGCGTAGCCCAGGGCCACGGTCCGGGTCATATCGGAGCAGTAATCCCGGTAAATCACGCCAAAGTCCATGGTGATAAAGTCGCCCTTTTGCAGCTTCCGCTCACCTGGCACGCCGTGGGGCATGGAGGAATTGGGCCCGGCCACCACAATGGGCTTAAAGCTCAGGTCGTCTGCGCCGTTTTTGTACAGGCAGTAAATCAGCTCGGCGGCCAGCTCCTTCTCGGTCATCCCCTCGTGGATCCGCTCCAGCACCTGGGTAAAGGCTCTGTCGGTGATGGCCTGGGCCTGGCGCATCCGGTCCAGCTCATATTCCTCCTTCACCACCCGGAAGGCGTTGAGATCCGCCTGGCAGGGCACCAGCCGGGCGTTGAGCTTGGCCTCGTAGGAGCGGAACTCCTCCACGCTGAGATAGGCCTCCTCAAAGCCCAGGGTAAAGACGTCCAGCTCCTGGATGGCCAGATTCAGCTGGCGGATATAGCCGTTTTCCTTGGTGACCATCCGCACGTCAAAGCCCTTGAGATTCTTTTGGGCGGTTTCGATGTAGCGGGAGTCGGTGAAGTACCGGCAGCCGGCCTTGGTCACCAGGGCCACGCCCTCGTCCACGTTGAACTCGGCGCAGTATTTCCGGCTGATGGGGCTGGTGAGCAGCAGGCCGTCATAGTCGTGGGTGTCCAGCAAAGAGAGATACTTTTCCAAATTCGTCATTGCTTGATTCTCCTTTTTCTTGCGAGATAAATAAAGGGCTGCTCCACCAGGTGGCGGAGCTTCAGCCAAATGTTGTGCAGGTGAATGGGCTTGACCAGAATGGACATGGCCCCGGCGCAGTTAGCGCCCAGCACGTCGGTAAAAATCTGGTCGCCCACCAGGGCGGTCCGGCCGGGGGTCCGGTCATACCGGGCCAGACACTGGCGGATGCCCTTGGCAAAGGGCTTGCGGCTGTGGGTCACGCAGCCGATGTTGTGCGCCCTGCAAAAGCCCTTGGCCTTATTTTTTCTGCTGTTGGACACCACGCACAGGGTGATGCCGCCCTGCTTCATCCGGTCAATCCAGCGCAGCAGCGCGCCGGTGGGCTCTGCGGAGGTATAGGGCAGCATGGTGTTGTCAAAGTCCAGCATCAGCAGATCCACGTCTTTTTGGTGCAGAAACTCCGGGGTGATTTGGGTCAGCTCCCGGAAAATTGCCTTGGGCAGAAAGGACAGGGACATAACAGACAACCTCAATTCATAAAATTACACATGATATTATAGCACGCGACCGGGGTGTTGTCCATGGAAAAAACCATCTATTTTGCAGCCTTTTCCGAAAAAAACAGCCCGGGCCCGGGGCTGAGCCTGGGCTGGGGCTTTGATGAGACCGGGGCGCTCCGCCGTACCGGGGCGCAGGGACCTGTGGTGGACGACCGCAATCTCCCTGCGCCGGGGGCGGAGACTGCCGCTGCAGAGGCCTTGGCCGGCACCCGGGGCCCCATTGTGTTGGATTTTGAGCGGACTGTGTGCCCTGCGCTGGAGCGCCTGGCCCGGGCCCTGCCGCCGGGGCGGCTGGTGGTGCCCCCGACCTATGCCCATCTGCCCCATGCCCGGGTGCTGATAGGCCCCTACCGGGGTGGGGAGCCCTTTGTCCCCTGGCTTGCAAGGCAGCGGCAGCAATACGGACCCCTGGTGCTGGACCTGGCCCCCATGGCCTGGCAGCTGGCCCCGGGCGGCGCGCCGGTGCCCCGGTACGGCCGGGCGCCCGCCGGGCTGCGGTACAGCCCGGCCCTGGCCTGCCTTTGGGCAGTTGTGCCGGGGCCGGAGAGCCCGGGGGTAGCTTTGGCGGACACCCGCAGGACCCTTGCGGCCCGGCAGCAGCTGGCGGGGGAGCCCGCCATCGTGCTGCTGGACCAGTGGCAGGCCCTAGATCCCTAGGGCAGGGCAATGCAGGTCTGTCAGCCGGTCCAGCTCTACCACGCTGCGGTCACACAGCTCAATCAGTCCGCATACCTCGTCCACCTGACGGATCACTGCGTGGAGCGTGACAAGCTGTCCTCCGGATTTCAGCTCATCCGGCCGGAAGTACACCAGCTCCACCTCCGGCTCCTCCTCCAAATGGGGCACCAGGGCCTGCAGCCTGCGGTTCAGCTCCTCCAGGTGCTGCTCATCAAGCACCGGAGGCCGGTCGGTGTGCCGGCCGGCCTCGGCAATCACCAGCTCAAAGCCGGTCAGGGCGGCAAAGGGGGCAAACTGAGCAGCCCTGGCCTCCATGCTCAAAGGGGGTTTGTCGGTGGACACCGGCCGCCGGGCGTGGAGGATGTCGTCGTAGGGCCCGCTCACAGGCAGTCCCTTCCCAGCCGGTACCGGAAGTCCCGGTAGCCGAAGGCAGCCAGCAGCTCCAAGCTGCCGTCCTCCCGCCGGCGCCAGATCTCCGGCAGGGGCATGCCGTTAAAGGTGTTGTTTTTGCAGGTGGAGTAGATGGCCAGATCTCCAAACAGCACCAGCTCTCCCACCTGCAGGGCGTGGTCAAAGGCGTAATCCCCAATCACGTCCCCGGACAGGCAGGAGGGCCCGCCCAGGCGGTAGACGCACTCCGGGGCCTGGGGGGCAGGGGAGGGCGTCTCCACAGTCTCGGCCCCATAGACCGGGGGCTGATAGGGCATCTCAATCACGTCCGGCATGTGGCAGGCAGCGGAGCAGTCCAGAATGGCATTTTTCACACCGCTGTTTTCCGTCAGATCCAGCACCCGGCTGGCCAAAAAGCCCGCGTTCAGGGCCCAGGCCTCTCCGGGCTCCAGGTACACGGTGACGCCCCACCGGGTTTGGGCCCGGCGGATGCAGGCCTCCAACCGGGAAATGTCGTATCCCGGCCGGGTGACGTGGTGGCCGCCGCCCATGTTCAGCCATTTCATCCGGGGCAGCACGTCCCCAAACTTCTCCTCCACCGCCTCCAGGGTTACCTCCAGGGCGTCCGCGTCCTGTTCACACAGGGTGTGAAAGTGCAGCCCGTCCAGCAGGTCGATCAGCGCCGGGGTCATGTGCGTATCCCACTGGGCCCGGGTGGTGCCCAGCCGGGAGCCCGGTGCGCAGGGGTCGTAGATGGCGTGGCCCTCCTGGGTGGAGCACTCCGGGTTGATGCGCAGACCCAGGCTCTTCCCCGCGGCCTTTGCCGTGGGGCCGAATTTTGCCAGCTGGGCGGGGGAGTTGAAGACAATGTGGCCGGCGTACTGCAGCAGCTCGGCAAAGTCCTGCTCCCGGTAGGCCCCGCAAAAGACGTGGACCTCCTTGCCCGGCAGGCTTTCAAAGCCCAGCCTGGCCTCAAACAGGCCGCTGGCCTCGGTGCCTGCCAGGTACGGCGCCAGCACCGGGTAGCAATCGTAGTTGGAAAAGGCCTTTTGGGCCAGCAGGAACCGGCAGCCGGTCCGCTGGGCCACCGCGGCCAAAAGCTCCCCGTTTTTTCGCAGCTGCCCCTCATCCAGAATGTAGCAGGGAGTATTCAGCGCCCCGAAGAGGTCCTCGGGGCGCTGGTTGTGTAAAGGGGCAAAGGGTGCCCGGCGGTCCATCAGGGCACCAGCACCGGGTCCTGGCAGACGCTGCGGGGCAGGCCGTACCGATCCAGGGCATCCAGGAAGGGATCGGGGTCAAACTCCTCCACGGTGTGTACGCCGGGAGTAGTCCACTTGCCGGTCAGCATCATCAGCGCGCCGCACATGGCGGGCACGCCTGTGGTGTAGGAGATGGCCTGGGAGGCGACCTCCTTGTAGCACTCCTGGTGGTCACAGACGTTGTAGATATACCAGCGCTTTGCCTTGCCGTCCTTTTCGCCGGTAAAGATGCAGCCGATGTTGGTCTTGCCGTGGGTCCGGGGGCCCAGGGAGGCGGGATCGGGGAGCAGGGCCTTCAGGAACTTGATGGGCACAATCTCATGGCCCTCAAACTCGATGGGGGTGGTGGAGAGCATCCCCACGTTCTCCAGACACTTCATGTGGGTCAGATAGCTCTGGCCGAAGGTCATAAAGAAGCGGATGCGCTTTACCTCGGGGATGTTCTGGGCCAGGGACTCGATCTCCTCGTGGTGGAGCAGATACATATCCTTGTCGCCCACCTGGTCAAAGTTGTACTCCCGCTTGATGCTCATGGCGGGGATTTCCACCCAGTGGCCGTCCTCCCAGTAGGAGCCGGGGGCCGAGACCTCCCGCAGGTTGACCTCGGGGTTGAAGTTGGTGGCAAAGGCATAGCCGTGGTCGCCGC
>CAMOKD010000044.1:0-20111 GCA_946617435.1 uncultured Clostridia bacterium | reverse complement strand
CACCTCTGCCAGAGCCTTCTTTGTGGCCGAAGGCAGAGCCATTGAAGAGCAGTAAAGAACACTACACGGAATGGATCCCCCGAAAAATAGTTCCATTTTCGGGGGATCCGAAGTGCACAAGAAGAGGGGGGACATCCATGTTTCTTGACCTGGTAAAGAAAAGCCGCAGCTTTCGCGGGTATGATCATTCCAGAGCCATCACCGCAGAAGAACTGACAGAGCTGGTAAACTGTGCCAGATTTGCCCCATCCAGTATCAACCGTCAGCCGTTTCAATATCTTTTGGTGTATGAGCCGGCACAGCTGCAAAAGCTTCAACCCTTGACCGGATGGGCCAGGGCACTGCCTCAGATGCGTTTGCCGCACCCCGGAAAAGAGCCAACTGCCTTTATTGTGATCTGCCAGAACACAAGATGGGCAGAAGATTTAAAGCGCTATCTGCGTGACGTGGGTGCGGTTGCACAAACCATGCTGCTTGCCGCTGCAGATATGGGACTTGGTGGAATCATGATCGGCAATTTCAGCCCGGATTTGGTTTCAAAAGCCATGGAGCTGCCGGAGCATATTGTGCCGATGCTGATTGTGGCTTTCGGAAAACCGGACGAGACGATTGTAATCACTGAAGCAGAGGAAGGCGACAGCCTGAAATATTACCGGGATGAACAGGATGTACACTATGTGCCGAAGAGGAAACTGGAGGATATCATTCTCAGATAAGAAATTACATCGAAGCAAATTCAATTTCCATCAGATTGCATAAAAAATCCTTGACAAACCGAAACACAATATGGTAATTTGTAGGAAAAGGGACGCAATATCGCTGCGCCGAATATTGTCGGATGAAGGGTCCGAGAGAGACTGTGCTGTACAGCGCCGAAGGGGATTGCAATAGCTCTCAGGCAAAGGGATCGGATCTGGACGAAACACCGAGAAGTGCGTTTGCACGCCGAAGGTGCAACCTGCTGCGGCAGGGAATCTCTCAGGCTATACGACGGTGGCACAAATCTCCCGGCCAGGGTGATTTGTGCCCCTTTTTCTGTTTTTACAAATCTTTCAATTCAGGAGGAAAAGCAATGAGCGAACTCAAGCGTACGCAGCTGTATGATACCCATGTGGCGGCCGGCGCCAGTATGGTGGACTTCGGCGGTTGGGAGATGCCGATCCAGTACCCCACCGGAATTGTGGCAGAGCACCTTTACACCCGGCACTTCTGCAGTTTGTTTGACGTGTCCCACATGGGGCGGCTGCTGATTGAAGGGCCCCAGAGAGTCGAATTTTTGCAGCATGTGCTGACCAGCAACGTGATGGCGCTGGATGTGAACGAAGCGCAGTACTGCATCATCCCCAATGAAAACGGCGGCGCCATTGACGACGCGTATCTTTATCGGTTTGAGGAAGACCGGTTCCTGCTGGTGGTCAACGCTGCCAATACCGAGAAGGACCTGGCGCATCTGTGTGAACAGATTAAAGCTTATGACTGCACGCTTACCAATATCTCCGGGGAGTATGCGTCCATTGCCGTACAGGGCCCGAAGAGCAGAGAACTGCTGACCAAGCTCTCCGGTGGCGCCCAGCTGACCGAGCTGGTGAAAAATGCCCTGGGCACCGTGCAGATGGAAGGCCGGCAGGTTCGGGTGGCAAAAACCGGCTATACAGGTGAACCCCTGGGCTACGAGGTGTTTTTGAAATCCGAAGACGCTGCCTGGCTGTGGGACCGTCTGGTAGAGCTTGGCGCAAAGCCCGCAGGCCTGGGCGCTCGTGATACACTCCGCCTTGAGGCAATGCTTCCTCTCTACGGCCATGAAATGGGAACAGATCCGGAAGGGAAGGAGATCCCCATTTTCTCTGTGCCGCTGGCAAAGTTTGCGGTCTCCTTCTCTGCGCAGAAGGGGAACTTCATCGGCAGGGAGCCCCTGGCCCGGCAGTATGAGGCCTTCCAGAAGATCCAGAATAGAATTTTTGAGGGCACTGAGATCCTGCCCCGCAGGATGATGCCCATCACCCTGGTCCAGCGTGGCGTCATGCGCAAGGATATGCCGGTCTATCAGGGCGATAAGCTGGTGGGCTATGTCACCTCCGGTACCATGGTACCGTACTATGTGGCTGAGGGCGAAGGCATGGCGACCAATTACACCGACGAAACCGCAAAACGCGCACTGGGCCTTGCCATGCTGGATTCCAACATCCAGACCGACGACACCGTAGAGGTGGATATCCGGGGCAAGCGCATCAAGGCCGTGATTCCGCGCTTCCACATGAGTGTGATGGCGCCGCCCTATGCCCGCCCGATTCTCTATACGCCCCCTGTGCAGGGTGATGCGGCAAAGGGTGCCAACTATCGCTCCGAGGCTTTTGAGCTCATCCGGAAAGCCACGGAGAACCATATCTGGCGGCAGAAACGCTGCGTCAATCTGATTCCCTCTGAGAACTCCGCCAGCCGCGCGGTGCAGCTGCTGTGCGCCTCCGATCCGGCATTCCGCTACGCGGAGCACAAGAAGATCTCCTCCTTCTATGATAGTGAGATTTTCTACTATCAGGGCACCAAGTTCATTGAGCACGTGGAGGCGCTGCTGGTAGAGCAGATGCGGCAGTATCTGGGTGCCACTGAGGTGGAAACCAGAGTAATCTCTGGCCAGATGTCCAATATGGCTGTGTTCTCCTCCCTGATGGACTTCAAAAACCGGAACAACCGCAAGGTCACCCCCCAGCGCCTGGGCTATATCCTTCACAATCACATCATGAAGGGTGGGCATCTGTCCGCACAGCCTATGGGCGCATTGCATGACTATGTGGCGGTGGACCCTGTTACCGAACGCAACGCCGTGGTGCCGTTCCCGGTTCTGCCGGAAAACCACTACAAGATCGATGTGGAGCAGACCAAGAAGATCATCGAGCAGTACCGGCCTGAGTTTATCATCTTCGGCAAGTCTATGGTCCTGCACAAGGAACCTGTGAAGGAGATCCGCCAGTTTGTGGATCAGATGGGGCTGAAAACTACGATCATGTATGATATGGCCCATGTGCTGGGCCTGATCGGCGATCACTTCCAGAAGCCCTTTGAGGAGGGCGCCGAGATCGTCACCGGTTCCACCCACAAGACCTTCTTTGGCCCGCAGCGCGGCATTGTGGGCGTCAACTACAAGCCCGAAGATCTGAAATGGGGCCTGTGGAAGACCATTGAATCCAGAGCATTCCCGGGCAGTGTGTCCAACCATCACCTGGGCACGCAGTTGGGTCTGCTGATGGCGGCCTATGAGATGAACACCTTCAAGGATGAGTATCAGCGTAACATTATTGCCAATGCCAAGCATTTTGCCAAGTGCCTGAAGGCAGAGGGGCTGGACGTGGCCGGTGATCCTGCCATTGATTATACTGAGACCCACCAGGTGATTGTGAATGTGGGCTATGCTATGGGCTACGACATTGCCGAGCGGCTGGAGGCCAACAACATCATTGTGAACTACCAGGCCACCCCGGAAGAGGAGAGCTTTACCGCCTCCGGTGCGCTTCGTATGGGCGTGAGCGAGATGACCCGGTTCGGCTTTACCAAAGAGGACTTTGCGAAGCTGGCTGCCCTGATGGCAGACTGCATCCTGCGCAACCGGGATGTCAGCCAGGAGATCGCCAAGCTGCGCAGCGAGCATTTGGAGATGAAGTATTGCTTCAACGATGAGGAAATGAACGAGGCCCTGGGTAACTTCCTGGGTGTTCTCGGTATTTGATGTAAGCATCCGTCCATTTTTCAATTTATCTAAACATGGAGGTAACAAAAAATGAAGAATCCAAAGGAATTACAGTACAGCAAGTCCCATGAGTGGGTCAAGGAAGAAAACGGCATTGCCGAAGTGGGCATCACTGATTTTGCCCAGGACGCGCTGGGTGATGTGGTATTCGTCAACCTGCCTGAGGTCGGCGATGAGGTGACCGCCGGCGAGACCTTTGGCGACGTGGAATCTGTCAAAGCGGTATCCGATCTGATTTGCCCTATCTCCGGCATTGTCTGCGAGATCAATGAGGAGCTTCTTGATTCCCCCGAGCTGCTGAACTCCGATCCCTACGGCGCTTGGATTATCCGTGTGGAGAAAATTACCGAGTGGGAGAAGCTGCTGGATGCGGATGCCTACGAGGTCTTCTGCGCTGAGGAGGGCTAAATGGGTAGCTATGTTCCTGCCACCGCTTCTGAGCGGCGGGAGATGCTGCAGGCCATCGGCATGAGCGCTGAAACAGAGCTCTATGCCGATGTGCCCCAGGCAATGCTGCTGGACCGCCCGCTGGATATTCCCCGGGGAATGAGCGAGCTGGAGGTCCGCAGCCGGATGGAGGCTTTGGCAGCGAAAAATAAGCAATACGATGTGATTCTCCGGGGAGCCGGGGCATACGACCATTATATCCCCAGCATCGTAAAATACATTCCTGCCAAGGAGGAATTCCTCACTGCTTATACGCCGTATCAGGCGGAAATGAGCCAGGGTATTCTGCAGTCCATTTTTGAGTATCAGACTATGATCTGCCAGCTCACGGGGATGGACGTCTCCAACGCATCGGTGTATGACGGGGCCACTGCCGCCGCCGAGGCTGCTACTATGTGCCGTGACCGCAAGCGGACCGTCACGCTGGTGTCTGCCGCTGTGCATCCTGATACCATCAATACCATCCGGACTTATTGCTACGGCGCCGGCACTGAGCTGCGCGTCGTCCCCTGCAAGGACGGACGCACCGATCCCGACGCTCTGGCGCAGATGCTGACTGCAGATGTAGCAAGCTTTATCCTTCAGCAGCCCAATTTCTACGGTCAACTGGAGGACGCCAAGGCCCTGGGCGCAATGGTCCATCAGGCAAAGGCACAGTATATTATGTCCTGCAATCCTATCAGCCTGGCACTGCTTGCTACTCCCAAGGAGTGTGGGGCCGATATCGCTGTGGGCGAGGGCCAGTGCCTGGGAATGCCCCTGAGCTGGGGTGGACCGTATCTTGGCATTATGGCCGCCACTGCAAAGATGATGCGTAAGCTCCCGGGCCGTATTGTGGGCCAAACCACCGATTCCGAAGGCAACCTGGCATACGTGCTCTCTCTGCAGGCCAGAGAGCAGCATATTCGCCGGGAGAAGGCCAGCTCCAACATCTGCTCCAATGAGGCGCTGTGCGCCCTGACCGCAGGCCTGTACCTGGCCACCATGGGTCCCGAGGGGCTGAAACAGGCGGCAAAGCAGTCTATGGCCAAGGCACACTACCTGGCAAACGCCCTTTGTGAAATTCCCGGTGTCAGCCTGAAGTACAACGGCGAATTTTTCCATGAGTTTGTAACGGTGATGCCGAAGCAAGAGGAAGTCCTTGCCGCGCTGGACCGGGAGGGTATCCTTGGCGGTCTGCCCGTAGAGGATGGAATTCTCTGGTGCGCCACCGAAAAGATTTCCCGGGCCCAGCTGGATCGGGCAGTCAGCCTTGTAAAGGAGGTGCTGGCATGAAGCTGATTTTTGAAAAAAGCGTTCCCGGCCGGCACAGCAGTCTGCTTCCGGCTTGCGATGTGCCGGAGGTGGAACTGGATGCCTCCCTTTGCAGGCAGGAGGCCCTGCCGCTGCCGGAGCTGTGCGAAACCGACATTTCCCGCCACTATACCCAGCTGTGCCAGAGAGTACACGGTGTGAACTGCGGGTTTTATCCCCTTGGCTCCTGCACAATGAAATATAACCCCCGGATCGACGAGGAAATTGCGGCGCTGCCTGGCTTCACGTCCATTCATCCCCTTGCGCCGGCGGACGCTGTACAGGGCTGCACCGAGGTGCTGCGCCTGGCAGGGGAGTACCTGTGCCAGATTTCCGGCATGGACGGCATGACCTTCCAGCCGGCTGCCGGGGCCCACGGAGAGTTTACCGGCGTAATGCTCATCAAGCAATACCACGACGCCAGAGGCGACCGTGCCCGCACCAAGATCATTGTGCCGGACTCCGCCCATGGCACCAATCCCGCCACTGCCGCCATGTGCGGCTTTGAGGTGGTGAATGTGTCCTCTACACCAGACGGCTGTGTGGATCTGGACGCGCTGAAGGCAGTGCTTGGCCCGGATATCGCCGGCTTGATGCTGACAAACCCGAATACTGTTGGCATCTTTGACAAGAACATCCTGGAAATCACCCGCTTGGTACATGAGTGCGGCGGCCTGTGCTACTACGACGGTGCCAATCTGAACGCTGTGATGGGGGTTGTCAGACCCGGTGATATGGGCTTTGACTGTATCCACATGAATCTGCACAAGACCTTTGCCACACCCCACGGCGGCGGCGGACCCGGTGCCGGCGCAGTGGGCTGCAAGGACTTCTTAAAGCAGTATCTGCCCAAATCCGCCATTTTGGAGGGCGAGGGGAGCATTCAGGTGCGCAGCTTCATGGGCAACTTCCTGGTTGTGGTGAAAGCGCTGACCTATCTCATGACGCTCGGCCGCGAGGGGATCCGTGAGGCCGCGGTAAACGCCGTGCTGAATGCCAATTACCTGATGCAAAAGATCAAAGGCACCTTTACGCCTGCCTTTGACAGAATTTGTATGCATGAGTTTGTGCTGGACCTGTCAGAGTTCAAAAAAGAGACGGGAGTTTCCGCGTTGGATGTGGCAAAGTCTCTGATTGATCACGGCATGCACCCGCCTACAATGTACTTCCCGCTGATTGTCCACGAGGCTCTGATGTTGGAGCCCACTGAGACGGAAAGCCGTGAGACCCTGGACGAGGCCGCAGAGATTTTCCGTGCGCTCTTTGAGCAGGCACATACCGATCCTGCGTATATGCACCAGGCGCCCCACCATGCCCAAATCGGCCGACCCGATGAGGTGAAGGCTGCCCGCAGCCCGGTTCTGCGCTGGAATCCGGCATGATCCGCCGACTGCTGGTTTGCAAAAGCCGGAGCGTGGATCCCTACAAAAACCTGGCCCTGGAGGAAGCCCTCCTGGGCCGGGTGGGCGAGGGAGAACTAATACTCTATCTTTGGCAAAATGAACGCACTGTAGTCATCGGGAAAAATCAAAATCCTTGGAAGGAATGCAGAACCGCCCTCCTCGAGGAGGAGGGCGGTCATTTGGCTCGCCGTCTATCCGGCGGCGGCGCTGTATTTCATGATCTGGGCAACTTGAATTTTACATTTTTGATGTCTTCTGCAGACTATGATCTTGGCAGACAGATGGGGGTTTTGGAACAAGCCTGTGCGGCTGTGGGAGTTCCCGTGGAGCGCTCCGGCCGCAATGATCTGCTTGCCGGGGGCAGAAAATTCTCCGGCAACGCGTTTTATAAGCATGACGGCAAGGCCTACCACCACGGCACGCTGATGGTAAACGTGGACTTGGAGCTTGTACAGCGCTATCTCAGTCCGTCAAAGGCAAAGCTTCAGGCAAAGGGTGTAGAATCTGTGCGTGCCCGGGTGGCAAATTTGCGGGAATTTGTGCCAGACCTTACCGTCTCGGCCCTGGCGGAGGCAATGGAAGCCTCTTTGCGGAAGGTTTATTCTGCAAACCGGTCCGACCTGCCGGAGGTGGAGACGCTGGCCCCGGAGAGCTTTCCACTTGACGTTCTGAGAGACAAATACCGGTCAGATGTCTGGTTATACGGACAAAGGCTGCCTTTCTCCGTATGCCTGGAGGAGCGCTATTCCTGGGGTGGGATTGAACTGCGGATGAACGTGGATCAAGGGCTGATCCGCACGGTCCAGGTCTATACCGATGCCATGGATGAGACGCTGAGCGGCAAGCTTGTGCCTGCGCTTTTGGGCGTTGCCCTTCGCCCTGACGCGCTGACCAGCGCTATTGCGCAGACAAACCTGTCCCAACGCCAAAAGCTGGATGTGCTGCAGCTGCTGCAAGGAGCGCTGTAGTCCGCTGGGGCAGATGTCAGACCTGACGTTAGAAACGAATGATTAAGGAGACCTTCCAATGACCAATTTCGATTTGATTGTGATCGGCGCCGGCCCCGGCGGATATGAAGCCGCCCTGCATGCTGCCAGGAATGGTTTGAAAACCGCCCTGGTGGAGCGCAGAGATGTGGGCGGCACCTGCCTGAACCGGGGCTGCATTCCCACGAAAACGCTGCTGCATGCCGCCGAAGTGTACCGTGAGTCGGTGCAGGGTGGCCTTTACGGTATCCATAACACGGAAACAGCCTATAGTCTGCCGGAGATTTTTGCCAGGAAGCAGGCGGTGGTAGAAAAACTGCGAGGCGGTGTGGAAGGACTTTTAAAGTCTGCCAAGGTCACGCTTTTGCGTGGAACCGGTACCGTACTGGGTACCGGACGGGTCCGTGTGACCAACGACGGGGAGCAGGAGGAATACACCTGCACCCATATTCTGGCAGCCACCGGCTCTGTGCCTGCTCGTCCGCCCATTCCCGGGCTGGAGCTTGCACTGACCTCTGACGAGCTGCTGGACGGCGCGGAAAGACTATATCAAAGCCTGATTATTATCGGCGGGGGTGTGATCGGCGTGGAGCTTGCCACCTTCTATGCTGATCTGGGCTGTCCTGTCACCATACTGGAGGGCTTGGACCGGTTGCTGCCCAATATGGATAAGGAGCTGGGGCAGAATCTTGCCATGCTGCTGAAAAAGCGCGGGGTTGTGATCCAAACCGGCGCCATGGTGCAGGGTGTGGAGAAGAGCGAGAACGGCCTCTCTGTGCGCTATGTGCAAAAGGAAAAGCCCGGTGCGGTGGAGGCAGAGACGGTTTTGTGCGCCATTGGGCGCGCGCCGTACAGCAAGGATTTGTTCGCCGATGACCTGGCACCGGCGTATGACCGACGCCGCCTGAAGGTGGATGCGTCCTTCCGGACCTCCATCCCCGGGGTGTACGCCATCGGCGACGTGTCGTCTCCGGTGCAGCTTGCCCATGTGGCAACGGCCCAGGGCATTGCCTGTGTGGATATGCTCTTGGGGAAAACACCCGGGCAGTGCCTGAATCTGATCCCAGGCTGCATTTATTGCAGACCTGAAATTGCCTCTGTGGGTCTGACCGAGGCAGAGGCAAAGGAGCGCGGGATCCCGGTAAAGACTGCAAAGAGCCTCATGAGTGCCAACGGCAGAACCGTGATTGCTGAGGGCGACCGGGGGTTTATCAAGCTGATTGCCCACGCGGAGACCGGCGTGCTGCTTGGCGCACACCTGATGTGCGAGCGGTCCACCGATATGCTGAGCCAGTTTACCGTGGCCATTGCCAACGGGATGACGGTTTCCCAGCTCTGCATGGCGGTACGTCCCCATCCCACCTTTGAAGAGGCGGTGGGCGGCGCCTTGACCGAGCTGCAGAAGAAGCTGAATGCCTGACAGAAAAGGCGCGCTGCAAAATGAACCATTTTGCAACGCGCCTTTCCCGGCCTTACTCGCCGTTTTCACTGCGGATGACTTTTCCTCTGTTCCAGAGATTTGCTGCTTTCAGTGCGGCTTCTCTGCGCTCAGCAGCAGACTTGTACTCGATCGGCGCAGTTTGCGCGCCGCAATCCATGCACATCACATACCAGCAGTAGTCGCCCTCTTCCTCCAGAAGGCCCACGCCTCTGCAGTTTGGGCATTCCTCCAGAACTACTTCCTCATAGATATCCATAGCTTCCTCCCTCGGATGACTTGATTGCCATACTATTATGCACAATTATTCCCGGAAATTCAATCCCTTTTCCGGATTTTTTCTTGACATAGGGGCGCAAAACGCATACACTGGTCGCAGATCGTGGAGATAAGGGAGGGATATATCGCATGAACGAAGCGGAAATCAAACAGCGTATCCTAGCCGGGCGAAATTTTATCACGGGCTTTGGAGACGACATGGACACGGAGGATTACCACACCGACCAGGAACTGAAAAAGCCCCAGCCGCCCCTGGCCAAGGCGCCAATGGGCGGAGAGCGGATTGACCTGCCTGTCGACTTTGACAGCATAAATATAGAATCCGACTTTTTAAAAATCATCAACAGCCGGAAAAGCAGCAGGGTGTATACAGGCGCGCCGGTTTCTCTGACGGAGCTGTCCTATCTGCTCTGGTGCAGCCAGGGGGTGAAGGCCATCCGTGGCAAGGCCTACGCAACCCTGCGAACGGTGCCCAGCGGCGGCGCAAGACATCCCTTTGAGAGCTATCTGACGGTCCGTCACGTCACCGGACTGCTTGATGGCCTGTATCACTATCTGCCCCTGACACACCAGCTGGAGCGGCTGGAGAACGCGCACATCCGGGATGAGGCAATCAGTGAAGCTGTGTGCGGACAGACGTGGGCCGCAAAGGCAAATCTGGTTTTCTTTTACAGCTGCGTGTTTTACCGGGCAGAATGGCGATACGGCATCTGGGCCCACGGCCCTGTGCTGATGGACAGCGGGCATGTCACAGAAAACCTGTATCTTGCCGCGACCTCTATTGGTCTTGGCGGCTGCGCCATCGCCGCGGTGGACCCGGGGGCGGCAAACAGCCTGTTCGGCCTGGACGGGGAAGAGGAGAGCATTTTCTATGCCATGCCGGTGGGGCGGGTCCGCAGTGAGGACCAGGCAGAGGAGGATGCGTTTTACGCCTTTGTCCGGGAGCAGAATCTCTGAAAAATGGCCCGCACGGTAACCCGTGCCGGCCATTTTTCAGTCAAAGCAGTTAAAACCGGTCCAGACCGGCTTGCCCGGGTACTCCAGCAGCGGCTCTTCGCCGCGCAGCACTCGCAGGGCGCCCAGCGCCATAGCCTCCTGCTCAAATTCTCCTGGATAGGAGACCACCGGGGCGATCCAGCCGCAGCGGGAACGGATTTCGGTGAGAATATCCTCAAAGCGCAGCAGGCCTCCGGTGAGCACAATGCCGTCCACCCGACCGTGAAGAACCGGTGCCATAGAACCGATGGCCTTGCAGATCTGATAAATCATTGCCTGCCAGACCAGGGTAGCTGCGCGGTCGCCCTGCTGTACCCTGGCGTGAACGGTATCGGAATTGGAGGTGCCGAAGTAACTGGTCAGACCGCCTGCCTGGCTGCACAGGGCCTTATAGTCCTGCCTTGTATAGTTTTGGCGAATCACGTCCGTCACAGCCATGGTGCCCATTCTGGTGGGGGTAAAGGGGCCCTCACCGCCGCCGGCGTCGTTGCCGTCAATCATCCGCCCCTTTTCGTGGGCGGTGACGGAGATGCCGCCGTCGATATGGCAGACAATCAGATTCAGATCCTCATATCTGGCGTTGTGATCCCGGGCAAACCGGCGGGCTGCGGCCTTCAGATTCAGGGCGTGACATACCGCCTTGCGGTATACCCCCTTCACACCGGTCAATCTTGCCAGCTCACACAGCTCGTCCACCACAGGGGGATCCATCATCATCACCAGTCCCCCGCAGGTCCGGCTGAGAGCATCTGCCATTTGCACCCCCAGCATGGAAGCGTGATACAGACCGCTGACGCTGTTTTTGGTGTCTTGCAGCAGCCGCTCATCCACCCGGTAGATGCCCCCCGGTACGGAATAGCAGCCGCCGCCCCGGCCGACAATTGCGTCGATCCCCTGCAGATTGACCTGCTTTTCCTCCAAAAAGCGCCGAATTACCTCCATCCGATAGTCCAACTGGTCGTTAATGGTGGGAAACTGCAGCAGCAGGGAAGAGTCGTGAAAGGTCTCCTCGGTGAAGACGCAGCGTTCATCTTCAAAGTAGGAGAGTTTTGTGGACGTGGAGCCCGGGTTGATCACAAAGATTCTGCGTGGTGCCATGGTGAAAATAACCTCCGTTGAAATCGGATCCAGCGCCGGCGCAGGCCGGGCTGTATCCTCACACGGACCCTATTATACCACAAATTCTCAAAAAGCCAACAGGGAATTCCGTTTGTCAAAAAAACTCCTGCGCTGCCGAATTCCGGCTTGTCACGGTAATGGAAGTGTGTTATACTACTGACGAAACTCAGAAGAAACGGGGCACGCCCCGGGGAGCAGCCAATGAACAGCGAAAGAATGCACTCTTTAATTTTGGATGTGGGGCAGGAGATGATCCGCTGCGGCGGTGAAATCCACAGGGTAGAGGACACCATGCACCGCCTGGCGCGGAGCTATGGATTTGTAAACTGTAACCTGTGGGTGGTACCCTCTAACATCCAATCCACCTTTACCTCGCCGGAGGGGAAAATCCAAACCCAGATGCGGCATATCAAGGGCGCCAGCTTCAATTTTGACGTGCTGGACCAGCTGAACTCTCTGTCCCGCTGGGCATGTGTGGAGATTCCGGATGAGGAGACCTTTGCCGCCAGGCTGGAGTCTATCCGGAAATCAAAGCCGCAAAGCCCGTGGCTTACCTATGTGGCAGGCGTGCTGTGCGGCTGGGGCTTCGGCCTGTTCTTCGGGTGCGATCTGCTGGATTCCATCCCGGCCATTCTGGCTTCTCTTCTGACCACCTTTTTGGTGCGGCGGTTGTCGGCCAAGGAGGGAAATCCCCTGATCCTGAACTTCTTTATCTCTTTTCTGGACGAGACCTTGATTATCCTCTGCGTTCGCTTTGGCCTTGGGCACCATATGGGATATATCACCGTGGGCGTCATTATGCTGCTGATCAGCGGCCTGGGGGCTACCAACGGCCTGCGTGATTTGGTTCATCTGGATACGCTTTCGGGTGTAATTAACATCACGGCCTCCATCACAGGCGCCATCGGCATTGCCCTGGGCATCGCCCTGCCGCTGCTGATCTTTCGCAGCTGGGATGGCAACCAGATTACTACACTGAACGCCAGCGTTATGCTTCAGCTGGTCTCCGCTACCATTGCCAGCGTCGGCTTCTCCCTGTGGTTTCGGTCCAAGGGGCTGCGGGTGCTGTACTGTGCCGTGGGCGGACTGCTGAGCTGGGCGGTGTATCTGGTGGTGTATCACTTCCTGCCCAGCTCCTTTGGTGCTTCTCTTGCTGCGGCCTTTGTCTGTGGGCTCTATGCCCAGATCATGGCCCGGATCAATAAAACCCCTGCCACAATCTTTTCCACCGTGTGCATCATTCCTTTGATTCCCGGCGCATCACTGTACTACACCATGTACGGCATTGTCACCAAGGATCTGAATCTGATTTACAGCAAGGGGCTGGAGCTGTTTATGGTCTGCTTCGGGATTGTGTTGGGCTATATGATTGTAGAGGTTATGAACCGGTTTCTCTGGCGCAAGCCGCATTGAGGTTGAGATCATGGCGAACTCTTTTGATTTCAATATCCAATCCAGGCAGGACCTGGAGTCCGCGGTTGAGACCTTCGGGATTGTGCCGCTGTTTGCCAATTCCATCCCCGGCTTCTCTGTGGAGGAGCACGTATCGCCGGAGGTCTGGTTTACAGACCAGGAGGGGGTCTGGGAGTGGAAGGGCCCTGTGATCCGGAATACCGGCTGCGCCTACGGTAAGCTGCTGGAAAAGAAGGCCGTGTTTATGCGCAGGGATCTGTACGCCGAGCTGGCCAACCTTCGCCGGGATGGCTACGACTTTGACGCGCGCTTTGACGACGGACTGGCCTCCTTTGGAGATCGGGACTTATATGACCTGGTGGCCGGGTACGGGCCCATCCGCTCCGGCGCCTTGAAGCGGATGGGTAATTACGGCAAGGCCGGCAACAAGGGCTTTGACACCCGGATGAATCGCCTGCAGGGACAGTGTTACCTGCTGATCAGCGACTTTGCCTATGACATTGACCGATACGGCAGGCCCTTTGGCTGGGGCGCAGCAGTGTATGCCACCCCGGAACAGACTCTCGGCGACGCCTTTTGCCGGTCGGTTTACCGCCACAGCTGTGAGGAGTCTTACCACCTGCTGCTGGAGCACCTGACGCAGCTGCTGCCGGGTGCGACACAAGCCCAGCTGGACAGGCTGCTGCGAAAAATCTGACCGGAAGGGAGTCCGATTCATGTTCAATCATCACGATATCACCCGCAATGCCTGTATGCTCCACGGTCCGCTGCGCCACAAGGGCTACGATTGGTGGTGGCACTCCTTCACTGCCCAAGACGCCGAAACAGGGAAAGAACAGCCGTTCTTTATCGAGTTTTTTCTGATCAACCCTGCCCTGGCCGAGGATACACCGGTGCTTGGCCAGCTGCCCGCCAACCGGGCCCAGGGAAAGCGCCCCTCTTACCTTATGGTAAAGGCTGGTGCCTGGGGCCCTGACCACTGCCAGCTGCACCGCTTTTTTGCCTGGAAGGACGTCGACCTCCACGCAGACGCCCCATACAGGATTGCTGCAGGGGATTGTCTCGCTGCCGAAACCGCCCTAAAGGGCAGCATCCATATCACCCCGGAGCAGGCCCTGGCCCATCCGGAGTGGATGTGCGACAGCGGAGACATGGAGTGGGATCTGCGCATTGATAAGCAGATTGCCTTCAACGTGGGCTACGGGGCCAGCAAGCCTCTGCGGGATGCCGAGGCATTTGCCATGTACTGGCACGCGGAGGGAATGAAAAGTGCCTTCTCCGGCACTGTCCGCCTCAATGGCAGGCTCTACCGGGCAATTCCGGAGCAGAGCTATGGCTACGCGGACAAAAACTGGGGCAGGGATTTTACCAGCCCCTGGGTTTGGCTCTCCTCCTGCTGCCTGCGCAGCAGGCTCACCGGCAAACAGCTGACAAACAGTGCCTTTGACATCGGGGGCGGCCGGCCGAAGGTATACTTTGTCCCCTTGGATCGCCGTCTGCTCGGCGTATTCTACTATGAGGGCAAGGAGTATGACTTCAATTTCTCCCATCTGTGGCTGAACGTGAAAACGGAATTCAGCTTTGAGGAGCGGGAGGACGTGGTAGTTTGGCGCGTCCGGCAGGAAAATCTCCACGCCGCCATGGAGACAGAGGTGTTCTGCCGCCGGTCGGATATGCTGCTGGTCAACTACGAGGCACCGGACGGAACCAAAAAGCACAACCGCCTGTTTAACGGCGGAAACGGCTGGGGAACCGTGCGGCTGTATGACCGTACCAAGGATGGCTTTGTCCTGGTGGATGAGATAGAGGCAACGCACATCGGTTGTGAATACGGCGAATACGACGACGCGCAGTTGGAACCGGACCAGGAGAGGGGAGATTCTTTATGACCCTGTGGGATGACCAAATCCGATTGAACGCCTGCCTGGAGTTGCCTGAGACCACTGCCCGGCAGATGCCGCTGGTCATTGTGATGCACGGCTTTACCGGGCACATGGAGGAGCGCCATATCCTGGCTGCTGCCCGGGCCTGCCGGGAGGCGGGCTATGCCACCCTCCGTTTCGATTTTTACGGCCACGGCAACAGCGACGGCACCTTTGCCGGGCACACGCTTTACAAGTGGCTGAGCAACGCCCTGTGCGTGATTCACTATGCCAGGTCACTGGAGTTTGTCTCTGAGCTCTATCTCTGCGGGCACTCTCAGGGCGGGCTGGTTGCCATGCTGGCTGCGGCAATGACCGGAGATCTGATCTCCGGGTTAATCCCGCTGTCTCCTGCCTGGATGATCCCGGACGGGACCAGAAGGGGAGAGCTGCTGGGCATGTGCTTTGACCCGTTCCATATTCCTGAGCGCGTCCGTATCAATCCCAGCCTGGAGCTGGAGGGCGATTACATCCGGGTGGCGCAAACCATCTATCCGGAGCCCGCCATGGACCGGTATACCGGCCCGGTGCTGATCATCCACGGCCAGGCGGATACCACAGTACCCTTCCGGTATGCGGAAGAAGCCGCAAAGCGCTATCAAAACTGTACGCTCGTCCCAATCCCCGGAGACAACCACTGCTTTGACCTCCATTTGGAGCAAATGACACAGGCCCTGCGCAATTGGCTGCGCAGCCGGCAATAGATGACATCCCGCAAGACAGCCGCCGAAGCTCCGGCGGCTGTTTTTTTGCGCCCATGCATGGACAGGCGCACCGGCTCATACAATCAAGGGAAGGGAGTGAGTTGAAATGAAAAAAAGAGGTGGATACAGTTCCGTAGGTTTTTGGGGCAGCGTCCTTGTCGGCACAGGCATATGCCTGGGGATAAGTCTGCTTTTGGCCCTGCTGACAGCGGTGCTGACAGACAAGGGAATTCTGCCCTTGGACGGGATGGGAATTGCAGGCATTGTAAATGCAGGACTCTCAGGCCTCCTGGGCTCGGCCCTGGCTGCAGGACGTACGCGGAAACGAAAGCTGCCTGCGGCAGTGGGCACAGGAGCTCTGTATCTCTGTGTTCTGCTGCTGGTTTTCCTGGCTGTGGCCGGAGGGCGGAGTCCTGTCCATCTTGGTGCAAGCGTGGGGGCAGTCCTTGCCGCCGCGGCAGCAGCCGGATTCCTGTGCGCACGGGAAAAACAGCTTCGTTAAAATCACCAACGGTCTTTGTGAGGATTGCCCATAGGATTTTTTTGTCTGTTCCATGTGGAAAAGCCAATATGTTGTGCACCTGCTGCAGCCGGGCCACCAAATCTTGCCTGCAGTTCACGAGTTAACATAACACAGTTAACATAAAATATGTTCATAATTCACAAAATTTTAAAAAATGTCGAAAACTACTTGAAATATCAAGGAATATCGTTTATAGTTACAGGGTGCCGACGAGTTGGAAAAGCGGTAGAAATAATCCGTCTCAGAACTTGTGCCCT
Organism: uncultured Clostridia bacterium; assembly: GCA_946617435.1. Lineage (GTDB taxonomy): Bacteria > Bacillota > Clostridia > Oscillospirales > Oscillospiraceae > JAFRPC01. Next base: position 3,589 of record CAMOKD010000044.1, on the reverse strand, counting down.
GAAGAATAATTCACCACAAGATGTTGGGGTGTCCTGCTTGGAGGGCGAAGGATGCGGTTGATTTCCCGGTTTTTTTCCGACGATGAACGGTTGCTTTATCTGCGTGTTTTGGTTTGTGTTGCCCTTGGCGCGGCTCTCGGCAATGCCGGCGCGTCCAGATTTTTGCAGGCTGGGGTGTGGCAGCACGCGCTGCTGTCTCCCACCGGAGAGCTTACGCTTTCCTCCTTAATCTCGGTTTTTTGGTTTCCGGTTCTGCTTGTACTGTGCTGCCTCTGCTTTGGACAGGGGCTGTGCTGCCTGCTGTTTTTCTGCAAGGGTTTTGTGTCGGCGTATTTTTTATGCCTCTGCAGTGCCTCTGGTTTGGGGCATGGGGTCAGGACACTGTCTGTGCTTCTTTGCCATGGTCTGCTGCTGTTGCCGCTTCAGATGTACACTGCGCACAGACTCTTACACCGAAGCGCTGTGGCAGGGCGGTCCGGTACGGGCCTCATTTGGGCCAATGCCGGGGCATGCCTGGTCTGTCTGCTGCTTTACGATTATTTTGCCTGTTAAGGATGGCTTGATGTATCATGGTCGATTACGTTGGAAATTACGAGGAGTATCTCCTGCAAATAAAAAAGGCTTCGGCCAACACCGTTGCCTCATATATGCGTGATATCCGGCAGTTTGACGGCTATGTACAGACAAACCTGGAGCTGCCGCTCACAGAGGTGAGCAATCAGAATCTCACGGTCTATTTCGCATGGATGACCAACAACGGCAAGTCCGCCGCCACTGTGGCCAGAAGCCTGGCGTCACTGAAGGGGTTCTACGGCTACCTGGTCTCCGATGGGGTGATGAGTGCAAATCCGGCAAAGGCAATTCAGCTGAAAAAGGCAGAGAAAAAGCTGCCGCAGATCCTCACCGGAAAAGAAGTAGAGCTGCTGCTGGAGCAGCCCAAGTGCACGGATATGAAGGGCTACCGTGACAAGGCCATGCTGGAGCTGCTCTATGCCACAGGCATCCGGGTGAGTGAGCTGATCTCTTTGAACGTAGAGGACGTGAATCTGCCGGTAGGCTTCATCCGCTGCAGTTCCGGCGGAAAGGAGCGCACCATCCCGCTCTACCCTGCGGCGGTGCGCGCCCTGCAAACCTACATCCAGCAGATTCGGCCCAACATGGTGGCAGATCCCGGCGAGGCCGCCCTGTTTGTCAATCTGGGCGGCGAGCGGATGTCCAGGCAGGGCTTCTGGAAAATCATCAAGCACTACCAGCAAACCGCCAACATCGACAAGGATATCACCCCCCACACCCTGCGGCACAGCTTTGCAGCCCACCTGCTGGAAAACGGCGCGGACCTGCGTTCCATCCAGGAGATGCTGGGGCACAGCGATATCTCCTCCACCCAGATTTATACCCAGGTGGTCAAGCAGAATCTCAATTCCATTTACCACAAATTCCATCCCAAGGGATAACAACATCCGGTGCGGCCTGAACCACACCGGATGTTTTGCATTTCCGCTGTCCTGCCGCCGCACAATACGACGCAGACGGCGGTTTCCTGTTGCAATGAAGCCGGAAATATGTTAAGATACAATATATCTGAGCGAATACAAATCAATGCAGAAGGTGTAATGCCATGGCCAGAAAACTGTTTTGCGAAATCAGCCCGCTTTGCTATGAGATTTCCATGAAAAAAGAACATCTCAAACGCCATGTGAAGGACTTGTTCAGCAAGGAGCATTTTGCAAAAACCCATTCCGAGCAGATGCTGCCCAATATCGTAAAGGGGCACAGCTCTGTGCTGATTCGCAAGCTCCATGGAGTCGATCTGCAGCTGCAGGAAAACAAGGTTACCAACATCCGGCTGGCTTGTGATAAGGTCAACGGAATTCTGATCCGCCCCGGGCAAACCTTTTCATACTGGCGGACTATCGGCAAAACCAGCGCGAAAAAGGGCTATAAAGAGGGACTGGTCATCAGCAGCAGCAAGCTCACCTCTGGCATCGGCGGAGGGCTGTGCCAGATGGGGAATATGATCCACTGGCTGGTGTTGAACAGCCCCCTCACGGTGACGGAGCTGCACCATCACACTGACGCGCTGTTTCCCGATGAGCGGCGCCGGGTTCCCTTCGGTACCGGCACATCTGTGTGTTATAATCATATCGACTACCGGTTCCGCAACGACACTGACCAGACGGTGCAGATTCTGGTGTGGGTGGAGAATGGGGAGCTGTGCGGGGAACTGCGCAGCGAGCGTCCCTTCCCGTACCGTTACCGCCTGACCGAGGAAAACCACCACTTCCGCAAGGAAGGGGCGCACTACTACCGGATCTCCCAGGTCTACCGCCATGTGATTGACCGTGAGACCGGCCAAGAGATTGCCAAGGAGCTGATTTTGGACAACCACTCCCAGGTGATGTATGACCACGGCCTGATTCCGAAGGAGCAGATCAGAGAAGGATGATTGTACAGAGATTTTTACATTGGGCAGACGCCGTGCCCGAACGGTATGCCTATGTGTATCTGGATCGGAAGCTGACATATCGGCAGCTCAAAGCACAGGCACAGGGCCTGAGCCAGCAGCTGCTGCGGCAGGGGAGTGGCCCTGTGGCAATCCTGGGGGGCAAGGAGCCCGAAATGGTGGTGGGGATTCTGGCCTGTCTGATGGCCGGCAGAACCTATATTCCCATTGACCGGATTCAGCCCCCGGCCAGGCTGGCACAGATTCTGGCCCAGACCGGGGCGGAGCTGATTCTCTCCCAGACGCCGGAGGCCTCTGCCCTTTGCGGTATCCCCTGTGTCAGGCCGGAGGAGGTGGCTTCTCTGCCGGCGGCAGCCTGTGTCCGGGCGGTGTCCGATATCGCCTACGTGATTTTCACCTCCGGCAGCACCGGGCAGCCCAAGGGCGTGCCCATTTCCCGGCAGAATCTGAACCATTTTGTCCGCTGGATCAGCGGCCTGGAGCCCCTGTGCGCCTACCGGGGCGTCCGGGTGCTGAACCAGGCCAGCTTCAGCTTTGATCTCAGTGTGGCCGACCTGTATTACGCCCTTTGCAACGGCCATACGCTTGTGGCCTGCAATCCCAGCGGCGATTTAAACGAGATTTACCGCACCATCCGCGAAAACGATATCAATGTGATGGTGGCAACCCCTTCATTTTTAAAGCTTCTGCTGCTGGATACCGAATTCTGTCAATCAAATTACCCCGGTCTGCGCTGCGTCTACCTTTGCGGTGAGTCCTTGGCCCCGGCCCTGGCGGACAAGCTGCTCTCGGCCTTTCCGGATGTAACCTGTCTGAACGCCTACGGGCCCACAGAGGCCACCAGTGCCGTCTGCGCCTGCAGGATCACCGCAGAGATGGCCCGGCAGATGGAAATCCTGCCGGTGGCGGAACGGGGCGCCACGGCCTGCGAAATCGCCCTGGAGGACGGCGAGATTGTTCTGAAGGGGGAGAGCGTGTTTCACGGCTATCTGGGCGGCGACCCAGGCGGATACTACACCGAGGGATGCCTGCGCTGCTACCGCACCGGAGACCTTGGGTGCCTCCGGGAGGGCAGGCTGTATTGCCTGGGGCGCAGGGACCGGCAGGTGAAGTACAAGGGCTACC
>CAMOKD010000043.1:0-20137 GCA_946617435.1 uncultured Clostridia bacterium | reverse complement strand
ACGCCAAGGGCGGCAAGATCGGCCTCTTCGGCGGCGCCGGCGTGGGCAAGACCGTCTTGATCCAGGAGCTTATCTACAACATCGCAACCGAGCACAACGGCTATTCCGTCTTCACCGGCGTGGGCGAGCGTACCCGTGAGGGCAACGACCTGTACTACGAGATGAAGGAGTCCGGCGTTCTGTCCAAGACCGCCCTGGTCTACGGCCAGATGAACGAGCCCCCCGGAGCCCGTATGCGGGTGGGCCTGGCGGGCCTGACCATGGCGGAGTATTTCCGCGACGTGAAGAACCAGGACGTGCTGCTCTTCATTGACAACATCTTCCGTTTCACCCAGGCGGGCTCTGAGGTCTCCGCCCTGCTGGGCCGTATGCCCTCCGCCGTGGGCTACCAGCCCACCCTGGCCACGGAGATGGGCGCCCTGCAGGAGCGCATCACCTCCACCAAGAAGGGCTCCATCACCTCCGTGCAGGCGGTCTACGTCCCTGCGGACGACCTGACCGACCCCGCCCCCGCCACCACCTTTGCCCACCTGGACGCCACCACGGTGCTGGACCGCGGCATCGCCTCCCTGGGCATCTACCCCGCAGTGGACCCCCTGGACTCCACCTCCCGCATCCTGACCCCCGAGATTGTGGGCCGGGAGCATTACGAGGTCGCCCGGGACGTGCAGCGCATTCTGCAGCGCTATAAAGAGCTGCAGGACATCATCGCCATCATGGGCATGGACGAGCTGTCTGAGGAGGACACCCTCACCGTCAACCGGGCCCGCAAGGTGCAGCGCTTCCTGTCTCAGCCCTTCCACGTGGCGGAGCAGTTCACCGGCTTTGACGGCAAGTACGTGCCGCTCAAGGAGACTATCCGGGGCTTCAAAGAGATCATCGAGGGCAAGCACGACCAGATCCCCGAGTCTTACTTCCTCTTTGCCGGCACCATCGACGAGGTGGTGGAAAAGTATCGGAAAGGGCGTGAAGGCAAATGACCTTCCACCTGCAGATCGTAACCCCCGACGGCCTGGCCTATGAGGGGGAGGCGGACAAAATCTCTGTCCGCACCCAGGACGGCATCATCGGCATCCTGCCCCGGCACATCGACTATGTCGCCCCTCTGGGCATGGGCGAGGCGGTCATCACCGTGGACGGCCATGACCGCCGGGCTGCCTGCATCGGCGGCATGGTGGCGGTGCAGGGCGGCAAGGTCCGCCTGGTGGCCACCACCTTTGAGTGGGCCGAGACCATCGACCTGGAGCGGGCCCGGGCCGCCGAGCAGAAGGCCAGGGCTCTGCTGGAGCAGAACAATCTCTCCCAGCGGGATCTGAAGCTGGCCGAGGCCCGGCTCCACCGCGCCCTGGTACGCCAGGCGGTGGGCAAGGCCGACCGGCAGCTGACGCCCCGCGGCTGAGCAAACAGGCACCGCGCCCTCCCGGAGAGGACGCGGTGCCTGTTTTCCCGCAACTGTCCATTTTATCGGACAGCTCTTGTGATATCATAAGCAAAACCACCCAAGGAGGGCCCGGCCATGGACCTGAGCAAGCTGAATCCGGAGCAGCTGGAGGCTGTCACCACCACCGAGGGCTACGTGCGCCTGATTGCCGGGGCAGGCTCCGGCAAGACCCGGGCGCTGACCTACCGCTTTGCCTGGCTGGTGAACGAGCTGGGCATCCTGCCGGGCAACATTCTGTGCGTCACCTTCACCAACAAGGCGGCCAACGAGATGCGCCAGCGGATCCACAATCTCACCGGCGACAACGACACCGGCTATATCAACACCTTCCACGGCTTCTGTGTCTCCATTCTCCAGGAGGACAGCCACGCCCTGGGCTATCCCAAGTCCTTCCTGGTGCTGGACAACGCGGACATCGACGCCATGCTGGGTATCATCTACGAGGAATCCGGCCTGACCCTGCGGGATATGACCTTTGCCCGGGCCCGGGATATGATTGAGATGCAAAAGCTCAAGTTCCACCCGGACTATTATCTGGACCTGCTCCACCTGTCCCCGGAGATCCTGCAGCAGAAGTACCGCACCGCCGGCAGCACCGAGAACAAGATCTTCTACGGCTATCTCTACCAGCAGAAGAAGTGCTTCGGCCTGGACTATAACGACCTGATCCTTCTGGCCCTGTACCTGTTTGCGCAGCACCCCGACCTGCGGCTGAAGTGGCAGCAGCGGCTGGAATATATCATGATCGACGAGTTCCAGGACATTGACGACCCCCAGTACCGGCTCATGGAGGTGCTGTGCGGCTACCACCACAATCTCTTTGTGGTGGGGGACCCGGACCAGACCATCTACACCTGGCGGGGGGCGGACATCCGGTATCTGCTGGACTTTGACCGCCGCTTCCCCGGCACCAAAACCATCTACATGAACCGGAACTACCGCTCCACCCCCCAGATCCTGGCGGTGGTGAACTCTCTGATCGAGAAAAACCGCACCCGGGCCAAAAAAGAGCTGATCCCCACCCTGCCGGCGGGCCCCAAGGTGCTCTGCCACCAGGCCGACACTCCCGAGCAGGAGGCGGAGTGGATCACCCGGCAGGTCCAGGCGCTCCACGCCCAGGGCATCGCCTACCGGGATATCACCCTGCTCTACCGGGCCCACCATCTCACCCGTCCGGTGGAGGCGGCCCTGCTGCACGAAAAAATCCCCTACGCCATCTACAGCGGCGTGCCCTTCTACGGCCGGGCGGAGATCAAGGACGCCCTGTCCTATCTGCGCATGGTGGCCTATCAGGACGACCTGTCCTTCCTCCGGGTGGCCAACACCCCCAAGCGGAACCTGGGCAAGCGGCGGATGGAGGCCCTGCAGCGCTATGCCGAGGAGAACCACTGCTCCCTGTTCCTGGCCCTGCAGAAGAATCTGGATACCGAGCTCTTCCGGGGCACCAAGGGCGCCTCCTTTGTCCGGCTGATCCAGGACTTCGCCGCCTCCAGCGAAAACCGCCCGGTTTCCGAGCTGCTGGGAGACCTGCTCCACCAGAGCCGGTACGAGGAAATGCTCCGCACCGAGGGCAGCCAGGAGCGGCTGGACAACCTGGCGGAGCTGCGCCAGTCGGTGTACGAGTTTGAAACCACCTGCGGCGAGGAGCTGACCCTGCCCCACTATCTGGCCCACGTGGCTCTGTTTACCAACACCGACCTGGAGGAGCGGGGGGACCGGGTCCGGCTCATGACCGTCCACGCGGCCAAGGGCCTGGAATTCCCCTATGTGTTCCTCCTGGGCATGAACGAGGGGGTCTTCCCCTCCCGAAAGACCGCTACCCTCCAGGCCATGGAGGAGGAGCGCCGCCTGGCCTTTGTGGCCATGACCCGGGCCGAGCAGGCCCTCTTCCTGTCCGAGGCCGGGGGCCGCAGCCATGACGGCTCGCCCCGGTATCCCTCCAGGTTCCTGCTGGACATTGACGACGCCCTGCTGGAGTACACCCGTCCCCGGCAGGAGGGCCTGATTGCGGAGGCCCGGGCCTATATCGCCCAAACCGAGCGCTTCCTGCCCGAACGGCTGCAGACCCTGGCCCCGGGCACCCGGGTGCGCCATGCCATCTTCGGCCCCGGCACCGTCCAGGGGGTAGACCAGGACCGCCTGGCCCACCTGGTGCTGTTTGACTCCATGTCTACCCCCCGGTCCATCAGCTTCAAGGCCAGGCTGGAGCCTCTGGAGTCCTAGCCCTGCCGGTTCAGCAGCCAGATGCCGAAATTGAGATATCCGGCAAAGCTGACCCAGACCAGATAGGGGACCATCAGCCATCCCGCCGCCGGCTTCACCCGGCCGAAGCGCAGGGTGGTGGCCAAAATCAGCACCCACAGGGCCAGCAGCCAGCAGAAGGCCAGCAAAAAGGCCTCAAACCGGAAAAAGATCAGCGTCCACAGAAAGTTGAAGGCCAGCTGCACCCCGTAGTACTTCATGGCCCCGGTGGACAGGACATCCTCCCGCCGGACGCAGACCAGATAGGACGCAATGCCCATCAGGGTGTACAAAATGCCCCAAACCACGCCGAACACCCAGCCCGGGGGCGAAAGGGGCGGCTGCCGCAGCCGGGAAAAGGCCTCCATGGAGTCCTTGGTCAGCCAGGCGGCCAAACCGCCCACCGCCAGCGGGGTCAGGATGCACAGCAGCAGTGTTTTCCATTTGATTTTCAACGCACTCACCTCAACCCTAGCTTATGCAGTTTTCGGCCCTACATACCTAAAAACGGAATTCAGAAATAAACTTGTGCCATTCAATATAAAATTATTGACATACAATATCTTTTGTGCTATGATAGTCCCAACCTGAATTTGGGAGGGATTTATGATGAAGAACAAAGCGGTCCGGCTCAGCGCCGTGGCCACCTGCGCCTTTATGGTGGCGCTGACGGCGCTGGCGTTTCTGGCCCCGTGGCTGATCCGCAAGTACGCGGACTTCCGGGCCATTCCGGACAGCGGCTTCCATGCCATTGTAGTGGCCTTTTACGCCTGCTTTGTGCCGGCCTTTACCGCGCTGATCTGCCTGTGGAGACTGCTGGCCAACATCAAGCGGGGCCAGCCCTTTTTGCAGATTAACGCCAATTTGATGGCAGTGGTGTCCTGGTGCTGCGCGGCGGTGGCGGTGTTTACCCTGGCCACAGCCTGGTGGTATCTGCCCCTGCTGTTTGTCACCGGCTCCATGGCCTTTATTTTCCTGATTGTGCGGGTGGTCCGCAACTGCTTCCTGGCGGCCATTCAGCTGCGGGAAGAGAACGAACTGACCATATAGGAGGGATTGCGATGCCCATTGTTGTGAACCTGGACGTGATGCTGGCCAAGCGGAAGATGAGCTCTATGGAGCTGGCCTCCCGCATCGGAATCACCCAGGCCAACCTCTCAATTTTAAAAACCGGCAAGGCCCGGGCGGTGCGGTTTTCCACCCTGGGGGCCATCTGCCGGGAGCTGCGCTGTCAGCCCGGCGACCTGCTGGAATATGTGGAAGAGGAGGATGCGGAATGAACGATGTGCCTGAAGTTGTCTCTGTGCCCGCTGGGGGCGCGGCTGCCCCTGCTGCCCCGGCAGCGCCGATTGCTCCCGGGGCTCCGATTGCCCCTGGGGTCCCGGTAACCCCGGCAGCCCCATCGTACAAGACCTCACAGGGCCGTGATCTGGTCCTGGCCCTGGCGCTGATGGTGCTGGGCACCCTGTTTTTTGATTGTCTGCTCTGGGCCGGTCCGGGCCTGGGGGTGGGGCTGAGCCAGGCGGCCATGCTGGTGGTCAGCAGGCTTTACCTGGGCAAGGGCAGGGGCAGGGTGTACGCCCTGTTCTGCGGCCTGTCGGTGCTGGTGCTGGGGGCCATGCAGGTCTTCTCCGGCGACCAGACGCTCCAGCTGCTGGGCATTTTGTGGTCAGTGGTTCTCTCCACGGTGACCCTGGAGGAGATCATGGCCCTGCGCACCGGCCGGGGGCTGCTTGCCTCCCTGCGGGACTTTTTTGTCACGGGCTTCGGCCGCAGCTTCGGCGGTATGGGCCGGGGCTGCCGGGGCCTGTTCACCAAGACGGATGCCCAGGGCAAGCCGGTCAAGCGCCGCACCGGCAGCGTGTTTCTGGGCCTGGCCTTGGCCCTTCCGGTGCTGCTGGTGGTGCTGCCCCTGCTGATCTCCTCTGACGCCGCCTTTGAGGGTCTGGTGAACCGGCTGGATCTGGACACCGTGGGGGAGGTTTTGGTGGCCATGGGTCTGGGCGTAGGCCTGGGCCTGGTGCTGTTCAGCCAGCTGTTCTCTCTGCCCCGGGGGCCTATGCCCCAGCGTCCGGCGCCGTCCATCCGGGGGGTGGAGCCCCTGCTGGCGGCCAGCTTCCTGGGGGTGATCAGCCTGGTGTACGTGCTGTATCTGCTGTCCCAGTTCGCCTATTTCTTCAGCGCCTTCCGGGGCCTGCTGCCCAAGGGCTTTACCGTGGCCCAGTATGCCCGCCGGGGCTTCTTTGAGATGTGCGCCATTGTGGCCATCAACCTGGGCCTGGTGGTGGCGGCCGTGTGGCTCTGCCGCCGCAAGGAGGGCAAGCTGCCCGGGGTGATCCGGGCCATGACCCTGTTTTTGGTGCTCTTCTCCCTGGCCCTGGTGGCCACGGCCCTGTCCAAGATGGGGCTGTATATCCACAGCTTCGGCCTGACCCGGCTGCGGATCCTCACCTCCGCCTTTATGGTGTTTTTGGCGGTGGTGCTGGTGTGCGTGGGGCTGCGGATGTTCGCTTCCCGGGTGCCCTGCCTGCGGGTGGCGGTGGTCACCGCCACGCTGCTGCTGATGGGCCTGGGCTTTGCCAACGTGGACCGGCTGGTGGCCTCCTACAACGTGGGGGCCTACCGCTCCGGCCGCCTGGACTCCATTGACATGGAGACCATTGTCTTCCTGGGGGACGCCGCCGTGCCCTATCTGGACCAGCTGCTGGACGACCCTGACCCCAAGGTGGCCCGGACCGCCCGGGAGGAGATGGAGGGCCGGCTGAACGTGCTGTATGAATATTACACCGACGAGAACGGGAAGGAATGCGCCCGGCTCAAGCCCGAGGATCTGCGCAGCTTCAACCTGATCTCCCACCAGGCCAGGGAATGCCTCCTGGCCGACCGGGCGCGGATCAAACCGGAGTGACACACCAACAAGCCCGCCCTTTTTGCCGGGGCTGATAAGAAAGTCTCTCTGAATGATTCGCCCCGGCATTTTGAGGCAAAACAATACGCCTGTAGTGCAACCTATAAGGGTTGTGCTGCAGGCGTTTGTCGTATATTATTTTTTTCGGGGCGAATACTCAAAATCATAAAACGATTTTGCCGTGTTCAACTGCAAACAGGATTTATGCCTGCAAAATGGTTGACAAGCTGTAGTAGGCACAATATAATAATCATACTTGGTGCAGCACAAGGCAACTGAACCAACACATAGAACCGCTCCTGTGCTTCCTATGTGCAAAGAAAAACACAGCTACACGATAGTCTGATAATTGGTAAACTCAACTACTACTCCGCAGGATGGAAAGCTGATAAAGCCGATTACCAGAATTTCGGTGATTCGTGATTGGAGGCAATTATGAAAAAAGCACTGATTTACGCCCTGGTGCTCTTCCTCTGTCTGGCAGGCTGCACTGGCCCCGTTGCGCCTGCTTCGGGATCCGGCAGAACGGAGCTGTCCACGACACAGTCTGCGACAGCAGATACTCTGTCGCCATCCGCACCGCCTTCCGACAAAGCGGAGACAGCTGTCCCAGCAAGCGAATCAATCGTTGAGACCTCAACGGCAAGCACTACCACAGTTCAAAAAGACCCGGCGGAGTCACCAGAGTCAAATACCCTCCCCGAGTTGGAAGAAATCCTGGAATCTGTCCGGCATTGGCTGACAGAACCTTGTTCCTTCTGTGTCGGCACCCATTATAATTATTTTCCGCTTTACGGCGTCGATCAGGAGATGCGGCAGGTCTACGGGCGGGACGGAAGCTTTAACTTCCGGTTTACAGTCCGGCAATGGAACAATTCCACGAACAGTGATAACACCACCCGCGATTATTACCACTATCGATACGAGGGCAGCGATTACGTCTGCTATTACCAGAACGAGCAGGCGCGTATGCTCCTCTCCGCGGATGATATGAAATCGATGGAGCGGGACAAGCTGCGGATCGTCGGTCCAGACGCCCTGGTTCCTCAGGAATTGAGCAATCTGCGGGAGGAAGGGGTGGACCCGGAGACCGGGTGCTGTATTCTGCACTGGGAAGCGCCTTTATCTGCCCTATCCCGTACCGGCTCGTATTTTTCGGTCTTTGTCGATAACGCTGCCAATTGGAGCGACGCCTCCCTGGATGGAAAGGACCCGATTCTAGACTTTACGCTGCTGGTCGAGCCTGAGACGCTGCAGCCGAAAGAACTGACCGTAGATTTCACGGAACTGAAGCCCCTCCTGTTTTCTGACGGCGCTTTGAGTGGCGAATTCGCCGTGAACACAGATCTGCTAAGCGCCGAAATCCGTTTCGATTATGAACTTGCCGCATCTGTAGAGCCAGAATTCTCCCTCGAGACCTGGGAGTTGCACCATGAAGCGGAGGTACCATAACAGAAAACCACCAACAGAACGCACTTAGGCTGGTTTGGAATTGGAATGGATCCGCAGCAGCGGATCTTCCTCGGCTTGCTGCTGAGCGGGAGCAATTGCGGAACCAGATTACCGCTGCAGCCGCCCAGGACCCCATTGTTCTGCGATATGGAATGGAGTTCCATCCGGATACAGAAAAATTCACATCCTCGATTGGCAAGGCTTTCGCCGGAGAACTATCGCAAGAAGATTGGGACCATATCGGTTCCTGCGAAAGCGGGACAATATTGCTGAAGGAAACGGACCATCCCATCGGCTTTCTTCACACATCCGGGCACCCCTGTGAGGTGACAGCGGGACTCTGCGTCTTGACCGGGCTTCTCACAGCCTTTGCCATAAGCCGGAAACAGCGTCAGGAGTATCCGTGATACAAACGACTTGTAAGCGGAGAAAGAACCGGACGCAGGGGCAGGTCCAACCGGCCGACCGGGCGCGGATCAAACCGGAATAACCCACAATCAGCCCGCCTCCGACCTTTCGGGGGCGGGTTTATTGCGCGCCCGAGCCGGGCATACTCCGTATATCCAAAACAACGGAGGGGACGCAAAATGAAAATCAAGGACTTTATGACAACCGAGCTCATCACCGTAGACCCCCAGGAGACCGTGGCCGCCGGGGCCCGGCTGCTGGGCCGGAACGGCCTGGGCGCTCTGCCTGTGGTGGGGGAGGGGGGACGCCTGCGGGGGGTGCTGACCCACCGGGACATCACCCAGCGCTGCGTGGCCGCGGGGCTGGACCCCAACCGCACCCGGGTGGGGGCGGTGATGACCACCCATGCCTTTGCCGCCGGGCCGGAGGACAGCGCCGCCCTGACGGCCAAGGCCATGGCGGACCGGGGGCTGCGCCGCCTGCCGGTGACCCAGTCCGGCCGCCTGGTGGGCATGGTGTCGCTCTCTGACCTGAGCCGGCAGGGAGATTTGGGCTGAGCCGGGATTTCCTGTTGCAAAAACCCGGCGAATCCGGTACAATAGAGCCATCACCAGAAAGGGCGGTCCGGCCGCCCGGGGAGGCAGCAATGCAGTACCGGCTCAATCTCACAAACTACCAGGACTTTACCGTCTACGGCGTGGGCAGGCGCCCTGCCCGCAGCTATTTTATCCCCTATCCCGACCTGGCCTCTGCCCGGGCGGTGGACCCGCTGGAAAAGCGGTACCGCTCGCCCAAGGTCCTCTGCCTGAACGGGCAGTGGGATTTCCGCTTTTACCCCCGGCCCGCCCTGCTGGAGCCGGTGCTGGACACCGACCGGCTGGACTTTGACCGGATCGACGTGCCCGCCTGCTGGCAGTTCCGGGGCTATGACCGGCCATTCTACGTCAACGTGCGCTATCAGTTCCCCCTGAAGCCCCCGGCCATTCCCACCACCGAAAAGGTGGGCAGGGTCTTCTCCTGGATCGGCGCGGATCAGAAGCTGGGCCCCCGCTGGAAGGACCCGGGGGAGGAGTACAACTTTGCAGGGGTCTACCGCCGCAAATTCCAGGTGGACCGGCCCGAGGCCCGGCATACCATTTCCTTCCTGGGGGTGGCCGCCTGCCTGGATCTGTACGTCAACGGAACCTTTGTGGGCTATGCCGAGGGCGCCCACAACACCGCGGAGTTTGACCTGACCGGTCTGCTCCACGCAGGCCAGAACGAGCTGCTGGCGGTGGTCCGCCGGTGGTGCAACGGCTCTTACCTGGAAAGCCAGGATATGTTCCGCAATAACGGCATCTTCCGGGACGTGCTGCTGCGGGTGGAGGAGCCCACCGACCCCGAGGACGTGGACGCCCTTGCCACCTATGAGGGCGACGGCTACACCCTGCGTATGTCCGCCAGGCTCTATGCCGACGGCCCCGTCACCTGCACCCTGGAGGGGCCCGGGATCTGCCGCACCGCCACGGTGCAGACCCTGGACCGGGTGGCCCGGGTCTGCTTTGCGGGCCTGCAGCCCCAAGAGTGGAACGCCGAATCTCCCACCCTGTATGAGCTGACCTGGCAGACCCCCACCTGCTGCGTCCGGGAGCTGCTGGGCTTCCGCCGGGTGGAGATCCGGGGGGACCGCTTCCTGGTCAACGGCCGGGCCATCAAGCTCCACGGGGTGAACCACCACGACACCAGCCCCACAAACGGCTATACCATGACCCCTGCGGAGATTCTGCGGGATCTTCAGCTGTGCAAGCAGTACAACATTGACACCATCCGCACCTCCCACTATCCCCCGGACCCCCTGCTGCTGGAGCTGGCGGACCGGCTGGGACTGTACATTGTGGATGAAAACGACCTGGAGACCCATGGCACCTGGGCCATGACCCTGCCCCCGGACTACCACCGGATCTCCGACGACCCCCGCTGGAAGGACCGTTATCTGGACCGGATCTCCCGGCTCTACGGCCGGGACAAGCTCCACGCCAACACCTGCGTGCTGATGTGGTCTCTGGGCAACGAGGCCGGCGGCGGCTGCAACACCGACGCCATGTATGCCTGGCTCAAGGCCCACTCCGGCCTGCCGGTGCACTACGAGGGGGTCATCCACCACAAGCGCACCGCCTACGACGTGGGCAGCGAGATGTACCCCTCGGTGGAGAACATCCGCCTGGTGGGGGAGCACCGCCGCAAGCAGGCCCGGCTGAACGACCGGCCCTACTTCCTGTGTGAATACGCCCATGCCATGGGCGTGGGCCCGGGCAATGCCGAGGCCTATTGGGAGCAGATCTATCAGCATGAAAATCTGATGGGCGGCTGCGTGTGGGAGATGGTGGACCACGCGGTGCGCCACCCCGACGGCAGCTACACCTACGGCGGCGACCACGGGGAGTGGGAGCACGACGGCAACTTCTGCGTAGACGGCATCTTTTACCCCGACCGCCGGCCCTCCACCGGTGCGGAGATCGTCCGCTTCCTCTACCGGCCCCTGCGGGTGCGCCACCTGGGGGACAGCCGGTTTGAAATCTTCAACACCACCGGCTTCACCCCGGGCACCGATTTCACCCTGGTGCTGGAGTGGAACGACGGCACCCGGGTGGAGCTCCGCCCCGAGGTGGGCCCCCTGGAAAAGAAGCAGTTCCGTCTGCCGGTGGGCAAGCCCACCGCCGAGGGCCTGGCCTGCGTGGCCCGCACTCTGGACCGGAACGGCGCCCTGCGCAGCCTGGAGCAGGTGGTGCTGGAGCCCACCCTGCCGCCCCTGCCCGCCACCTGCCCCCTGCCGGAGAGCCTGCACCTGCGCACCGGCACCTTCTGCCTGGAGCTGCCCGACGGCAGCCGGATGCTGGGGGGCGACCCCTTCACCATCCTCTTCCGCGCCCCCACTGACAACGACACCGACCTGTTCCAGCGCTCCACCATGGAGCCCTTTGTGGGCCAGTGCGAGAGTCTCCACGCCGTGGAGGCGCTGCCCCACGGGCTGATGGCCCGGGGCGAAATCACCGCCAAGGGCGGGCGCCTGCTGGTGGAGGACCGGTTTGAGGGCACCGACCGGGGCATCCTGGCCACCTGCGCCCTGGAGGGCGTGGCCGGCGGGGGAGATCTGCCCCGCTTTGGCAAGACCTTCCGCCTGGATTCCGGCTTTGACCTGGTGGAGTACACCGGCCGCACCGGCGAGACCTATGCCGATATGCGCCAGCAGTTCCCCGTGGGACAGGTCCGGTGCCGGGTGGGGGATATGACCGAGCCCAATCTCCGCCCCCAGGAGAGCGGCAACCGCTGCGACTGCACCCGGGTCAGTCTCAGCAACGGCAAGGTCAAAATCACCTTCCAGGCCCTGGACCGGCCCTTTGAGCTGGGAATCAAGCCTTATTCCGACCGGGCGCTGCTGTCCATGCGCCACCGCGCCGATGAAATCCGCACCGGCACCTATGTGACCATCCAGGCCTTCCAGCAGGGCATCGGCACCGCCTCCTGCGGCCCCGGCGTCATGCCGGAGTATCGCTATCCCCTGCGGGAGCGGTATCTGCTCCGCTTCCTGATCCAGGTGGAGCAAATCTGAAAAAAACAGCCTCGCGGAGGGTTCCTCCGCGAGGCTGCTTGCTTATCTTACAGGCTGTTCACATATTTGATGGCCTCGGTGGCGGCCACTGCGCCGTCGCCGGCGGCGGTGACCAGCTGGCGGACCTCCTTGACCCGGTTGTCCCCGGCGGCAAAGATGCCCGGCACGTTGGTGCGGCAGTTCTCCCCGGCGGTGATATACCCCGCCTGGTCCACGCCCACCAGCTGGGCAAAGGCCTGGTTTTCAGGCACCCGGCCCACGGCCACAAACAGGCCCTTCACCGGGATCTCCCGGACCGAGCCGTCCAGCTTGTTGGTGACCTCCACAGCCGTCAGCCGCTTTTCGTACCGCAGGGCGGTGACGTTGCTGTTGTAGACAAACTCTACGTTTTCCTTCTGGCGCAGGGCGGCCACAGTGGTCTCCTCTCCCCGGAACTGGTCCCGGCGGTGGATCAGGTAGACCTTGTTGGCCAGGTCAGCCAGGTACAGGGCGTCCTCCAGGGCGGTGTTGCCGCCGCCCACCACGGCCACGTCCTTGCGGCGGAAGAAGTTGCCGTCACAGGTGGCACAGTAGGAGATGCCCCGGCCCACCAGCTGGTCCTCGCCGGCCACGCCCAGCTTCCGGTTTTCAGAGCCGGTGGCCAGGATCACGGCCTTGGCCTCATACACGGCGCCGGCGGTGCGGACGGCTTTGACCTCGCCGTCTGTCAGCTCCAGGGCCTTTTCCATCCGGATCTCCGCGCCCAGGGCCTTGGCCTGGTCGGTGAGCTGGGCGGCAAAGTCAAAGCCGGAGATGTGGGCAATGACAGGGTAATTTTCAATGTCGGGGGTGTTGATAATCTGACCGCCGCAGGCCTTGGCCTCCAGCACCAGCACCGTCTTGGAGGCCCTGCGGGCGTAGATGGCGGCAGTCAGCCCCGCGGGGCCGCCGCCGATGATCAGGATGTCATAGACCATGACCGCTGCCTCAGCCCAAAAGCTCCACCAGCCGGTCCTTGGGGATCAGACCGACGCTGCGGTCGTACTCCATCCCGTCCTTGAACAGCACCAGGCAGGGAATGGAGAAGACCTCGTACTCCTCGGCCAGCTCCTCGTTGTCGTCAATGTCCACGGCCACAAACTTCACGTCGGGGCGCTCGGCGGCAACCTCCGCCAGGGTGGGGGCCAGCATTCTGCAGGGGCCGCACCAGGTGGCGTTGAAGTCCACCAGCACGGGCTTGTCGGCGTTCAGAACCTCTTGCTCAAAACGATCCGCGTTCACTTTCAGTACAGACATGGGAATTCTCCTTTCAGTTGTTGAGTTGGGCTGCTATCATCATACCAGCCTTTGCCTTCCGGGTCAAGCCCGGACTTACAGCAGCGCCTCGATTTCGGGGGCGAAATCCGTGGGCACGTCGGTGGGGCCGTAGCGCTTTACGATGTTGCCGCTGCGGTCCACCAGGAACTTGGTGAAGTTCCACTTGATGTCGTTGGGCTTCACACAGGTCTTGCTGATGCCGGCAATCATCTTCATGGCGCCCTTGTTCTTCAGACCCTTGGGGGTCTCTTCTGCGGGGGCCTCGGCCTTCAGCCAGGTGTACAGGGGAGACTCGGTCTCGCCGTTGACGTCGATCTTCTTGAACTGGTCAAACTGGGTCTTGTATTTGCCGGTGCAGAAGGCGTGAATCTCCTCGTCCTCGCCGGGGGCCTGGTGGCCGAACTGGTTGCAGGGGAAGTCCAGGATCTCCAGCCCGCGGTCATGATAGGTCTCATACAGATGCTCCAGCGCCTCGTACTGGGGGGTGAAGCCGCAGCCTGTGGCGGTGTTCACCACCAACAGCACCTTGCCCTGCAGGGCAGAGAGGGAGAAGTCCTCTCCCTTACGGGTCTTGACAGTGTAATCATAGATAGACATGCGTGTAACCTCCGTTTGCTTTTATTTTGTTTCCAATTAGATTGTATCAAATCAAATTGAATTTGTCAAGGGCTTTTTCCCCTTTTTCAAAATATTTCTCCCCCGTCCCAGGCACAGCTTACCCCTTTTGACGCAAATTCATACAAACCGCCGGGATTGCCTATCTGCTGCGTCAAAGATAGACTTGCAAAATCCGGGGCAGGGGAGTATAATAAAAAAACATCCGGCCCTGTGGGCCTATTGATCAAAAGGAAGCTGATACACCTTGAAACCGCCTGTTGTGGACTACCGTCATTTCTCCCTCCGCCGTCTGCGGGAGCCCGAGTTCTCTCACCTGTGGCTGCTGCTGGGCTGGGTGGGGTACTTTCTGTTCTATCTGCTCACCGAAAATCTGATTCCCGCGTCGCGCTGCCATGTGATCCACTGCGCCCTGGACGACCAAATCCCCTTCTGCGAGTGGTTTGTGCTGCCCTACGTGGGCTGGTACGCCCTGGTGTTTTTCTCGCTGCTGTACTTTTTCCTCTATGACATCCCGGCCTTCCGCCGGTTGAGCTGGTACATCATCGTCACCCAGGTGGTGGCCATGGCAGCCTATATTCTCTACCCCAGCATCCAGCTGCTCCGACCCGAGACCTTCCCCCGTGACAATCTTCTCACCCGGGTGGTGGGCTTCCTGTACCACTTTGACACGCCCACCGGGGTCTGCCCGTCCCTGCACGTGGCCTACTCCCTGGGCATTGCCTCCGGCTATCTCAAGCAGAAGAACGTGCCGGCCTGGTACAAGGTGTTCCTGGTGCTGCTGGTGTGCGTGATCATCCTGGCCATCTTCTTTATCAAGCAGCACTCTGTGCTGGACGCCCTGGCGGCCCTGCCTGTGTGCCTGCTGGCCGAGCTGCTGGCCTACGGCAGCTGGTGGAAGGCCCGCCTTGCCCGCCGCTGAGTTTCTGCGCCGCCCCCTCCGGGCGGCGCTTTTCTTTGGGCAATCTGCGTATTTTGCCGGGGAAAACTGAATTCTTCTTGCAGAATATGACCAAATCATGTATAATGAAGGATAGTGAAAAAGTGCGGGCCCTCTGCCCGCCGGAAAACTGAGGTGGATGGATTGAACTACGATGTGATCATTATCGGCTGCGGCGTGATCGGTGCGGCCTGCGCCCATGCCCTGTCCCGGTATCAGCTCCGGGTGGGCATACTGGAGGCCGACAACGACGTGGCCAACGGCACAACCAAGGCCAACTCGGCCATTGTCCATGCCGGCTATGACCCCCTGCCCGGCACCAAAATGGCCCGGCTGAACGTCCGGGGCACGGCCATGATGCCCGCCCTCTGCGCCCGGCTGGACGTGCCCTACAAAAACGTCGGCTCCCTGGTCCTGGCCCTGGAGCCTGGGGACGAGCAGACGCTGCAAGCCCTCTATGCCCGGGGCGTGGCCAACGGTGTGCCCGGGCTGCAGCTTTTGACCCCTGCCCAGGCGCTGGAGCTGGAGCCGGGGCTGAACCCCAAGCTGCTGGGCGCTCTGCTGGCCCCCAGCGCAGGCATTGTAAACCCCTGGGAGCTGTGCTACGCCCTGGCGGAGACCGCGGTGAAAAACGGCGCGGAGCTCCACCTGAACGCCCCGGTTACGGCCATCCGCCGCACCGAAGAGGGCTTTGCCCTGCAGACCCCCAAGGGCGAGTTCACCGCCCCCCGGGTGCTGAACTGCGCCGGCACCCATGCGGATCAGATCTCCCGCCTGGTGGGGGACGACAGCTTTGAGATCCTGCCCTCCAAGGGCGAGTATTTCCTGCTGGATAAGTCCGAGGGCAGCCGGGTCAGCCGGGTGATTTTCCAGTGCCCCTCCCCAGCGGGCAAGGGCGTGCTGGTGGCCCCTACGGTCCACGGCAACCTGCTGGCCGGCCCCAACGCGACGGCCTCTGACCCCGACGACACCGCCAACACCGCCCAGGGCCTGGCCTATGTCCGGGCCATGGCAACCCGGTCCGTGCCCGGCATCAACTTCCGGGACAACATCCGCAACTTTGCGGGCGTCCGGGCCAATTCCACCTGTGAAGACTTTATCCTGGGCCAGAGCGAGACGGTCCCCGGCTTCTTCCAGCTGGCGGGCATCCGCAGCCCCGGCCTGTCCGCCGCCCCCGCCATCGGGGAGGAGGCAGTCCGGCTGCTCCGGGACGCGGGGCTGGACCTGCAGCCCAAGCAGCAGTATGACGATACCCGCCGCCGCATCCGCTTCCACGAGTGCAGCGACGAGGAGAAAAACCGCCTCATCGCCCAAGATCCCCGCTACGGCCGGGTGATCTGCCGGTGCGAAACCGTCACCGAGGGCGAAATCGTGGCGGCCCTGCACACCCCCATCCCCCCGGTGTCTGTCAACGGCGTCAAGCGACGGGTGGGCGCCGGCATGGGCCGGTGCCAGGGCGGGTTCTGCGGCCCCCGTGTGCAGGAGATCATCGCCCGGGAGCTGGGCATCAGCCCCGTGGACGTTTTGATGGATTGGGAGGGCACCTGGGTGCTCTGCGGCGAGACCAAAGGAGGTGCAGGCCGTGTTTGATTATGAGCTGATTGTCATTGGGGCCGGCCCCGCGGGCCTGGCCGCTGCCCTGGCCGCCCACGAGAAGGGCGTGCGCCGCATTCTGATTCTGGAGCGGGACAACCAGGCCGGCGGCATTCTCAACCAGTGCATCCACAACGGCTTCGGCCTGCACTTCTTCAAAGAAGAGCTCACCGGCCCGGAGTACGCCGGCCGCTTTGTGGCCATGCTGGCGGGCACCACCATTGAGGTGCGCACCGACACCATGGTCCTGGAGCTGGAGCAGAACCGCACGGTGCACACCGTCAGCCCCCTGCGGGGGTATGAGCGCATCACCGCCGGGGCGGTGGTGCTGGCCATGGGCTGCCGGGAGCGGACCCGGGGCGCCATTTCCATCCCCGGCGCCCGGTGCTCCGGTATCTTCACCGCCGGCGCGGCCCAGCGCTTTATGAACATTGAAGGCTACATGGTGGGCAAGCGGGTGGTCATTCTGGGCTCCGGCGACATCGGCCTGATCATGGCCCGCCGCATGACCCTGGAGGGGGCCAAGGTGCTGGCCTGCGTGGAGCTGATGCCCTATTCCGGCGGCCTGAACCGGAACATCGTCCAGTGCCTGCACGACTTTGACATCCCCCTCTATCTCAGCCACACCGTCACCGACGTGGTGGGCAAGGACCGGCTGGAGCGGGTGGTGGTGTCCAAGGTGGACGAAAACCGCCGGCCCATCCCCGGCACCGAGATGGTCTTTGACTGCGACACCCTGCTGCTCAGCGTGGGCCTGCTGCCGGAAAACGAGCTCTCCCGCCAGGCGGGGGTGCAGATCGATCCCCGCACCAACGGCCCCGTGGTCTGGGAAAACTGCGAGACCTCCATCCCCGGCGTCTTTGCCTGCGGCAACGTGCTGCACGTCCACGACCTGGTGGACTACGTCACCGCCGAAAGCCAACGGGCGGGCCGGGCTGCCGCCGATTTCATCCAGGGCCGTCTGCCCCAGGGGCAGGAGATCCGCCTGGAAAACGGCAGCGGCGTGGGCTACACCGTGCCCCAGCACTTCCACCGGGATACCGACAAGCTGGAGATCTTCTTCCGGGTCAGGGCCATCTACCACAATGCGGCCATCCGGGTCATGGACGGCGATACCCAGCTGGCCCGGTTCCGTCGGGAGCACATGGCCCCCGGCGAGATGGAAAACATCACCCTGCCCAAGGTCCTGCTGGACCGGGCGCAGCATGACACCCTCCGGGTGGAGATTGAGGAGGCGGCACAATGAAGGAACTGATTTGCATCACCTGCCCCAAGGGCTGCCATCTCAAGGTGGATGAGCAGACCTTTGCCGTCACCGGCAACGCCTGCCCCCGGGGCGCGGCGTACGGCGCCAACGAGCTGAGAAACCCTGTCCGGGTGGTGACCTCCACCGTGGTGGTCACCGGCTCTGAGATCCGCCGCCTGCCGGTGAAAACCGACCGGCCCATCCCCAAGGGCAAGATGTTTGCCGTGATGGAGGAGATTGCCCGGGTTCGGGTGACAGGCCCCGTCCGGGTGGGCGACGTGCTCATTGCCAACGTGGCCGGCACAGAGGGCAACGTGGTTGCCACGAAAAACCTCCCCTGACAACGGCAGAGGTCCGGCCTCCAGGCCGGCCGTTGCGCTGCACGGTTCTCAGCATTACGAGGCAGAGGGGCTGGCTTAGGATAAAATGCGGACAGAATTCCCGGAGGCACCTGGCCTGACTGTACTTCGCGTGCCGAATCACCGGGTGCGGAACAATCTGCGGGGGATCTGCGAGTAGCTTGACCGGCCGGTGGACAAGGGGCTGCAGGCCTGAAAGCGCACCCCTCCGTCCCGGTGCGCGCACCGGGGCACCTCCCCCTGGCAGGGGAGGCGGATGCGAATTCTCAATTCTCAATACTCAATTCACAACGACGAAGGAGGCTCCCATGGGTACATACATTCTCTCCCTGGATCAGGGTACCACCAGCAGCCGGGCGATCTTGTTTGACAACGAGCAGAACATCGTCGCCATGGCCCAAAAGGAATTCACCCAGTACTATCCCCACTCCGGCTGGGTAGAGCACAACCCGATGGAGATTTACTCCAGCCAGTACGCGGTGATGATGGAGGCGGTTACCGAGTCCGGCATTGCCATTGAGGACATTGCCGCCATCGGCATTACCAACCAGCGCGAGACCACCGTGGTCTGGGACCGGCACACCGGTCGGCCGGTGTACAACGCCATTGTCTGGCAGTGCCGCCGCACCGCGCCCATCTGCGACGAGCTGGAGCGCCGGGGGCTGAAGGACTACATCAAGCAGACCACCGGCCTGGTGCTGGACGCCTACTTCTCCGCCACCAAGATCAAGTGGATCCTGGACAACGTAGACGGGGCCCGGGAGAAGGCGGAGCGGGGCGACCTGCTCTTCGGCACCGTGGATACCTGGCTGCTGTGGAAGCTCACCGGCGGCAAGGTCCACGCCACCGACTACACCAACGCCTCCCGCACCATGCTCTATGACATCCACAAGCTCTGCTGGGACGAGCGCCTGCTGCAGGAGCTGGGCATTCCCGCCTCCATGCTGCCCCAGGTCTGCGAATCCAGCCACGTGTACGGCACCTGCAACATCCAGGGTGTGGACGTGCCCATTGCCGGCATTGCCGGCGACCAGCAGGCTGCCCTGTTCGGCCAGGGCTGCTTTGAAAAGGGCGACGCGAAAAACACCTACGGCACCGGCTGCTTCCTGTTGATGAACACCGGCGACGAGGCCTGCGAGAGCAAGCACGGCCTGGTCACCACCATTGCCGTGGGCCTGAACGGCAAGGTGCAGTATGCCCTGGAGGGCTCCGTCTTTGTGGGCGGCGCGGTGATCCAGTGGCTGCGGGACCAGATGCGCTTTATCCGGGAGGCCCCGGATGCAGAGTATTTTGCCCAGAAGGTGGATTCCACCGAGGGGGTCTACTTTGTGCCGGCCTTTACGGGCCTTGGCGCGCCCTACTGGGATATGTACGCCCGGGGCACCATTGTGGGCATCACCCGGGGCACCAAGCCCGAGCATATCATCCGGGCCGCCCAGGAGTCCATCGCCTTCCAGAGCGCCGACCTGGTGCTGGCCATGGAGATGGACACCGGCGCCTCTTTGAACGAGCTGAAGGTGGACGGCGGCGCCAGCCGGGACAAGTTCCTCATGCAGTTCCAGGCGGACATCCTGGGCAAGCAGGTCCGCCGGCCCATGATCCGCGAGACCACCGCCCTGGGCGCGGCCTACCTGGCCGGCCTGGCCACCGGGGTGTGGAAGGACCAGGACGAGATCCGCAGGCTCTGGCACTGCGATTCCACCTTCCGTCCCCAGCGGGACGAGACCTGGCGCAAGGAGCAGTTCAAGGGCTGGAACAAGGCCGTGGGCCGCAGTCTGCGCTGGGCGGACTGATACTGCACTCCCATAGAAACCTTTCATCCCTTTCATCTGTTCCGGCAGGAATTGTGCCATACTTCGTTGTCGTCCTTGCCGGGCGTCAAGCCCGCCTGCGTCCTCCGCCTCGTCTGGCGCAATTCCTGCACGGAACATTCTTCAATCTTTCTACGATGTATTGTGTAAAGGATAAAGAACACTTTCAGTAAACACTCTCGTAGAAGCCTGCGGAAACAGAAAGGGAACAACAGAAGTAAAGACTTGCCGGTACGGA
>CAMOKD010000042.1:0-20297 GCA_946617435.1 uncultured Clostridia bacterium | reverse complement strand
GGCGGCGGATCGGATCGATCGTCCGGCTTCGCCGGCATGATCGATCCCTACGGAGGTGGTGCGTACGTGTTTCGTGACCACGGTGGTTGTCGATACTGCGGTACGGGGCGTCGGGGACGCCGCCCCCTACGGGGAGAATGCCTGCGAATCCCGTTACCCCGGTTGGAGGGGGAACCTTTTATGGCCGCTCGGGTGAGCGGCCACTACGGAAGAGCGTGTACACAATCAGTAGCCCCGGCGGTAGCGGGCGGCTTCAGGGCGGATGTGGGCATCCGCCCCTACGGGGGCAGCGTGTACACAATCAGCAACCCCGGCGGTGTGGGCGACCTTCAGGGCGGATGTGGGCATCCGCCCCTACGGGGGCAGCGTGTACACAATCAGCAGCCCCGGTGGTAGCGGGAGGCCTTAGGGCGGATGAAAGGCATCCGCCCCTACGGGGCAGCGTGTACGTTTCCCGGTAACCACGGTGGTTGTCGATACTGCGGCACGGGGCGTCGAGTAGAGCAGCCCGGTGGGCTGCGAGATTTTATCGCCGGTTGCCGGAGCTATGCTCCGGGAAATGGCATCTATCCATACGCCGCCCCCTACGGGGAGAATGCCTGCGAATCCCGTTACCCCGGTTGGAGGGGGAACCTTTTATGGCCGCTCGGGTGAGCGGCCACTACGGAAGAGCGTGTACACAATCAGCAGCCCCGGTGGTAGCGGGAGGCTTTAGGGCGGATGTGGGCATCCGCCCCTACGGGGGCAGCGTGTACACAATCAGCATCCCCGGTGGTATGGGCGACCTTTTATGGCCGCTCACTGAGCGGCCACTACGGATAGAGCGTGTACACAATCAGCAGCCCCGGTGGTAGCGGGAGGCTTTAGGGCGGATGTGGGCATCCGCCCCTACGGGGGCAGCGTGTACACAATCAGCATCCCCGGTGGTATGGGTGACCTTTTATGGCCGCTCACTGAGCGGCCGCTACGGAAGAGCGTGTACACAAATCAGGCGCAGCCGACTTCATCAGGCCGCCGGGCCGTCTTCATTTCTTCATTCCTTCCCCCCTGCCTCCAGGGTCAGGAGGGTGGCTTTGGCTGCCGGGCCGTGGGCAAAGCCGCCCAGACCGTGGGCGGCCAGCACCCGGTGGCAGGGGATCAGAATCAAAATCGGGTTGCGGCCCAGGGCGTTGCCCACCGCCCGGGCGGCTCCCGGCGCCCCTGCCGCCGCCGCCAGGGCCCCGTAGGTGGTGGTCTCCCCCCAGCCGGTTTGGGCCAGGGCCCGCCACACCCGCTGCTGAAAGGCCGTGCCCCCAGGGGCCAGGGGCAGGTCAAAGTCCACCCGCTCGCCGGCAAAATACCGGGCCAGCAGGGCCGCCCCCCGCTGCGTCAGCGCAGAGGGACAGGCCGGGCCCTCTGCCTCCGCCGGGGCCAGCCGGGTGACGGCCCGGTCGTTGGCCTCCAGCACCAGCAGGCCGATGGGCGAGGACAGATATTCCCGGGCCACGGCTCAGTCCTCCATGGGCTCGGTGATGCGGTAGTACTCCCAGCAGTCCAGCTTCTCCTCCACCGCCTGCTGGGCGGGGGTCAGGGCGGTGGTGAGGGTGCCGTCCGGCAGGGCGTAGCGGCCCAGATTCAGCACCGGCAGCACCCTGCGGGCCTGCCCCAGGTAGTTGAAGTAGGGGTCATGCTCCATGCCCAGCAGCTCGTAGACCAGCTGGCCCAGGTAGATGTCGCTGAGTCTGCCGTCCGCCGGCAGCTCCAGGCGGTCCGGAGACAGGGGGAGCGCCTCAGCCAGGGCCCGGTTCTCCCAGATCACAAAGGGCGTGGTATAGGTGTCCATGGCCCAGGACAGGTCAGACTCGTTGCCGATGTCCAGGCCCAGCTCTCTCCAGACGTCAAAGCCGCTGCCCAGGGCCGGCAGATGGTCGCCCCAGAACACCACCAGCACCGGCCGGTCCAGGCCGTCAAGGTACTGGGTCAGCTGCTCCAGCATGCCGGCGGAATCCCGGATGCCCTGGGCATAGACCGAGGCGGCCTCCAGGGTCTGGTCAGACACCGGCACGGAGATCGGCGCAGGGGGCAGGGTTTCGGAATACTTGCTCCAGGGATAGGCCTGGTGGTTCTGGATCGTCACGGTAAAGGCGAACCAGGGCGCCTCGGATTGGGCCAGATGGGCCTGATAGTCCTGCTCCAGCCGGGCAAGAAAGCTCTGGTCGGAGACAAAGCTGCCCTTCCAGTAGGGGTTGTCAAAATCGTCCAGAAAGACCTGGTCGTCCAGGCCCAGGTAGTGATAGACGCTCTCCCGGTTGTAAAACCAGCGCTGGCCCGGGTGCATGAAATACCCCTCATAGCCCAGCCGGGCAAAGCTGCGGGCCAGGGTGGGCGTGTTTTTATGCACCATGCGGAAGGCGGAGCTGGGGGTGGCGGAGAGCATATTGGTCTGCATCCCGGTCAGGACGTCAAACTCGGTGTTGGCGGTGCCGGCGCCGTAGTTGGACACCACGATCCGGCCGGAGACGGCCCGGTCTGACCCGCAGACCCGGTCATAGGCCGCCATGGGGTTCTGCCCCTCGGGATAGGCAAAGACCGGGGCGTGATAGAGGCCGCTGAAGGCCTCGCACTGGATGAAAATCACGTCCGGCAGCAGGGCGGGAGTCTCCGCGTCGGCAGGGGCCCGGCTCCACTGTGCGGCCTGGGCGCGGTCATAGTGCTCGGGCCGCTCCACCTGGTACAGACGCAGGTTGTGAACAAAGCAGTAGACAAAGCCGGTCTCGTCAAAGACCTTGGGCACGTTGCCCTCGGTGAGCCCCTCCACCCCCCGGACCAGGTCGGAATACAGGGTCTTGCTGGGGTAAAAGGTACACATGCCCAGGGTCATCAGCCCCGCGGCGGCCACCGCCAGCAGCGCCCGAACCGGGGGCTTGGGCCGGGCCCGCCAGCGCCTGCCCGCCAGGGCCAGCAGCACCGCCACCGCCAGGATCACCGCCAGGTACGGCAGATGCAGATTCAGCCGGTATTCCCCGGTGGCCTCCAGGGCCTCGGTGATCAGGCCGAAGTCTGCGGGTACCAGGGGGTCCTTGCGGCCCTCGATCTTGATCAGGTTTGTCAGGCTGAGCAGATGAAACAGCAGCGACGTGGCGCTGCCCGCCCAGAACAGGTTGCCCAGCAGGCCCCACAGCAGGGCCAGCACCGCCGCGATGGGCAGCAGATTCAGCCCCAGCAGCAGGGGCTGGCGCAGATAGTTGCCCAGGGTGCGCAGCACCGAGCCCGCCTGCAGGGCGGTGGTAAACACCAGAATGCCCAGGCTGAGCAGCACAAAGCACAGCCCCGCGGCCCAGGGCCCCAGGGGTCTGCCCGCCGGACGCCTCATCCCAGCTTCTCCGTCAGCACCGTCAGCACGTCCGCCACGGTGGTCAGGCGGGTGATGTCCTTGTTGTCAAAGCGGATGTGGTAGTGGTTCTCCATGGCCAGGGCCATGTACAGCAGGCCGATGGAGTTGAGCCCCACGTCCTCCCGCAGGCGGTGGGTGGGCAGAATTTCGGTCTGGCTCAGATCCTGTCCCATCACCTGGGACAGCAGGGGCTTGAGTTCGGAAATACGGTCCATACGTTACTCCTTTTCCGCCGCCTCAAAGACCTCCTGGCAGCGGCGCATCTGCCGGCGCAGGGTCTCGGCGGCCTGCTCCAGGGCGGGTGCCGAGGGGAAGGGGCCGGGCAGCAGGGTTTTACAGTCGATGGGTTCGCCGATCACGTACCGGCGGCGGTTGTACCAGTGCTTGGGCCTGCGGGTGTAGGTGGGCACAATGGGCACCCCGGCCTGCAGGGCGATGAGAATCACCCCGGCCTTGAAGCTCTCCACCCGGTCGGAGTGCTGGATGGCCCCCTCCGGGAACATGGAAAGCAGCTTGCCGTGGCGTAGCACGTCCACGCTCTGCCGGACGGCCTCAATGTCGGAGATGTTGCGGTCAATGCGGATGCAGCCGGCCTTTTGCAGGGCCAGGGTCCGCACCCTGCCCTGCATCACCAGCTCTCCCGCCAGATAGAACATCCGGCGGTACCAGAAGGCCGCGTAGGCCACAAAGGGATCGGCAAAGGAGGTGTGGTTGCCCACCACAATGGCCCCGCCCTTCAGACGCCGGCGCCAGGGCTTGCCGTCCAGCCCCAGCCGCCGCAGCCGGAACACCAGCAGCAGGGGCGCGCAGAACAGCCGGGGCAGGTCCAGCAGCAGATAGTCCAGGGGATTATGCCAGGAAAAGCTCATGCCCGGCCCTCCTTTTTGGCCGCCAGCAGCTTTAGCAGGCCGTTGTTGTGTGCCTCCAGCAGGGCGGAGAGCCGTTCCAGCTCCGCCCCGGAGGGGTTGGGCTGGTCGGTGAGCTCGTGCAGAGACAGGGGCTTGCCGATGAGCACCGAGGTCCGGCGCAGGGGGCCGTAGACCCCGTCGGTGACCACGGGGATGATTTTGGCCCCGGCCCGCAGGGCGATCAGGGCGGTGCTGGGGGCGTAGGGGTGGTGCTCCCCGGGCACGGGCAGCCGGCCCTCCGGGAAGATGCCCACAATGCCCCCCCGGCGGAGCCAGTCCACCGACTCGGTGACAAAGGAGAAGTCCATGGCGTCCCGGTTCACGTAGATGCCCCCAAAGCCGTAGAGCAGCCAGGACATCAGCTTCCCCTTGCCAAAGAGGACCTCCGCCATCAAAAAGCGGATGTTCCGGTCAAAAAACACGGTTTCGTACAGGACAAAGTCCAGCAGATTCCGGTGGTTGGACATGAGAACGGTCCCCTTGCCCAGCCGGCGGCCCTGGACGGCCTTGTCTTCATAATACAGCCGGGGCTTGAACAGCAGCAGGGCCCCGGGCCAGCCCACCAGCTTGGTGAACAGGATCAGGGGCAGGTTGAAGGGGTGCTTTCTCATTCCATCAGCTCCTTTTCCAGGCAGGCGCAGACCTGGCGCAGGGTGTAGCAGCCGGCGGCTGCCTCGGGGGGCAGGTCAAAGGTCTCCTTCAGCCGGGTGAGCAGGGAGAAATACTGCAGGCTGGAGCAGCCCAGGTCCTGGGTGAAGTGGTCGTCGTCCCCCACCCGGGCGGGGTCAAGGCCCATGGCCGCCGCCGCCAGGGCGCGGACCTTCTCCGCCAGGGCCGGGTTCAGGGCCGGGGCAGTGTCGTCGGTCTCGGGCCGGACAAAGGGCAGCAGGGTCACGGCCCCGGTCTGCACCGCCCGGCGCAGCCAGCTGCGGCCCACCTTGACGGCGGTCTCGGGGGCAAGGGGATCGTGGGTGAGATAAAATTTTTGCACCTGCTGGGCGGAGGGCAGGCGGCTGTTTTGGGCGTAGGCGGCGTCCACCAGCCGGGCCAGGCCCGGGGCGGGCAGATAGGGGGACACCCTTGCCACCAGGGTCAGGGTCTCGCGGCCGTCCTCCTCCAGACCCAGGATGCAGAGCTCCCGGCAGCCGGGCAGGGAGAAGTGGTGCTCCAGCAGGTCGGGGTCGATGTTCTCCCCGTTTTCGCCGATGACCCGGTCCCCCAGGCGGCCCCGGACATAGTAGTCGCCGTTTTGGCATTGGGCCACGTCGCCGCTGTCCAGCCAGTCCGGGGTGGGCCGGCGCAGGCCGTTGACCATGAGGGCCGTGCTGCGGCTGGCCCCGGCAATCTCCAGGGTGCCCCCCTCGCCGATCCGGTAGCGGACGGAGGCCAGGGGCCTGCCGATGGCGTTGCGGTTGCGGTATTTGGGCCGGGACCGGAGCTCCACCGAGGTGATGCCCGTCTCGCTCATGCCGTAGCCGTTATACAGGGGGTAGCCCAGGCCCCCCACCAGATACAGGGCGTCCTGCCGCAGGCAGGAGCCGCCGCTGATGCAAAACTGCACGCTGGGGCCGAAGACCTGCCGGGTCACCCGGCCCATCAGCCGCCGGGACAGCCACAGCCCGGGCCCGGGCCAGAGATTCTGCAGGGCGGTGCAGAGCTTCAGCCCCCGGTCCAGGGTCCGCTCTTTGCCCTGGCGGCGGGCCTGGCGGCGCACCTGGTCGGCCAGGGTGTGCCACAGCAGGGGCACGGCAAAGATATGGGTCACCTCAAACTCCCGGACGGTGCGCAGAATGGTCTCCGGGCTGTAGTCCGGCAGAAAGACAAAGCTGCGGCCGAAGAAGGAGAACCACAGGTACACCGCAAACAGGCCGAAAATGTGATAGAAGGGCAGAAAGGCCAGCTGCTTGAGCCTGCCGTGGTAGAAGGAGGCCATCCGGTCGCAGTCCAGCAGGATCTGCCGGGCGTCCAGGATCTGGCTGGTCAGGTTCTCCCCGGTGTAGAAGCAGACCGTCTCCCCCAGGGTGGTGGCGGAGGTGGACAGGGCCAGCTCGTTTTCAAACACCTGGGGCAGGGGCTCGGCGGGGGTGGAGAGGAGGTCGTCCAGCAAAAGGGTTTCGGCCCGGAGGGCGGTGGGCTTGTCGCTGACCACCCAGCGGATGTCCAGGTGGGCCAGGATCTTGTCTGACAGGGCCTTGGGGTGGCGGCAGTTGACCAGATAGGGCTTGTTGCCGCTGCGGAGAATGCCCCAGAAGGCGGCAATCCAGCCCACGGAGTTCTCCATCTCCAGGCCCACGTAGCCGTGGGTGGCCCCGATGGCCCGGTAGATGCCGGCGGAGACTGACTCCGCCATGGCCTGCACCTGGGCGTAGGTCTTTTGGCAGGTGACGTAGTGCTCCACATACTCGGCCATGACAGCCTGGGCGTTGGAGCGGAAGGTGATCTCGTAAATATCCTCCAGCCGGTGGGGGGAGGCAGCCAGATCCTCGCAGTTTTTGCGGACGTAGGCGCGCAGTGTTCGGTTCATCAGCCTGCCTCCAGTTCCGTCAGAAATTCCCGGATGGCCCGGTCATAGGCCTCCCGGTTGTTGATGCGCAGGTGGGAGTGGGCCCCCTTGTCAAACCAGACCAGCTTTTTGTGCCGGCTGCCGCAGGCGTCAAACAGCCGCTGGCTCTGCCTGGGCAGGGAGAATTTGTCCTGCCGGCCAAAGAGGAACAGGGCCGGGGCCTCCATGGCGGGCACGTGGCGCAAGGGCGCCTCCCGCCAGCTCAGGGTGCCGGTGTTCTTCCACAGGCGGAGCATGATCATGTCCAGCACCGGGAAGAGGGGCCGCTTCTGGTCAAGCATATGCTGCTTAAAGCTCTCCCGGAAGGAGATGAAGCAGCCCTCGGTGATAAAGGCCTTGGCGGGCAGAGGGTCGCCGGGCTTGGTCATGGCCAGGATGGCCCCGGCGCTGCCCACGCAGATGCCGTGGAGCACCGGCCGGTCAAAGCCCTTCTCTTTCCGCAAAAAGTCCGCCCAGGCCCGCAGGTCACGGCTTTCCAGATAGCCGGCGGAGCTGTAGGTGCCCTGGGACTTGCCGTGGGCCCGCTGGTCCACCACCAGGACGCTGTAGCCCAGCTCGCCGTAGGGCTTGGCAAAATAGCAGGAGTAGCGCAGGCACTCGCACCGGCCGGGCAGGATGATGACGCAGCCCTTGTTGCCCAGGTGGTACAGCTCGCCGTGCAGGCGCAGGCCCTGGCTGGTGATGTCCACCTCTTCCATCACGTTTCGGTGGGCCTCGGCCCAGGCCACGCCCTCGTTCCACATGGCCATCTGCTCTTCATTTTCGGGGGCGGAGCAGACGTAGCCCCATTTCTCCGGGCTGTCGCGGGTGAGCAAAAGGTTGTATACCTTGCCGGACAAGGGCCAGGTGAAGGCCAGCATCCCAACCAGCCCCGAAACCAGCAGGGCCAGCACAATCCATAACCAAAGCATAAAAAAGAAGCCTCCGGGTGTCAATTCCGCGCCGCGGCGCGGGCGTATAGGGTATTATACCAGATTCCGGGCACATTTGCACTACTGTTTTTCCCAATTTCAAAAAAAATGTTGAAAAAAGGCGGCAGAGACTCTATAATAGCATTGATTGTGCAGCAGACCGCATATCTCAGCGTATGCGTTTGTGCTGCGCCCATTGTGTTATCTCAAGGAGGTTTTTCCATGGCTGACTATGTAATTCTCTGTGACAGCTCCAGCGATCTGACCAAGCCCCTGCGGGAGCGGTTTGATATTCCGGATTATCTGCACGGCGTGATTTACTTCCCCGACGGGCACAGCGAGCCTGTGTCGCTGGACTGGGAGACCATCACCCCCGAGGCGTTCTACACCTCGATGAAGGAGCATAAAATTCTCTACTCCACCGCCGCCCCTGTCATGGGCGACATTCTGGCTACCTTTGAAAAATATCTCTCCGCCGGCAAGGACGTGCTCAGCATCTCCATGTCCTCCGCCCTGTCCTCCACCTTCCCCAACGTGGAGCAGGCCGCCAAGGAGCTGCGCAAAAAGTACCCCCAGCGGAAGATCATCTGCGTCGACTCCAAGCGCTATTCCACCTCTCTGGCCCTGCTGATCATCCACGCCTGCCAGCTGCGGGACCAGGGCCTGTCCATCGAAGAAAACGCCGCCCGGCTGGAACAGGTCCGGGACCGCATCCACCAGATGGGCTATATGAGCGATATGTTCTTCCTGGTCAAGACCGGGCGGATCTCCAACTTCAAGGCCTTCTTTGCCAACCTGGCCGGCGTGCACCTGATGGCCGACTTTAACCGCAAGGGCATTGCCGAGGTGCTGGGCCGCTGCAAGGGCAAGCGGGACGCCACCGAGGTGCTGCTGCGCTATGTGGCTGAGACCGGCGAGAATCTGGCCGAGCAGACCGTCTTTGTGGCCCACTCCAACCGCCAGGCCGAGGCCGAGCTCATGGCCCGCCGGGTGGAGGAGACCTTCCACCCCAAGGAAATCATCATCAACGACATCGGCATGGGCTGCGGCGCCAGCATCGGCCCGGGCATGGTGGCGGTGTTCTACATGGGCCAGCCCATCTCTGAGGACTCTGAGCCCGAGCGCCAGCTGATGGCCAAACTGATTGAGGAAAGGAAAAACGCCAGATAATCCGGCGTGGTCAACCCATATGGATTGCAACCGTCTTTTTGCTGTGGTGGCAGACTCCACCTGTGACCTGGACAAGGACCTGCGGGACCGGTACGGCATCGACTATGTGCCCATGAACTACATCCTCCAGGACCGGGAATATCCCGCCAGCCTGGACTGGGAATACCACTCCGCCCGGGAGTTCTATGACCTGATGCGCCGGGGCGAGATGATCCGCACCACCCAGGTGCCCCGCCAGGTCTATTTGGACCGGTTTGCCCGGTATCTGGCCCAAGGGCTGGACGTACTGTACATCTCCTGCTCCAGCGCCCTGTCCGGCTCCATCAACACCGCCAACCTGGTGGGCCGTGAGCTGGAAGCCCAGTTCCCCGGCCGGCGGGTGCGGTGCGTGGATTCGCTGATCTCCTCCCTGGGCCAGGGGGCCCTGTGCATGGAGGCCTGCCGCCTGGCCGACCTGGGGCAGGACGTCCAGGCCGCAGCCGACCACATCACCGCCATCCGCCTCACCGCCAACCAGGTGGCCACGGTGGAGAACCTGGAGTATCTGCGCCGGGTGGGCCGGGTGACCGCCTCCAGCGCCTTCTTCGGCAATCTCTTTGGCGTGAAGCCCATTCTGATCTCTGACGCCCTGGGCCGGAACTTTGCCCTGAAAAAAATCAAGGGCGCCCTGAACGCCCGCCGGGAGCTGGCCGCCATGACCGCCCGGCTGGCAGTAAGGCCCGAGGAGCAGACCCTTTACATCTCCCACGCCGACAGTGAGGCCGCCGCCATACAGCTGCGGGATCTCATTTTGCAGCAGGCCCCCTTCCGGGACTGCCGCCTGGGCTGCATCGGCCCCATTGTGGGCGCCTCGGTGGGCCCGGGCACCCTGGCCGTCTACTTCTTCGGCCAAACTGTTACTACCAACGCGGAGGAGGCCGGCCAATGACCCAAACACCTGTTACCACTCTCAGCGGCGCCCAGCTCCACCGCCTGCTGGAAAACGGCTACCGGAATCTCAAGCGGAATCTGGCCGCCGTGGACGCGCTGAACGTCTTCCCGGTGCCCGACGGAGACACCGGCAAGAATATGACCATGACCTTGGAGGGGGGCGTCCGCTCCACCCAGCCGCCGGAGCAGGCCCTGGGAGAGCTGATGGAGCACTTTGCCCACGGCACCCTCCTGTCCGCCCGGGGCAACTCCGGGGTGATTCTGTCCCAATTCGTCAGCGGCCTGGCCGAGGGCCTGGCCCACAAGACCACCTGCACCCCGTCGGAGCTCCACCGGGCCCTGCTCCGGGGCGTGGAGAAGTCCTACGAGGCGGTGATCCACCCGGTGGAGGGCACCATGCTCACCGTGATGCGGGAGTCTGTGGAAGCTGTGATCCCCAACCCCGGCGAGTCCTTTGACCTCTACTTTGACCGGCTGCTGCGGGCCATGCAGCTGTCCTTGGCCCACACCCCCGAGCTGCTGGACGTGCTGAAGCAGGCCGGCGTGGTGGACAGCGGCGGCGCCGGCATGGTGTACATCTTTGAGGGGATGCTCATGGGCCTGCAGGACAACTGGCTGGAGGCCGACGCCTCCGCCGAGACCGAGGGCTTCAGCCCCGTGGCCATCACCACCCTGGACCCCAACAACCTGCTCCAGTTTGGCTACTGCACCGAGTTTATCCTCCAGCTCCAGCCCACCAAGACCGACGTGGTCCACTTTGACCTGCGGTCGGTGATCTCCCGGCTGGAGGAGCTGGGCGAGTCCATTGTGGCAGTGGCCGACAAGGGCCTTTTGAAGGTCCATATCCACTCCTTCGCCCCCGAGGAGGTGCTGGCCTTTGCCCGCACCATGGGCGAGTTCCTCACCATCAAAATCGAAAACATGGCCGTGCAGCACCATGAGACCATCACCGCCCCGGAGCCCAAGCCCCGGCAGCGGTTTGCCGTGGTGGCCACCGCCCAGGGCCTGGGCATTGCCCAGTCCTTCCTGGAGATCGGCGCCGCCCAGGTCATCGACGGGGGCCAGACCAACAACCCCTCTACCTCAGAGTTCCTGAAGGCCTTCCGCCAGGTGAACGCCGACCACATCATTGTGCTGCCCAACAACTCCAACCTGATTCTCACCGCCCGCCAGGCCGCCGAGCTCTACACCGACGCCGACGTCCGGGTGCTGGAGACCCGCTCCATTGCCGAGGGCTACTCCGCCCTGTCCATGCTGGAGCCCGGCGCAGACTCCGTGGAGGAGGTGATCGAGTCTATGACCCGGTACCTGCCCTACGTGACCACCTGCTACGTGACCAACGCCACCCGGGACGCGGTGCTGAACGGACTGGAGATCCGCAAGGACGACTTTATCGGCCTGACCGACGACACCGTCCTCGCCGCCGGCACCGACCGCCGCCAGGTGGTGCTGGAGCTCCTGGCCCGGCTGCCCGACATTGACGAGAAGCAGGTGGTCACCTTCTTCTACGGCAAGGACGTGGCCCCCCAGGAGCTGGACGAGCTGGAGGCGGAAATCACCCGGCGCTGGCCTTTGATCGAGGTGGGCCGGCTGGAGGGCAGCCAGGAGCTGTACTCCTATATCATGTCTGTGGAATGAGGCGGTAGCATGAACCGGATTGTCATCGATCTGATGGGTTCCGACCTGGGCCCGGCAGAGCTGCTGCAGGGGGCCCTGGCCGCCCTGGAGGCCCTGCCCGGGCTGGGCCTGGTGCTGGTGGGCGACGAGGCGCAGATCCGCCCCGCCCTGCCCGCCTGGGCCGGGGCGCGGGTGGAGATTCTCCACACCACCCAGGTCATCGGCAACCGGGACAACCCCGCCCTGGTCTTCCGGGGCCGGGAGGACGCCTCTGTGGCCCTGGCCCTGGACGCCCTGGCCCGCCGGGAGGACTGCGTGGGCCTGCTGGGCGCCGGCAGCACCGGCGCGCTGATGGTAGGTTCCATCTTCCGGCTGGGGCTGCTGCCGGGGCTGCAGGCCCCGGCCCTGGCCTCCCCCATCCCCGCGGGGGAGGGCTACACCTGCCTGGTGGACTGCGGGGCCAACCTGGAGCCCACCCCACAGGACCTGGGCCGCTTTGCCCGGATGGGCAGCGCCTACGCCCGGATCCTGCTGGACAAGCCCCGGCCCCGGGTGGCCCTGCTGAACGTGGGCCGTGAGCCCGGCAAGGGCACCCAGGCCCTGAAGGCCGCCTATGACCACCTGTCCGCCCTGCCCATCCACTTTGTGGGCAACGCCGAGGGCAGCGACCTGGCCGCAGGCTTCTGCGACGTGCTGGTCTGCGACGGCTGGGCGGGCAACGTGCTGCTGAAAAGCTATGAGGCCTCGGGCCTGGCGGCCATGGAGGCCGTGCGCCGCCTGGCGGCGGAGGACCCCGGCACCGCTTCGGTCTGCGCCCGGATTCTGGACCGGCTGGACCCCATGTTCAGCCTGAACACCCGGGGCGGCGCCATTTTGCTGGGCACGGTGAAGCCGGTGATCAAAATGCACGGCTGCGCCACCGCCCACACCGTCCTGGCCTGTGCCCGGCAGCTGGACCGGCTGGCCCGGATGGACTTCCCCTCCCGTCTGCGTATGGCCCTGGAGGATGCTCCGGCGGCCGCAGAGGTATATTCCACCCCCGTTTGATTTGAAAAGGAGAGAAACCATGAAACAGCGCATCCTCAGCCTGCTGTTGGTGCTGGCGCTGGTGCTGAGTCTCAGCGCCTGCGGCGGCAAGAGCAGCCCCTCCGGCGGCAGCGCCGGCGATCCCCCGGAAATGATCATGTCCATCAAAAACGAGGACCACGACGTGGCCCTGAACGAGCCCACCCCCATCCTGGACGCCGATCAGGTCTATGCCAAGCTGACCTTTACCCCCCAGATGTTCTACGGCTACCACTGGATCGACGGCGGCAAACAGGCCCTGAGCCTGTATGACACCGCCATGGACTACATCCCCTGGCCCGGGAACGACGGCTACAACGACGACCGGACCATCACCGCCATCCCCTTCAAGCTGATCGTCGGCCCCAGAAATCTCAACAAGATGATTACCTATGACCGCTCCCACGAGTATCTGGAGGCCCACTTCCACGACAGCAACGGCAACCTGGTGGTGGAGGACTGCGCCTACGCCGTGGACGGCGACACCCTGACCCTGACCCCCGTGCACTGGAAGTACGACAGCGACGCAAAGACGCTGCACGACATCGAGTTCTCCGAAACCAGCTGGAGCTACAAGTTCAGCTGGGAGAACGGCTGCATGGTGCTGCGCCAGGGCGACAACCAGGTGGTGTTCTCCAATCTGCTGAACTACGGCGGCGAGTACGTCTATCTCAATGTGGACCATTACTATGACAGCGCCAGCACTCCCCTGGGCATCCTGAACAGCATCAATGTGAACTACAGCCAGCAGGACAAGAGCTCCTTTATCTATGTGGAGACCGACCAGGACCGCTACTGGCCCGAGGCCGCCGCCAAGTTCTACGCCGACGGCCATTGCGTCATCACCGCCGTGGACCACGACGGCCAGAGCCACACCTACCAGACCGCCTACCTGTATATGGCCGAGGAGGGCCTGCTCCTCATTGAAGAGGACGGCACCATCCACGCCTACACCGAGGACTACCTGGACCACCTCTACGGCCGGATGGACACCTTTGTCACCGTGGAGGAGGCCGAGAAGGTGGAGGCCCTGCCCGAGGACACCTATGAGGCCCTGATGGAGAAGAAGGACGACCTGCTCACCGACCTGGCCAACGGCTTCAGCGACGCGGGCATCGCCGTGACCGTAAACCCTGACACCGGCGAGATGGCCGTGGACTCCGCGGTGCTCTTCGGCGGGGATTCCGCCGAGCTCAGCGACAACGGCAAGGGCCTGCTGGACCGGTTTATCCAGGTGTACGCCTCCGTCACCTCCAACGAAAAGTACGACGGCTTTATCTCCCAGACCCTGGTGGAGGGCCACACCGCCCCCCTGGCCGGCAGCACCTATGAATCCGGCCTGCCCCTTTCTGAGCAGCGGGCCCAGGTGGTGCTGGACTACTGCCTGGGCAGCGAGCAGCTGGGCATCACCGCCGACCAGGCCGAGGCCCTGCGTCAGACCATGGTGGCAGTGGGCTGCTCCAACATCCGTCCGGTGCTGAATCCGGACGGCAGCGTCAACCTGGACGCCTCCCGCCGGGTGTGCTTCCGCTTTTTGATCAATCTGGACAGCGCCGGCTGAGTTGTTTTCTCCCCCGCGCCTCTGCCTTGCCGGCGGGGGCGCGGTTTTTTGCCCGCCGGGGAAGATTTCCACGGTTGCACTTTGCCCCGGGTTGTGATAAGATAATCCTATCTGAGTTGCGGGAGGAGATTCCCTATGAAACGACCGCGTTTGATTCTGCTGCTGCTGACCGCCCTGGGCTGCGTGCTGGGGCTGGGGCTGCGGATGTATGTGTTTACCCACTGCCTGGACGCCGCCGGAAGACTGATCCCCGGCAGCCGGGCCCTGTACGGCATCCTGGCCTTTTTGCTGGCGGGCACCGGGGTGATGCTGGCCCTCTGCCTGAGACTGAACCGGAACAAGGGCCGGGACGACGACTTCTCCCAGGCGCCGTGGTACCTCTTCGGCGGGCTGATGGCAGCCCTGGCCCTGTTTTTCGGCAACCTGATCCGCCTGCTGGACCGGGGCGCCGGGGACCGGGTGGAGCTGGTCCTGTGCCTGGCCGGTATGGCCGGGGCCGGGCTGCTGGCCCTCACCGCCCTGTTCCGGGGCAGGGGGTACAAATGGCTGTTTTGGGCCCAGCTGCTGCCCGCCCTGTACGCCGGGATGCGGCTGATTATGGACTTCCGGCTCTGGAGCCTGGATCCCATTGTCATCGACTTTGTCGCCCGGCTGTTTGCCGGCGTCAGCGCCATGATCGGCATGGCCCACCAGACCGGCTTTGCCCTGGGCTACGGCAGCCGCCGGACCACAGTGTTCTGGGGCCTGTGCGGCTGGGTCTACGCGGTGCTGTGCCTGCCGGACTGCCTGGTCAGCCACAGCATCGGCCTGGGCGAGCTGGCCATCACCCTGGGGCTGGGCTTCTGGATGTTCCTCACCGCCCTGCACCTGCTCCGCCCCGAGGTCCAGTCTGAGCCCGCCCCCGTGGAGGAGGCCCCGGAGACGCCCAACCCATAGGGTCACGAAGTAAGCCTGTAAAGGGAAGCGTAAGTCAGCAACCTGACAAAACAGAAAGGACCACGCCCTTGAACAAGAAACTGATTGCCCCGGCCCTGGCCCTGTGCCTGCTGCTGTGCAGCTGCGCCCTGCTGCCGGCGGAGCAGACCATCCTGGAGACTCCGGGGGTGGTCACCATGCCGCCCCTGCCGGAGCCGGAAGCCCCGACTCTCGCCCCCACCGAGACCGCCGCGCCCCTGCCGGCCACCACCGCCCCGGAGACCACCCAGGCCCCGGACCCCTCCCCCCTGGAGACCGCCCTGGCAGACCGGCTGGCGGAGCTGGACGGCACCTGGTCCGTCTACGTCAAGCACCTGGATACCGGGCTCACCGTCCGGGCGGGGTACGACGGCCCCATGATTGCCGCCAGCCTCATCAAGCTCTACGTGGCGGGGGCCTATTACGACCGGACCCTCCTGCTGGAGGAGGACCCGGGCTATGCCGGCCGGGTGGACGTGATGCTGGACCGCAGCGACAACGAGGCCTGCAACGCCCTGATCGACTATCTCAGCTACGAGACCATCAACGGCTTTATCCACGCCGGGGACTACCCCGACACCAGCCTGGGCCGCAAGATGCTGGAGCAGACCGACCGGGAGAACTACACCTCCCCCCGGGACTGCGGCCTGGTGCTGGAGCAGATGGTGCAGGGCACCTATGTGGACCCGCAGGTCTCCCAGCGGCTGCTGGACGACCTGCGGCACCAGCAGCGCACTGCCAAGCTTCCCGCCGGCGTCCCCGCCGGCACCCCCACCGCCAACAAGACCGGCGAGCTCACCGGCACCGAGAACGACGCCGCGGTGGTCTGGTCCCCCGGGGGCACCTATATCATCTGCGTCATGTCCAACGGGGTGTCCAACTACAGCGCCCAGAGCGCCATTGTGGAGCTTTCCCGGATGGTGTACGACTATTTTAACGCCGACCCCGGCGCGATTGAACAGGAGGGTCAACCATGAGTCAACAATTCTGTCCCCACTGCCATGAGCCCCTGGACCCGGGCGCCAAGTTCTGCGTGGTCTGCGGCCAGCCGGTGGCCCAGCCGGAGCCCCGGCAGAGCCAGACGGTCCGGCCCCGGACCGAGGGCCAGTCCAATCTCCGCCGGGAGGAGGGCGGCCAGACCAACCTCCGCCGAGGGCAGATCCCTGCCCCAAGCCCCGAGCCCGACCCCCGGCCCCGGCAGGAGCCCCAGCCCAGGCTGTGCCCCAACCCGGCCTGCCGCCAGCCCCTGGAGCCCGGCAAGCGGTTTTGCAGCTATTGCGGCGCCGCCGCAGACGGCAGCGCCCCGATCCCGGCGCCCCCTGCGCCCCCGGCGCCCAAGTCCAGGCTCTGGCTGTGGATCGGCCTGGGGGCCGGCGCGGTGGCGGTGCTGGCCCTGGCCCTGGTGTTCCTCCTGGGGGGTATGGGCGGCAGCTCTGAAACGGCGGTGGAATCCCGCCCCGCCGACACCTGGCTGCAGCAGTCCACCCAGGAGATCCAGCGGGAGACCGTGCCGGTGATCACCCAGGCCCCGGGCATCTCCGCCCAGGAGGCCGGCGCCCTGGTGACAAGCCAGTTCGGCTGCGAGGCCAACCTGGTGGTGGAGAACCCCGATGGCTACACCTTCCAGTGCGTCCGGGGCAGCCACACCCTGGGCACCGTGGTGGTGGACAGGGACGGCAATCTCACCGTGGAATCCGGCATGGAGACCAGCCGGGTGTACAGCCTGAGCCTGGATACCATCAACGGCTACTTCCCCCGGGGTACCTCCTACAGCTACGCCGTGGTGGATCTGAACACCGGCGAGATGGTGGGCACCTCTATGAACACGGAGATGTCCTCCTCGGTGATCATTGACATCCCCATTCTCTACGCCCTGGCCAAGGAGATGGAGAGCGGCAGCGTCACCATGGAAACCCAGGTTCCCGTGGTCAGCGGCAAGAGCGCCCGCAGCTCCCTGTCCGCCTACGCGGGCAAGAGCCTGAGCGTGGAGTTCCTGCTGGAGAAGATGTTCTCTGAGAGCTCCGGCGACGCGGCCTGCTCGCTGATGAACTATCTGGGCATGGACCACATCAACCAGATCTGCCACGACGCCGGCTATCCCAACTGCTGGGTGCGCAACTACATCGGCACCTCGGGCATCGACTACACCTCCCGGGACAACGTGGTCAGCGCGGCGGACGTGTGCGGCATGCTGGATGAGCTGTACAACGGCACCAACCCCTACATCAACGCCTCCTTCCTGGAGAACAATATGCGCATGGACAAGGGCGTCAGCTACTCCAACGACGGCCTGGGCCGCAACGTCCCCTTCTCCAACCTGAAGCTGTACTTCAACGGCATCAAGAACGACAAGTACAACGAGGTCATTCTGGTCAACGACGGCAACGGCCACCGCTATGCGGTGTGCTATCTGGCCTGCTACACCGCCTCCGCCAATCTGATGACCGCTGCCAAGCAGGTGGGCGGCTACGTCGACGGCGTGATGTGCCAATAATACTGGACTGCCTAGTATAAGAAACCTATGGGCCATATCCAGGATATGGCCCATACTATCATGACGCATTCTTCATTTTTCAGCCTTCATCAAACGCCTTTTTGACACGCAAAAGCCCGGCCGGGAGACCCGACCGGGCTTTTTGTCGCGGCTTATTTGCCTTCCTTCATTTCCTTCATTTCCTTCAGCGCTTCCTTGCGGCTGAGGTTGACGCGGCCCTTCTCGTCGATCTCGGTGACCTTGACCCAGGTCATGTCGCCGACGTTCAGCACGTCCTCCACCTTCTCGGTGCGCTTGAACTCCAGGTCGCGGATGTGGACCATGCCGTCCTTGCCGGGGGCCAGCTCCACAAAGGCGCCAATGGGGATGATGCGGACCACCTTGCCGTAGTACAGCTTGCCCACCTCGGGCACGAAGCAGATGTCGTCAATCATCCGCTTGGCGGCGTCGCAGCTGGCGGCGTCGGGGGAGGCGATGTGGATGGTGCCGTCGTCGTCAATGTCCACCTGGGCGCCGGACTCGGCCACGATCTTCTGGATCATGGAGCCGCCCTTGCCGATGACCTCGCGGATCTTGTCCACGTCGATCTTCATGGTGAGCATCTTGGGGGCATATTCGGAGACCTCGGGCCGGGGGGCGGGGATGCAGGGCAGCATGACCTCATTGAGGATCTCCAGCCGGGCCTTGCGGCAGCGCTCCAGGGCGTCGGCAATGATTTCCATGGTCAGGCCGTCGTTCTTCAGGTCCATCTGGATGGCGGTGACGCCCTCGGTGGTACCGGCCACCTTAAAGTCCATCTCGCCGTGGAAGTCCTCCACGCCCTGGATGTCGGTGAAGGTTCTCCACTCGCCGGTCTCCTTGTCGGAGATCAGGCCGCAGGAGAT
This sequence comes from uncultured Clostridia bacterium, assembly GCA_946617435.1. Taxonomy (GTDB): domain Bacteria; phylum Bacillota; class Clostridia; order Oscillospirales; family Oscillospiraceae; genus JAFRPC01. The sequence continues at coordinate 1,867 of CAMOKD010000042.1, read as the reverse complement.
GCCGGCCACAGGCCGCTTGATGGGCACGCCGGCGTCCATCAGGGCCAGGGTGGAACCGCAGATGGAGCCCTGGGAGGTGGAGCCGTTGGAGCTGACCACCTCAGACACCACGCGGATGCAGTAGGGGAACTCGTCCACGCTGGGCAGCACGGGCACCAGGGCCTTTTCGGCCAGGGCGCCGTGGCCGATCTCCCGGCGGGAGGTGGAGCGGGCGGCTCTGGCCTCACCGGTGGAGAAGGCGGGGAAGTTGTAGTGGTGGATATAGCGCTTTTCGGTTTCGGGGAAGATGGTGTCCAGCTTCTGGTTGGCGGCCAGGGTGTTCAGGGTGCAGACGGACAGCACCTGGGTCTGGCCTCTGGTGAACAGGCCGGAGCCGTGTACCCGGGGCAGCACCGCCACCTGGGCGTCCAGGGGCCGGATCTCGTCCATGCCGCGGCCGTCCACGCGCTTGCCGGCCAGGAGCCACTTCTTGACCACCTTTTTCTGCATCTTGTACAGGCAGACCTCGATGTTCTCCTCGTAGTCCTCGTACTTGTCGGCAAACTTCTCGGCAAAGTCCAGCCGGGCGGCGGTGAGCCGGTCCTCCCGGACGTTCTTGTCGTCGGTGTCCAGGGCGTACTCGATCTGGTCCATGCCGTACGCGCACAGCTCGTCCAGCAGCTCGTGGTTCACGGCGGCCTTTTCAAAGGTGAACTTGGGCTTGCCGATGGTGTCCACGATGGTGTTGATGAAGGCCACGATCTTCTTGTTGGTCTCGTGGGCCAGCTCAATGCCCTTGAGGAGGATGTCCTCGGGGACCTCCTTGGCCTCGGTCTCGATCATGACGACCTTCTCGGCGGTGGAGGCGATGGTGCAGAACATCTTGGCCTCGGCCCGCTGGGCGTAGGAGGGGTTGATGATATACTCGCCGTCCAGGTAAGCGACCTCGGTGGTGGCCATGGGGCCGTTCCAGGGCACGGTGGAGCAGGCGGTGGAGATGAAGGCGCCCAGGGAGGCGACCACCTCTACGGGGTTGTCGTGATCCACGGCCAGGGCGGTGCCGGTGATGACCACGTCGTTGCGCAGCTCGTCGTCAAAGAAGGGGCGCATGGGGCGGTCGATCAGCCGCATGGTCAGGATGGCCCGCTCGGAGGGACGGCCCTCCCGGCGGTTGAAGGAGCCGGGGATCCGGCCCACGCCGTACAGCCGCTCTTCAAACTCGATGGTCAGGGGGAAGTAGTCCATACCGGCCTTGGGGATGGGGTTGCAGGTGATGGTGGTGAGCACCACGGTGTCGCCGTAGCGGCAGATGCACTCGGCGTCGGCCAGCTCAGCCACCTTGCCGGTCTCGACGGTAAAGGTACGGCCGCCGATCTCGGTTTCAAAGATGTGATGGTTGGGGAATTGCTTTCTGGTAATCATGGAAAGACCTCCTTCTTTTTGGTGTGGCACAGGAGGTTTCGCACTTGAAGCTGTCGTCGGGGAACGCAGGGACTGTAGGGACGAGCCGTGCTCGTCCGCCGATATCCGGAAACTGCCGGGACAATGCGGACAAGCAAGGCTTGTCCCTACATGCGTTCCGGAATCGTTGCCGCATGCAGCCCGGCGATACCTTCAAACGCGAAAATGACTCCTGTGCGTTGGGTTTTGGAAAACGGGGCTTCCCTGACGGGAGGCCCCGTTTTGTGAATCTTACTTACGGATGCCCAGCTTGGCGATGATCGCACGGTAGCGGTTGATGTCCTTCTTGGCCAGATAGTCCAGCAGAGAACGACGCTTACCGACCATCTTCAGCAGGCCGCGGCGGCTGTGGTTGTCGTGGGTGTGGGTCCGCAGGTGCTCGGTGAGCTCCTGGATGCGGGCGGTGAGGATGGCGATCTGGACCTCG
>CAMOKD010000041.1:0-20685 GCA_946617435.1 uncultured Clostridia bacterium | reverse complement strand
CTTTAAGCGCTTCCGAACCACCCACGCCTAGCGTGGGGTTTTCGTATGACAAAAAACTCCTCCTGCGTGTCACAGGAGGAGTCCAAGGGCAATATCGTTCACTTTTAAGCTTCCAACAGCAGCGTTTCCAGCTCCTGCATAGACTCCGCAATGGCGCACGCGCCGGCGTGTTCCAGCTCCCCTGGGGCGGCGTAGCCCCACCGGACGCCGATGCAGTCGATACCGCAGCGGGCTGCGCCCAGGGCGTCATACATCGTGTCGCCCACCAGGACGGTCTGACCGGCAGGGGAGTTCAGGGTCTGCATGGCCCGGCGGACGATGTCCCATTTCTTTTCGTTGTTCACGCCCTGGCTGCTGCCTGCCACGGTGTGAAAGCAGCCTGCAAGCCCGGCCTGCTCCAAAAGCAGCTGGGCCAGATCCTGTGGCTTGGAGGTGGCGATGCCCAGGATCAGCCCAGCCTGCTGCAGATGACTCAGCAAGTCCTGCATCCCGGGGAAGGGCCGGCTTTCGTACACGCCGATGGGGACGTAGCGCTCTCGAAAGTCCACCACGAGGGTTTCAGCCGATTGGCGGTCCACACCGTAGACCTCCATAAACTTTTCCACCAGCGGGGGCCCGGCAAAGCAGCGCAGCTTTTCCAGGGGATCATCCATCCCGTGCTTGCGCAGGGCGTATTGGATGCTTTTGGTGATCCCCTCTACGGTGTCAAAGACGGTGCCGTCAAAGTCGAACAGAACAGTACGGTATTTCATGGAAGCAGGAGAACAAGCCATCCAATGGCAGCGATGATTGACATTACCACGAAGAATACAAGACAATTTTTTATAGTTTTGAGATAATACAGTTTTTGATACTGAATGATCTCGCCTTTTTCGGCGTCATTCAGACCAGAGTCCCAAATGGTATAAAAGGAATTCAAATAATTACCGGTCGCTGAGTTCCGATATTGGTATACGCCAGCAGGTAGAGGTTCACCGTTTTTTATCATTTCGGAATAAGCTTTATTCTCTTCTCTTGTACAATCGATTCTCTGCAAAACATGAAAATCCAAGCGCGCTCTTTGCAGTTCTTCTTTCATGTCTATGATTTGTTTCGCCATGACCATACCTCCTTCTATTTTACCTGATTATACTATTTCGGCCTCTTGAAATCAAGTCTAAGCCGTGAAATAAGATTAGAATATGAGCAAGAACCTGAGGAAAAAAGTTTTTAAAAATAACACTTGACAAATCTGCCTTTCCGTGCTATATTAAATAAGCTCTCAGGAGCCAATATCGCGGGATAGAGCAGTTCGGTAGCTCGTCGGGCTCATAACCCGGAGGTCGGGGGTTCAAATCCCTCTCCCGCAACCATATCGGGTGGATGTAACGGACTTCAGTTACATCCACCTGTTTTTATGAGGTGTCAGATGTTTGACCATCTTTACAATTCCGAAATCGTAGACGTTATCGCGTATGGCGTCGACGAATTCGACTATACGCTAAACCTTCTCGGTTTTGGCACAAGCATCGGCAAGACAGGGTATATTGAAATGAGATTCTCGCGGGGGACGTTGTTCTTTTCAACCGATGGCATAACAGAAACAATGCCTGTTCGCAAGAATGTTCATCAAATCCCGACGGATAGCATGCGCGCGGACTTGATTGGCCGAAAGTTGAAATGCATCGAGGAAGGCAACGGCGAATACAGTTTTTCTCTGTACGCCTGCAAGCCGATCGTTTGCTATCTTGAAAAAAATGATGGTCACTGTGACAGGGATTACTTCTCGATAGATGTCTTAGATCCAGATGCATCATTTTGAATAATTGCCCCTATATACCCGGAGCAGGTTTTGACCTGCTCCGGTTTTTTTATTTCTCTTCTTCAACCGGCTCGCAGTCCTCGTCGAACAGCTCGCGTGCGCTTTCCGTCGGCTCGCAGGAGACGTATGCTTGTTTGAATTACGGTGAAGCGTACTGTCCAAAAGAAATTGAGAAACATGCCATTTGCCTTGATGGTGACACCGCAGAAGTGCTTGAAGAAATGAAATAGAATCCGATTTGGCAGAATCGTGCCCCGGCTTTGAAAACCAAGGCCGGGGCACATTTTATTCATTGCCTTGCAAATAGTTCTGCGGCGAAGCATCCGGCAACATGAATGTATCCAGCACAAACCGCGCGCCAAACCGGAAGTCGGTGATGAAGCCGTCCAGGGTGGCGTCGCCGTTGTAGCCCGACCAGGCGTCGGCAAGGTCCAGGAAGCGTTTCTTCTCCTCGCCGGTGAGATGCCCGGTCAGCCAGTCCTCGTTCTCGCTGATCGTCCGCAGCTCGCGCTGGACGCCTGCGTCATCTTCAAAGCCGCTGTCCTGCGGGTCGATATTGCCATAATAGAGCTCCTCAATAAAGCTTTTCATATCGTTTCTCCTTGTACTTTTTTAGGAGAAACCCGTGCGCTTTCCGCCTGAAAACATAGGTTTTGCAACGTTTTTGAACTGTGCTTGCTCAAGTGCGTTATTGTTTCTGTGACCATAAACAAAACACCATCTCTTGGGCAATGTCATTAAGTTAAAATGACTGTTTGCCTGCTGCTGTATGAATGTGTCAAGCTCCTCCGACTGTTCCATCGTTACAAATTCTATCATGGCCTGTCCTCCTTCACGAAGACAAGCCGGAAACGGTTATGACAAACCCGTCTGTATTGTTGCCGGAGATTGTGTAACTGCCGGTGGTTGGAACAATGACCTGATCCTTTGGGCAGAAATAGATCTCATAGGTTTTCCCGAGACACGTGACAGACAGATGCTCCCCAAAAAACGGATAGGCGCGGAGATAGCTGATATATTCCTCCAGGCAGAGATCCTCTGTCGCCATCACATAGGCATGGGGCAGGCCGACATACCGATAGTGCCAGGATTCATAATCAATCCCGGTGACGTCACTCTTTTCGGGAGGATAACGCTGCACAAAGCCATACTCCCAGGCGTGTTCAACAACCCACTGATAGGCGCCGCTGCCGTCGAAATCGGCGCTGGTTCCCGCTTCCACGTCGTATAGAGAGAAATCAACTGCAAGACCGGTGTGGTGCTCGCTGTGTCCGGGCAGCGCCAGGTAGGCGTCTGCATGGGCCTGACCTTTGGTAACGACGGCGTTTTGATAGAGCAGCGCTTGATCGTCATAACTCCGCCAGCCGGCAACGACGTTGACGTCCGTCTTTCCGCTCACGGCAGCAAAGGCGTCCAGCCACCGGTTGAGGGCATCCAGCGCTTCAGGGTCAATGCGCAGCTCGGTGTCTTTGACAAGATAACTGTCGGTTTTGTTCTCATATACGGAAACGGTCTTCGACAGCACCGGGTCAAAGCTGTATGCCCGGTTTACCAGGGTGAGCGTACCAATCGCCAGTTCCTGCTCTGCCGGATTTGCCTGTATATAGCCAGCCGGAAGCTCTGCCGGTAAAGTGATCCTGCCAGGCCCGTCATCCGGCAGCGGGTTACCGCTGACCGAATCTGTGGGATCGGAGCTTGCTGCCTTCGCTTCCTTGCAATACGACAGCAGCAGGATTACTGAAAGCAACAGGCACAAAAGGATTCCGACCTGGAGCATGCTCTGCCGCCGAATCCGTATTCTTCTTTGACGCCGGCGATTCTGTTGTTTTTCCACGTTGTTCAACTCCCTTGCGTTTTTCAGTATTATCGCAGGGGATGGGAGCAAAGCGGCAAGCAGGCGGCATCAAAGCGGCATCAATGATTGATGGAAATCATGCCCTCTTCGAGAACAAACACCACGGGAATCGTATATTTCGGGATACTGTCTTCCGATAGCAGGATGCTGGCAATGTAATAATAGTCTCCTGACTCCTCCCACCGGATGTCGGAAGAAAGTGCTTCGGAGAGCTTGGCTTGAAAATGACTGCAAAGCGCTGAAGAGAGTTTGTCTGCAATGTATGTGACACTGTCCGCTTCGCTGCCGAACTCCGGAAACAAGCTGTCCCATTGCATAGGCGCGCCTGCAAAGCTGCAGCGCAGGATCAGGCCGGTTTGATCGTCAATCAGCGCATCCCAGGTCCAGGATTCATTCACGATCATGGACACGTCCCAGCCGATAAATGTTCCCTCGCCCGAAAAGCTGAACAGGATCGGCGTTATCTCAAAGCGCTCGCAGATGACAGAAGGATTTCCGGTACATTCCCGAAGGAATTGCTTGGCAATCTTCTCCACATCCTGCGCCTGCAAATAAATCCCGTGCTCCAGGGGCATAGCCGACGAATCGGGCGTATCGTGAATAATCTGCAGTCGGGCTGCCGTGTCGAGATCCGATTGATAGCTGATATCGAATTGCTTGATTTCCAATGTGTCGAGTTTTCTTTCCTCAATGTGGTCTTCCGCCAGAAAGACTGCAGAGGGCAGCAGCCAGCCGAGCAGTGCCGCAGAGATTAAAAGCGCAATAAACCCAAGCAGCTGTTTCTGTTTCATTCCGCCACCTCCGGCAGACAGATGGTGACACAGGTGCCGTTTCCCTCACGGGAGTCAAAGGCAATCGTTCCGCCGTGCAGCTCCAGAATCCTGCTGCAAAGCGTCAGGCCCAACCCGACGCCGCCCTGTGCACGGGAGCGGGATTTGTCCACGCGGTAAAACGCCTCGGTCAGATGGCGGAGGGCATCCTCCGGCATGCCGCGGCCGTTATCCAGAACACAGATTCGATAGCCCTCCGCGGCAGACTCCGCCGACACAAGGATATTTCCGCCCGTCGGCAGCGCTTTTCTCGCATTATCCAGCAGATTGATCAACACGGAACGGAACAGATCCGGCTCCACCCGGCAGACGCCGGGACCGCAGCGGCTTTGCAGTGTTATGCCGTTTTTCTGATACACCAGCTGCAAATGAGAGATCAGAGAGTCGATCATGGGCCCAATTTCGGCCGGAACCAGCGTCAGATTCTGATGCTTCACCAGCAGCAGATCCAGCAGCTTGAGGGAAAGCGATTCCAGCCGCTTTCCCTCGGAAAAGATATAGTTTGCCGCCTCCTGCGCCTCTGCTTCGTCCAGGCTCTGGCTGCGTAACAGGTCTGCATAGCCGATGATGGAGGTCATGGGCGTTTTCAGTTCGTGGGCAAAGCTGCCCATAAACTGCTCCTGCCGCTCCATGGCGTCCTGCAGCTCGGTGATATTCTCGGAGAGCCGGTCTGCCATGCGGTTGAATTCTCCGCCAAGCTCACCGATCTCATCCTTTGGCAGCCGGCGGACTCTGGCGTCCAGCTTCCCGGCGCCGAGCTTCTTTGCTGCGTATCCAAGCCTGGAAAGCGGTTTTGTCAATAGCCAGGAGATCAGCCACGCCGTCCCGCCGCCTAGCAGCAAAAGCAGTAAAAAGACGCTGTGATAGGTGTTCAGCTGAGCCTGCCTTGCTGTGTAGATCGGGCTGACGTCATAGAGGATATCAAGCTGCAGGGGCTGTGCGTTGGTGCGAACAACAGCACTGAGCTGCAGAACATGAGAATTGTCCTGTGTAAACAAGGCACTCACACAGGCGCCGCCCGGGGAGAGCGGTCTCGGCTGCATTCCGCTCTGGTAGACCACTTCGCCGTCCTGGGATAACTGTAGCCCCAGCTGTCTCGAGGCGTCCATACGCTCCAGCGCTGTGCGGATGCTGGAAAAATCCTGCTGAATGTCAACAAGATTGACGAGCTGGACGGTCTGCAGCGTCATTTCATAGGCTGCTGCCGCGTTGCTTTTTGCCTGGTCAAGACTGCTGCGGAAGCTCTGCTGAATCAGCAGCACACCGCCGACGCCGTAGCTCAAGGTCAGCAGCCAAACCATGGCCAGCAGCATTTTTTGCCGAAACCTCATTTGGTCGCCTCCAACCGATAACCGACCTTTGGAACGGCATGCAGGAGATCCTCCCAGCCCAGCTTCCTGCGCAGACGCTGGACGTGCAGATCGACGGTTTTGCTGCCGTAGGGGAAGTCTTCATTCCAGACCCGTTCGTAAATCGTCTCGCGGTAGAGCGCGATCCCCGGATTTCGGGCAAAGAGCAGCAAAAGCTCATATTCCTTCGGCGTCAGGGAGACAATCTCGCCCTCCCGATACACCAGCATCGCCTGGGTGTCGATCACCAGCCCGCCGACGCGCAGCTCTGCTTCCGTCTTGTTGTAGCGGCGCAGCACCACGTTGACCCGTGCAAGCAGCTCGATGATCTCAAAGGGCTTTACAAGGTAATCCTCCGCGCCCATTTCCAGACCCTTGACCCGGTCTGACACCGCATTTTTCGCCGTGAGGAAGATGACCGGAATCCCCATCGGCCGGATATACTCCATTAAAGAAAATCCGTCGATCTCCGGCAGCATAATGTCCAGCAGAATCAAATCGAAGCGCTGGGTCTCGATCATGTCCGCCGCCTCGGCGCCGTCGTAGGCGCAGGTGCAGAGATAGCCCGCTTTCTTCAGGCTGATGCGGATCAGATTGGAGATTGGCTTTTCGTCCTCTACAATCAGAATATGTATCATGCTTTCACCTCCTGCCGCAATAGTACATCTACTCGGCATCAAAACGGCATCAAATGCTGTATACAAGCGCTTAGACGGTATCCCTTTCCAAAAGAGACTGCTGCAGAATTGATTATAACAGTGATTTATGGAGAATGCAATACTGTGCACAGCTTGCGCAGCGCCGGGTTTTGGAGGAGAATCTCCTTTCACCCAGCGCCTTACCGCCGGGGAGGGAAAATTACCGCTTGCAATCCGGCTGATTCGTGTGTATAATATCAAGAAGTTAGCGTCCGCTAATTCCGCAGCCTCACAGGAGACCCGTGCGGCGCGGAGCTTCTGTTTTGCACAGAGGTTAGTCGCAGCTAACTGTTGTGCGGCACAATCAACGAAGGAAAGGGGCTATCAGAATGGCCAAATCAGAACAACATTTTTTGGAAATTGTCGGCCTGACAAAGAGCTTTGGAGAGGGCGAGGCCCGGCAGGACGTGCTGCGGGGTGTCGATTTCACGGTGAAAAAGGGAGAATTCTGCGTGCTGCTGGGTCCCTCGGGGTCCGGCAAATCCACGCTTCTGAATATCATCGGGGGAATTGACAAACAGGATTCCGGGTATGTGGCAATCAACGGTGACAAGCTGGAGGATATGGACGAAAAGCAGCTCACCCTATACCGGCGGCTGCACCTTGGGTACGTGTTTCAGATGTATAATCTGATTCCCAACCTGAACGTCAAGGAAAACATTGAGGTAGGGGCGTATCTGTCTGCCCATCCTCTGGACGTAGAGGAGATGCTGACGACCCTGGGGCTGCAGGAGCACAAATACAAGTACCCGAATCAGCTCTCCGGCGGGCAGCAGCAGCGGGTTTCCATCGGCAGAGCAGTGGTAAAGAATCCCGATCTGCTGATGTGCGACGAGCCCACAGGCGCGCTGGATTATAAGACCAGTAAGGAAATCCTGGGGCTGATTGAGCAGTGCAACCAAAAATACGGCACTACCGTCATCATGGTGACCCACAATGAGGCCATCAGCAAAATGGCTGACCATGTGATTCGCCTCCGGGACGGGGTTGTGCGTCACAATTTGGTGAATGAGGCAAAGCTCACAGCCTCCGAACTGGAATGGTAAGGGGGGAGCCGCGTGAAAAATCCCCTTGTAAAACGGATTCCCAAGGAGCTTGTCTCAGACTGGCACAAGTATCTGGTGATTCTGATCTTCATGGCCGTGATGATCGGCGTCATCTCCGGCATGTATGTGGGGCATGACAGCATGCTGGCCGCCATTGCGGCGGGCAGGGAAGCCCTCAGGATCGAAGACGGCTCCTTTGAATTGTCCGCAAAAGCGTCGCCGGAGCTGCTCTCGGCCATTGAAAGCGGAGAACGGGCAGATCTGCGGCAGTATTTCATTGACGAGGGCCTGCAGGAGGCGGACGAAGAGGTCGCAAAGGCAATTGCCGAGCAGTTGGATCAAACTGTCCGGGCTGAGATCGAGGCGGCGGTGTGGCAGCAGTGCAGCGCCTATGGGATTACCGACGATGAGACGATCACCGCCCGGATCGACGCTGCAATAGAGGCCAATTATGACAGCGCCATCGCCCAGGCCCGGGCGTCAGACGCGTATCAAAAGGCCGTGGACGAGGCCTATGCAGAGGCGCGCCGGGCCGTTGTGGACGCAGTAGATGAGAAGTGGGAGGAAATCTCCGAGGAATACGAGCTGGACAGCGCCTTTCAGCCGGTACCGGTCACCTTGTACGAAAACTTCTACCGCAACGAATCAGAAGACTATGACAGTGACGGGGAGGAGGACGCCACCCTCCGGGTCTTCCGAACTGACGCCACCGTCAACCGGGCGTCGTTCCTGGAGGGCCGCAAGCCGGAAGCCCAAGACGAAATTGCCATTGACCGTATGCACGCAGACAATGTGGGGGTCTCTATGGGCGATACAATCACCGTCGGCGGCCGTCCGTTCCGGGTGGTGGGCCTGCTGTCCTATGTGAACTATCTCACCCTGCACGAGTCCAACACCGACCTGATGTTTGACGCCTTCGGGTTTGACGTAGGCATGGTGACCCCGGAGGCCTTTGACGACCTGTCCGCAAGAATACACTACAGTTATGCCTGGCTATATTCTTCACAGCCCGCTGACAAGCCGGCCCTGGCGGACAGCGCGGATTATCTGCTGAAGGCGCTGATCACCCAGACACTGACCCATGAGACGGAGCTTGAGGACTTTGTGCCCGAATACCTGCGGCAGGCAAGCAACTTTGCCCCCTCGGACATCGACAGCGACACCGCCGGAACGGCCATCATGTGCTATATTCTCATCGGGGTGATTGCCTTTATCTTTGCCATCACCATCAGCAATACCATTGAGAAGGAGGCCGCCGTCATCGGCACCCTCCGCGCCTCGGGCTATACGAAACGGGAACTGGTGGTGCACTATATGACCATGCCGGTCATCGTCACGCTGATCGGCGCAATCGTCGGCAATCTGCTGGGCTACACGGCATTCCGGCAGGTGGCTTTGAAGCTGTATTACAACAGCTACAGTATGCCGGCCTGCGAGCCGATGTTCAGCCGGGAGGGCTTTGTGAAAACCACGGTCATCCCCCTGGTGCTGATGTTTGTGATCAATCTGCTTGTCATCTTAAGGCGTCTCAGGCTCTCCCCGCTGAAATTCCTGCGGCGGGATCTGCGCAAAACCCGGCGCTCCAAGGCGCGGCGACTGCCCGCCTGGTCCTTCTTGCGGCGCTTCCGGCTGCGGGTTATTTTGCAGAACATGAGCAATTACGCCGTGCTGATCTTCGGCGTCATTTTCATCGAGCTGATGCTCTGCTTTGCCTTCGGCCTGCCGGATTCCCTGGAGCATTACAGCAAAAACGCGCCGGATATGATGTTTGCCGACTATCAGTATGTCCTGATGGACAGCAAGGACAGTGACGGCAAGCTGATCACAACAAGCGAGCCCTCCGCCGAACCCTTCTCCAGCATCACGCTGGAGTACGCCAAGGACAGCAACACCCTGTTTGAGGGGATGGGCTCCGGCAGGGACGAGAGCGTCACGGTTTACGGCATTGTGGACAACAGCGCCTACATCACCCTTCCGGACGGACTGAAGACCGGGGAGGTGCTGATCTCCTCGGCATTCCGGGCGAAGTTCGGCCTGCAGCAGGGTGACGTGATCCGCCTGCACGAGGAATATGCAAACAAGGTCTACAGCTTCACGGTCAGGGATGTGGTGGAATATGACGGCGGCATTGCGGTGTTTATGAAAAACAGCAGCTTTCACGAGATCTTTGACCGGGAGGAGGACGGGTTCAACGGCTTCCTGTCCCGCAGCAAGCTCACCGACCTGGAGGAGGAGAACATCGCTGTCGTGATCACCCAGGAGGACATCACCAAGGTCACAAATCAGCTGATGCACTCCATGGGACAGTTCTTCTGGGTCTTCAAGCTTGCCATGGTGGTGCTCTCCGCGGCGCTGATTTATCTCTTGGCCAAGATCATCATTGAGCGCAACGAACAGCCCATTTCCATGGCGAAAATCTTCGGCTTTCAAAACGGAGAGATTGCCTCGCTGTACATCCTGCCCACGGCAATCGTGGTAACAGGATTTGCACTGATCAGCTTTGCGGTGGGATATCTGCTGATGATCTGGATCTTCAGGGCATTTATGATGCAGATGGATGGCTACTTTGCCTTTTATATGTCGCCTGCCTCCATGATCCTGTCCGTGGTGTATCTGCTGGTCGGCTATGGCTTTGTGTCGGTCATCGATTATGCCAGGATCAAGCGGATCCCCATGGATCAGGCCCTGAAAAACATCGACGTATCATGAAAAAATACAATGTCCGCTGCCAGCCCCGTGCTGACAGCGGACATTGTGTTTATTCCGGAAAGCTTTTCTTCTTTTCGTTGTTCAGTACGCTGCTCACAATTCTGATCAGCTCCTGGGCGTACTTAGGCAGATATTCCCCCTTGGGATAGCAGGCGTAAAAATGCCGGAAATTGGCGTAATCCTTCAGGGGATAAAACCCGCCCTTATCCCGCACGGTCTGGTCCACATAGATGTTAGAGCACAGGGTACACGCGCCGGTTTCCAGGGCAACCCGTTTTGCAATCTCAATGGACTCTGTCTCCAGCAGAATCTCCGGCTGGGCCTGGTTGGCATGGAACAGCTTATCCTGGATGACCCGGATGCTGTGCCCGGGCTTTACAGAGACAAAGCTGTCCCGCAGAGCGTCCACCAGCAGAATATGGGTCCCGCTGGGATGGGTCTGGGCCAGGTGGGTTTTTTGGCCCGCGATGATCCCGATTACCTCGGTTTCGATCAGCTGATAGGTGAGATCCGGGTTGGTGGCCTCTACCGCGGCCAGGGCCAGGTCTACGTGCCCCTGGGCTACCAGCTCCTCCAGCCTGGCGCTGCCCTCCTCCACCAGGGTGATGGACACGTTGGGGTATTTGGAGAGGAACCAGGGGAAGGCATAGGGGAGGATCTGTGTGGCCCGCTGGATACTGATGCCCAGGCGGAGCCTGCCGCTGTCCTCTGATTTGATCTGCTTGAGCTGGCTGGTCAGCCGGTCACAGGCGTCGTCAATCAGCTCGGCAGTTTGCAGATATCGCTCGCCGGCATAGGTCAGCCGGATGGGGTTGGTCTTGCGGTAAAACACCGGCAGGCCCAGCTCCTGCTCCACATGACGCAGAATCTGGCTCAGCGTGGGCTGGCTCACCATCAGCTTTCTGGCCGCGGCGGTAATGCTGCCCTCCTGGGCAATGGTGCGGATATAATGAGCGTGCTTCATGTTCACAAAATATCACCGTCCAAATTAGTAAAAGTGACTAAATAAATAATATTGAGCCTATGCATATTATAGCGCAAAAATTATAAATAGTCAATATAATAACAAAATATAGATGAATCCCTATGATTTCAAATAGAATTTATAATTTGTCAGATGTTGGGGGCTGTGCTAGAATAGTGAATCATCAATACTGGGAGGAGTATGCTCTATGGAAATCCTGAAGCCTGCTGTTGCGGGCACCCTGGAATCCAGCGACCTGATGGTTACCGTTGAGCCTGGCGAGAACGGCATTGAATTGTCTCTCACCAGCAGTGTCATGAATCAGTACGGCCGCCAGATCAAAGAAACCGTCCTGGACACCCTGGATCGCCTTTCCGTCAAAGACGCAAAGGTTACCGTGGTGGACAAGGGCGCTCTGGACTGCACCATTAAGGCCAGAGTGGAATGCGCGGTCTACCGCAGCTGTGATCAGTCCCAAAAGGACATCGATTGGGGAGGTGTAATCAGATGATCCCTCGTCCGAAGCCTGAACGGTTCCGCCTGCGTCGGACCATGATGTTCATGAACGCCCAGAAGCCCGGCCTGATTAAAGACGCCTACATCTACGGTGTAGACTCTATCATGCTGGACCTGGAGGATGCCGTGGCGGAAAACCAGAAGGACGCCGCCCGCTTCTCCCTGTACCACGCGCTGAAAACCATTGACTACGGCGATACCGAGGTGATCGTCCGCATCAACGGTCTGGATACCCCCCACTGGGAAGAGGACATCCGCGTCTGCGTCGCCGGCGGCGCCGACGGCATCCGTATTGCCAAGTGCGAGAGTGCCCAGGACGTCAAAACCGTGGAAGCCCACGTCCTGGCTGCCGAGCGTGAGTTCGGCGTGGAAGAGGGCAGAACCCTTCTGATGGCCGCCCTGGAAAGCCCCAAGGGCATCCTGAACGCTTACGAGATCTGCGCTGCCTCCGACCGGATGTTCGGCGTGGCCATCTCCGGCGGCGACTTCCGCAAGTGCATGCAGACCAAGTTCTCTCCCGACGGGGTGGATATGATGGTTGCCAGAGGCCAGATGCTGATTGCGGCCCGTGCCGCCGGCGTGCAGTGCTTTGACACCGTGTTCACCAACCTGGACGACGAAGAAGGCTACCGTGCCGAGGTCATGCAGAACAAGGCCATGGGCTTTGACGGTAAGAGCCTCATCAACCCCAAGCAGATTCGTCTTGTTCACGAGCTGTTCGCCCCCACCCAGAAGGAAATCATCCAGGCGGAAAAGATCGTTCGGGCTTACAGAGAGCAGAGCGCCGCCGGTGTGGGTGTGTTTACTGTGGACGGCAAGATGATCGACATTGCGTTCATTCCCGGCGCGGAGCGGACGCTGAAGCTGGCCCGTGCCTGCGGGCTGTATGAGGGGGATCTGGTATGAAAAACGCAGTTGGCAGAGACATTCCCGATTTCCTCCTGACCGGCGGCAAGGAGGTCTATCAGGGCAAAAATTACATGGACGGCAAATATCTGCAAAAGGCCGCCCCCAAGACCCGCCGTTACGAAAAGCCCCAGGAGTCCAAGCTGGTTGAGACCATCGCCGAGGCGCTGCGCCAGTGCGGCTGCAAGGACGGCTGCACCTTCTCCTTCCACCATCATCTGCGCAACGGCGACTATGTGGCAAACATGGTGGTCAAGGCTGCAGTGGAGGAGCTGGGCATCAAGGATATCACCGTGGCCGCCACCTCTCTGGGCTCTGCCCACGACGTCATTGCCGATTACATTGAGCAGGGCATCGTGGTTGGGGTGCAGACCTCCGGCATCCGCGGCCGGATCGGCGACGTGGTGTCCGAGGGCAAGCTGAAGACCCCCGCCATCATCCGCTCCCACGGCGGCAGACCCCGGGCCATTGAGGCCGGCGAGGTCCACATTGACATCGCTGTGGTGGCTGCCCCCACTGCTGACTGCGTGGGCAACTGCCGCGGCATCGGCGGCAAGTCCAACTGCGGTTCTCTGGGCTATGCCATGACCGACGCCAAGTATGCTGACCACGTCATCGTGGTGACCGACTGCCTGGTGGACTTCCCCAATATGCCCGCCTCTGTGGAGGCCATTGACGTAGATGCCGTTGTGGTGGTAGACTCCATCGGCGACCCCAAGAAGATTGCCTCCGCCGCAGCCCGCATCAGCCAAAATCCCCGCGACCTGATGATGGCCGAGAACGTGGCCAAGGTCATTGCCTCCACCCCGTACTTCAAAGAGGGCTTCTCTTTCCAGACCGGCGTAGGCGGCCCGTCCTTGGCGGCCAACCTCTTCCTTGAGAAGTACATGGATGAGCGGAACATCAAGATGGGCTGGGCCATCGGCGGCATCTGCGGCCCCATGGTGGAGCTGCTGAAGAAGGGCAAGGTGGGCAAGGTCATCGACGTGCAGGACTTTGACCTGGACGCCGTGAACTCCATCAACCAGACCCCCAACCACTTTGAAATGAGCGCCTCCCAGTACGCCAACCCGGCCAACAAGGGCGCCTTCGTCAACAAGCTGGACTTCGTGGTCCTGGCCGCCCTTGAGATTGACACCGGCTTCAACGTCAACGTGCTCACCGGCTCTGACGGCGTGCTCCGCGGCGCCCCCGGCGGCCACCCCGACACCGCAGCCGGCTCCAAGTGCTGCATCATTGTCACCCCGCTGACCCGCGGCCGGATGGCCACGGTCTGCGAGCACGTAGTCACCGTCACTACCCCCGGCGACTGCGTGGACGTGCTGGTTACCGACTATGGCATCGCCGTGAACCCCCTGCGCCCCGACCTCATCGAGTGCCTGGACAAGGCCGGCATCCCCCATGTCACCATTGAGTCTCTGAAGGAAAAGGCCTACTCCCTGGTGGGCCGCCCCGACGACCTGCAGTGGGAGGACAAGGTGGTGGCTGTCCTGGAAGCCCGTGACGGCACGATCCTGGACGTGGTCCGCAAGATCAAGCCCTACACCATCGAAGAGGACTGATCCCCGTAAAACACGGGAGAGATCGCGGCAGGTCCAACTTCTCTCCCGTTTTTTAATGATCCCCGGAAGAATCCTAAAAAAGAAGAGAAAAATTGAAAGGAGACTCTCCGCATGAGCAACACTGTTGTAGGCATCCTTGGCTTACTTTGTATCGTAGCCATCGTTGTCACCCTCTTCAGGAGCAAAACCCAGCCGGCCATCGCGTTTATTGTGTGGCCCGCAATCCTCGGCATTATCCTGGTCATTGCCGGCCGTCACAGCTTTGACGACCTGGCCGCCATGATCAAAGCCGGCTTCAATTCCACTGCCCCCACCGCAGCCCTGTTCGTTTTCTCCGTTCTGTACTTTGGCATCATGACTGACGCCGGCATGTTTGATGTCATCATCAACAAGCTGATGAAGGTCGTGGGTGACAACGTCATCGGCGTGTGTGTCATGACTGCTGTCATTGCCCTGATCGGCCACCTGGACGGTGGCGGCGCCTCCACCTTCTGTATCGTGGTTCCCGCCATGCTGCCCGTCTATGAGAAGATGCATATGCGCAAGACCACTCTGCTGCGCATTGCCGTGCTTGCCATGGGCGTGCTGAACCTGATGCCCTGGGCCGGCCCCACCATGCGTGCTGCCTCTGTTCTGGGCATCGAAGCCGGCGCCCTCTGGAAGACGCTGCTTCCCATCCAGATCTTCGGCATCGTGCTGTCTCTGGCCCATGCTGTCCTGGCCGGTATCCAGGAGAAGAAGCGCGGCGCCGGTCTGGCCGGTAAGCTGGCGCACGAAGAAGGCCAGGTTTCCCTGCGCGACGATGGCGAGCAGGCGCCTGCTGCCAATAATGATCTGGCCCGTCCCAAGCTGTTCATCTTCAACATCATCCTGACTCTGGCGGTTATCGCCATGCTGATCTGGGACGTGTTCCCCTCCTATGTGCCCTTCATGATCGGCGTTGCCATCGCTCTGTTTGTGAACTATGGCTTCACCGCCAAGATGCACAAGAAGATCATCAACCTGCACGCAGGTCCCGCTCTGATGATGTGCTCCACCCTGATGGGTGCCGCCGTCCTCATGGGCATCCTGACCTCCTCCATGGGTGCTGACGGCAAGGTCATCTCCGCCAAGACCCTGGAGCTGGCTGAGACCGACATCCCCTCTGTGGTGCGCTGCCTGGCAGGCATTGTGGCAAACATCCTGCCCAGCTTCCTGGGTCAGAATCTGCCTCTGGTCATCGGCATCCTGTCTGTGCCTCTGGCTCTGGCCTTCGACACCGACTCCTACTTCTACGGTATGCTGCCCGTCATGATCGCCATTGGTCAGTCCTTCGGCGTGGAGGCCCTGCCCATTGCCGTGGCCATGGTGGTCTGCCGCAACTGCGCCACCTTCATCAGCCCCATGGTGCCGGCAACGCTGCTGGGCACCGGTCTGGCGGATGTGGACATCAAGGATCATATCAAGGCATCCTTTATGTACGTTTGGATCTTCTCCATCCTGTGCATGATCTTTGCTGTGATTCTCGGCATCCTGCCCCTGTAAACAATCCACAACGCCCGGCACCGGTTCGCCGGCGCCGGGCGTATTTATACCGTAGGGGGCGGCGTCCTCGACGCCCCGATGTTTCCGATACTGAAACCAGCGGGCCGTCGAGGACGCCGGCCCCTACGGCATAACGGAGGAATGCATATGGCTGTCTCACAGGTCTATCAAAGCGACAAACGCACGATGGCAAAAATCAAAGCGCTCCTGGAAACGGTGGACATCACCCTGGATCAGCACCTGGACTATACCTGCGCCGTCTTTGACGAGGAGGGCGCGCCCATCGCCACCGGCTCCGCCTTCGGCCCCACCCTGCGCTGTTTTGCCGTTGATCCCGCCCACCAGGGCGAGGGGCTGCTCAACGAGGTCATCGCCCATCTGATGGAGCAGCGGATGGGGCAGGGGTATCTGCATCTGTTTGTTTACACCAAGCCGGCCAGCGCCAGATTCTTTCAGGATCTGGGCTTCTGGCAGATTGCGGAGGTGCCGGGTCAGCTGGTGTTTTTGGAAAACCGGAAAAACGGTTTTCCTGCCTATCTGAAAAAGCTGGAGTCCTGCCGCAGACCCGGCCGCAGTGCAGCCATTGTAATGAACGCCAATCCCTTTACCCTGGGGCACCGTTACCTGGTGGAGCAGGCGGCCAAAGAGAACGACTTTGTGCATCTGTTTATGCTCAGCGAGGACGCCGGCCTCATTCCTGCAGCTGTCAGGCACCGGCTGGTAAAGGCGGGGGTTGCGGATCTGCCCAATGTTCTTTGCCATCCCTCCGGCGACTATATTATCAGCAAGACTACCTTCCCCAGTTATTTTCTGAAAAGTGAGGATCGGGTTATCCGGACACAGGCCATGCTGGATTTGGCGGTGTTTGTGCGGATTGCCCGCGCTTTGGACGTCACCGTCAGATACATCGGCGAGGAGCCTGCCAGCCAGGTGACCGGGCTGTACAATGAAACCATGGTAAAGATGCTGCCAGAGTCCGGAATCCGTTGCCGGGTCATTCCCCGGTTGGAGAACAGCCAGGGCTTTATCTCCGCCAGCAAGGTGCGGCAGGCGCTGCACGACGGGGATATGCAGGCGCTTAAGACCATGGTTCCCGAAACCACCCTGGCGTACTTCCAATCCCCGGAGGCCGCCGGCGTGCTCCGCAAAATTCAACAGGAGAGAGACTTGATTCATTACTGATGATGGAACACCAAGAAACACAAGTGACGCTGCCCCAGATCCTCCAGGCCAGAGAAGACCGCGCCAGGCGCCAGCAGGAGCTCCAGGAGGAGCATTACGGCTGGCCGTTAATCTGCTTCACCATGAATATGGCAGGCCCTGTAAAACGGACGGAAGCCTCTCACAGGGCATTTCTCTGGGGAATGGATACGCTGATCACCGCGCTGACCCAGCACAAGATAGAGGTAATCACGCAATCTGCCGAGAGCAAGATCACCGGAGACGAGGGCTACCTGGTGGTAGACGGCGATGACGAAGAGGTCAAAGCAATCTGCGTAGATGTTGAGGAAATTCATCCTCTCGGCCGTTTGTTTGATATCGATGTGCTGGATATGAACGGACGGAAGCTGGAGCGGAAAACTGAACGCAGCTGTCTGGTCTGCGGCAAACAGGGGAGGGGCTGCGCCTCCCGCCGGGCGCACTCTGTGGAGGAGCTCCGTACCGTGACGGACAAGCTGCTCTCTGATGCTCTGTTTGTCTACGATGAAGAGCAATTGGCATCCTCGGTCACCCGGGCTCTGCTGGAGGAGGTTGCGGTGACGCCGAAGCCCGGTCTGGTGGATCTGGCAAATTCCGGAGCCCACGAGGACATGGATTTCCACACCTTCTTCGCCTCCGCCGCTGCCTTAGCGCCTTATTGGCGGCGCTGTTTCCGGATCGGGCATGACACTGTCGGGCTGGATCCGGCCGAGACCTTTGCACAGCTGCGCCCTGCCGGTAAGCGCGCAGAGTGGGAGATGGGCCTTGCAACCGGCTGCGTCAACACGCACAAGGGCATGATTTTCATGATGGGGGTCATTTGCGGCGCCCTTGGCAGACTATGGGATCCCGGTATTTGGCCCCCGGCGAAGTCTGATTTGATGTTCGAAGAGTGCGTGCGGATGACCTTGCGCGTCATGCGGCAGGAATACCGCACCCTGCAGGGAAAAACCGGAGGAGAGAAGGCCTACCGCAGCCGCAAGGTGCTGGGCATCCGGGGGCAGGTATCCAACGGCTTCCCGGCGGTGCGGATCTTCGGCCTTCCACTGCTGAAAGAGCAGCTGGAGGCCGGAAAGAGCATGAACCAGGCGTGTGTGGCAGTGCTGCTGCGATACATTGCGCAGATCGGGGACACCAATCTCTTCAAGCGCGGTGGGGGCGAGGGTATGGATTGGGCAAAGGACGCCGTGCGCACCTTGATCGACGCGTCTGTACCGCCCACCGACAAGGATCTGGAGGAATTGGACAAGGATTTCATCTTCCGCAAACTGTCCCCGGGCGGTTGTGCAGATCTGCTGGCAGTCACGATTTTTTGCCATGGTTTTTTCCCCTCTACCGATGCATCTGAATAAAGCTGTTGTCGATTTTCACAAAGTAAACTAAAAAGAATTGTGGAAACTGTACCCTTGCATATAGTGCATAAAATTGTTATACTGCTGTTGGCAGAGTTGCAAAACTCATTGCTGATATTCATCTGATGCAGGTGCAAAAAGGAGACTACTCATGGAAAAAATCAGAATGCAGACCCCTATTGTGGAGATGGACGGCGATGAAATGACCAGAATCCTCTGGGCCATGATCAAGGATCAGCTGATTCGCCCCTTTGTGGAGCTCAACACCGAATACTACGACCTGGGTTTGCCCAACCGCGATGCCACCGATGACAAGATCACTTGGGATGCCGGCTATGCCATTAAGAAGTACCATGTGGGTGTCAAGTGCGCTACTATTACCCCCAATGCCCAGCGCGTAGAGGAGTACCATCTGAAAAAGATGTACAAGAGCCCCAATGGCACCATCCGCGGCATCCTGGACGGCACTGTATTCCGCACACCTATTGTAACCCCGGGCGTGCATACCTACATTCCCACCTGGACCAAGCCCATCACGGTGGCCCGTCACGGCTACGGCGACATCTACAAGGATACAGAGTTCCGGATTGATGAGCCCGGCAAGGCAGAGCTGATTTTCACCGGTGTGGATGGCCGTGTGCTGCGCGAAACTGTCTATGAGTTTGAGTGCCCCGGCGTGCTCCAGGGTGCATACAACAAAGACAGCTCCATTGAGAGCTTTGCCCGTTCCTGCTTTGAGTTCGCCCTGAGTGAGAAGAAAGACCTGTGGTTCTCCGCTAAGGACACCATCATGAAAAAATATGACGGCGACTTTAAAGCGACCTTCCAGCGCCTGTATGACACAGAGTACAAAGAGCGGTTTGAAGCCGCAGGGCTGATATATTTCTACACGCTGATTGACGACGCGGTGGCCCGGGTAATCCGCTCCCATGGCGGTATGATCTGGGCGCTGAAGAACTATGACGGCGACGTGATGTCTGACATGATCTCCACCGCCTTCGGCTCTCTTGCCATGATGACTTCTGTACTGGTCAGCGCTGACGGCAACTACGAGTTTGAGGCTGCCCATGGCACCGTTACCCGTCACTATTATCGCCACCTGAAGGGGGAGAAGACCTCCACCAACCCGGTGGCCACCATCTTTGCCTGGTCCGGCGCCCTGAAGAAGCGCGGCGAGCTGGACGGCAACGAGAGACTGGTGCAGTTCGGCAAGGCCATGGAAGAGGCCACCATGCAGACCATCACTGACGGGATTGTGACCGGTGACCTGGCTGCACTGATGGATCCTAAGCCCGCTGCCGTGACCAGCGAGGAGTTTATCGGCGCCATTCGCGATCGTCTGGATAAGGCGATGGGCTGCTGATCCATAGAATTCCCAAAAACACGTCTGTCCCTTTTTGGGGCGGACGTGTTTTTTGCCATAACATACCATGCGAAGCAGAAAAAAACTGTTGTTTTTTACGGGATACTGTGGTAAAATAAATTAAATTGTGAATGCATTGGGGGTCACACCATGACAGAGAATACACAGTTCCGTTCTGCGCTCAACGGGTTCAACCGGGAGGATGTTGTAAGCTATCTCGGCAAGATCAACCTTGACCACGATACCGCAATGCGAAAGGCCAACGAGGAAAACCGCGCGCTGAAAGCGCAGCTGGACCAGGCAAATCAGGCCCTGGAGGATCTGCGTGCCTCCGCCATCCAGCCGGAGGAGCTGGATGCCCTTCGTCAGGCCGCGGCAGACGCAGAGGCCAGGCTGGCCCAGGCCAATCAGCAGGTCTCCGTCCTGGAGGACCAGAACCTGGCCCTCAGCCAGGAGATTGACCGCCTGCAGCAGGCCCTGGATACCAAAGCAACCCAGCCGGAGCGAGAGGAAGAGCCTGCCCTGGACGCCCCCATCCCGCCTGTGGCCGCGGTGATTCCCACGCCCCCTGCAGCGGATTATGCCGAGCGGGAGTTGGCCGCCTATCGCCGTGCGGAGCTGACTGAGCGCCTTGCCAGAGAGCGGGCCAACGATGTGTATCACCAGGTACAGGCCGTATTCCAGAATGCCTCCGCTAAATTTGAGGCGAACAAGTCTGATCTGGACCAGATGGCCCAAACCATGCAGATGGATATTCGGCAGTTTATGCTTCTGCTGCAGAATATCCGATCCGCTTATTCCGAGGCCGAAGCTTCCTTTGCCGCAGTCAGCGAACGCAACAGCCAGCTGGCCAACCAAGAACGATAAGTTTGATCTAAAAAAGGCCCTCTCAGGTGCACGCCTGAGAGGGCCTTTTTCCTGCAGGGCCGGCGCTTTTGCGCCGGCCCTTGGGGGTTATTTGGGGAATTACTGCTCTTCAATGGCTCTGCCTTCGGCCACGAAGAAGGCTC
>CAMOKD010000040.1:0-20771 GCA_946617435.1 uncultured Clostridia bacterium | reverse complement strand
GGTGGTATGGGTGACCTTTTATGGCCGCTCACTGAGCGGCCGCTACGGAAGAGCGCGTACACAATCAGCAGCCCCGGTGGTAGCGGGCGGCTTCAGGGCGGATGTGGGCATCCGCCCCTACGGAGAGGCGCGTATGTATCCCGCCACCCCGGCGGTGTGGGGGACCTTCAGGGCGGATGTGGGCATCCGCCCCTACGGAGAGGCGCGTATGTATCCCGCCACCCCGGCGGTTAAGGCGACCTTCAGGGCGGATGAAAGGCATCCGCCCCTACGGAGAGGCGCGTACGCATCCCGCAACCTTCATCAGGCCGCAGGCCGTCTTTATTCCTTCATTCCTTTATTCCGACAAGCCCCGGTTACAGCAGTTTGGCCAGGGCGGGGCGGTCCAGCTTGCCGTTTTGGTTCAGGGGCAGTTGGTCCAGCACGTGGACCCGGCTGGGCAGCATATAGTCCGTCAGCCGGCCCCGCAGGGCGCTGAGAATGGCCTTCCCCTCCAGCCCCGGGGCCTGGCAGAACAGCTCGATCCGCTTTTTCTCCCCGTTGTACAGGCAGGCGCACCGCACCACCCCGGGCACGGTGTCGGCCACGGATTCGATCTCGCCCAGCTCGATCCGCCGGCCCATGTGCTTGATCTGGAAGTCCTTCCGGCTGACAAACACCAGGTTGCCCTCGCTGTCGTAGTGGGCCAGGTCGCCGGAGTGCAGCACCCGGGCCCGGCGGCCGTCCGGCAGGGTCTCCACCGAGAACACCGCCGCGGTCTTCTCCGGGTCGTGGAGATATTCCAGGGCCAGGGCGTCGCTCTCCACCCAAACCTCGCCCAGCTGATCCGGCTGGGTGAGGAAGCCCTCCTCGCCCCGCAGATACACCCGGCAGTTGTCCAGGGGCTTGCCCATGGGCAGGCGCTCCGGCCGGGCTCCCCGGGGGATCTCGTACCAGCAGCACACCCCCGCCAGCTCCGACTGGCCGTAGAGATTCACATACTGCAGCCCGGGCAGGGCTTCCAGCCAGCGGTGCAGCTGCTTGATGGGGAAGGGCTCCCCCACAAAGAACACCCGGCGCAGGGTTTCGGGCAGCACCTGGCGGAAGGTGTTCAGCTGGGTCACAATGGCCAGGGCCGTGGGCACCCAGCAGATGTAGGTGATCTGCCGCTGGTTCAGATACTCCACCAACCGCACCGGGAAGATGAACTTCTCCGCCGGGATCACCTCCAGCCGGGCCCCGGTGGCCAGGCACAGGTAGATGTCCTTGGCTGCCGCGTCAAAAAAGAAGGGGGTCTGGTTGCCGATGACCTCCTCGCCCCCCAGGCCGAACCGGCCGGGGAAGGCGGACAGGAAGCTCAGCATGGCCCCGTGGGTCTTTACCACGCCCTTGGGCTTGCCGGTGGAGCCGGAGGTGTACACCGTGTACAGCACCGAGCCCTCATCCAGCACCGGCCTGGGCGCGGGGACGGGGGCGGCGTCCGCCAGGGTCAGCAGGGGGCAGCCCAGCTGCCCGGCCAGATCCCGGCGGCCTTCGCTGCCCAGCAGCAGGGCAGGCCGGGCGTCCTCAACGATGGACCGCAGCTTCTGCACCGGCAGGTCGGGGTCCAGGGGAATATAGCTCTCCCCGGCCCGCAGGGCCGCCAGCAGCAGCACCAGGGTCTCGGCCCCCCGGTCCACCAGGATGCCCACCGGCCCCGGGGCCTGCCGGGCCGCCAGGATCCCCCCGGCCAGCCGGCCGGCCAGGTCCGCCAGGTCGGCAAAGGTGTAGCTGCTGTGCTCGTCCGCCACGGCGATTTTGTCCGGCAGCCGGGCGGCAGTCTGTTCAAAAACGGTCAGGATATCCATAAGGCGCCCTCTGGAAACATAGTTTTCTAGCTTACAATTATACCATATCCCGGGGTGGTGTCAAGTGCGGAAATGGCGTGCCCGCCCCCCACCAAGGAGGTATCTTGACACGCCATTTATATTGTTTTAAGAAATGGAGTTCACTCCGAATTCACTCTTTTGCCATTTTCTCGAACGTAAATTCAAATATTTCTTGACTTTTTCGAACGTTTGTGTTATAATCCGGGCATCTTAGAAAAGCCGGCCGGCGGAACGGAGGGTACAGATGAAAACCAATCTGCTGATGGAATATTTTTGGGAGCAGGGCATGGACCCCGGCGACGTGGCCGCGGCCCTGGGCATGACGCCGGAGGAGCTCTTCCTCTGCCTGGCCCGGCACCGCTGCTTCACCCTGGGCCAGATCCGGCGGATCACCGGGCTGCTGGGGCTCACCGGGGAGGAGGCCGACCTGATCTTTTAGCCCCGGTAGTATCTTGAAAAGGATATTTTGTATTTATGTATCCTGTACCTACAGGATATCACAGCGGCTGTCCCATAAAGGGGACAGAAAGGAGGGCCATGGACAGACGATTTTTCTTTCCCGCCTGGGTGGACCGGCAGACCCTGCCGCCCACGGGGCGGTGTCGGGACTGCGGGGTGGAGCTCTACGGGCCGGAGCCGCCGGAGCTCTGCCCGGACTGTGCCGCCGGGAGGGCGCCATGGAGGGCTTGAGTCCGGACCGGGTGCTGCGGGAGCTGGAGCGGATTGCCTTTGCGGATTTTTCGGACTTTGCCCGGCTGGAGGACGGGGCCCTGCGCCTGCAGGACACCGACACCCTGAGCCCGGACCAGCGGGCGGCGATCTGCGCCATGAAGGACACGGCCAAGGGCGTGGAGGTGAAGCTGTACGACAAGCAGCGGGCGTTGGAGCTGCTGGCCAAGTATCTGGGCCTGTTTGACCGCCCCGAGGGCCCGGAGCTGCTGCGGGTAGAGCTGGGCCCGGCAGCAGAGTTCAGTGAATAGAGGTAGTTGGCAGTCAGCAGTCAGTGCCCCGGCCGCCGATTCCACCGGGGCGACGGGATACGCACCGCCCCCCGTAGGGGCGGATGCCCACATCCGCCCGGGGGGGAGGAGAAATTGAAAATTGAAAATGGAGAATTGAGAATGGCGGAGTTTTCAAATTGCCATTTGAAAACATTTGGAAATTGCGGTTGCAGGGGCGCGCCGTTCCCACCGGGGTGACGGGATACGTACACGCCCACCGTAGGGGCGGATGCCCACATCCGCCCGTGCCCAGGCCTCCCGTCCCACCGGGGTGACGGGATACGTACACGCCCCGTAGGGAACGCTCATGCCCACGCAGTGGGACGAGCGTTCCGGCCGGCCGGGGGCCGGCTGGTTGTGTGCAGTTCGTATTGCGCAATATGTTTCGATTTCCGGCGGTAGGGGACGGCGTCCTCGACGTCCCGCGGGAGTCTCCCGAGGAATACGTAGGGGGTGGCTGCGTCGGCACAGACCCACTGCGCCGGGGGATATCCGCCGGCGGCGGATCGGATCGATCGTCCGGCTGCAACCGCATGATCGATCCCTACGGGGGGGTTCCGATTTGGGAAAGCTTCGACCTAGCGGCCGCTCATTGATCGGCCATACCGCGGCAGGAATTCCGCAACGGGTTTCGTTTTACGCGATTTATCACGGGAAGGTGCCTGCGTATCTCGCAGCCCCGGTGGTAGCAGGCGGCGTTAGGGCGGATGTGGGCATCCGCCCCTACGGGGGCGCCGTGTGCGGATTCCGTTACCCCGGTGGTATGGGCGACCTTTTATGGCCGCTCAATGAGCGGCCGCTACGGAAGAGCGTGTATACAATCAGCAGCCCGGTGGTAGCAGGCGGCGTTAGGGCGGATGTGGGCATCCGCCCCTACGGGGGCGCCGTGTACGGATTCCGCAACCCCGGTGGTATGGGCAGCCTTTTGTGGCCGATCGCTGATCGGCCGCTACGGAAGAGCGTGTACACAATCAGCAGCCCCGGTGGTTGCGGGCGACCCTCAGGGCGGATGTGGGCATCCGCCCCTACGGAGAGGTGCGTGGGTATTCCGCAACCCCGGTGGGACGGGCCGCCAGGTCGCGGCGTGTACGTTTCCCACAGCTGCAGGCCGTCTTCATTTCTTCATTCCCCGAAAGGAGGTGCCCCGTGGCGGACAGTGTATTGCGCCTGGATGCGCCAAACCCCAAGCAGGCCCGGATGCTCCGGGCCGGCACCAAGCACGTGGGCTTCGGCGGGGCCCGGGGCGGCGGCAAGAGCTGGGCCGTGCGCACCAAGGCCAAGCTGCTGGCCCTGCGGTATCCGGGCATTAAAATTCTGATCGTCCGCCGGACCTACCCGGAGCTCATGAACAACCACATTCAGATCCTCCGGTTTGAGCTTGCCGGAATCGCCACCTACAACGACAAGGACAAGGTGCTGCGCTTCCCCTACATGGCGCCGGCAGGGGCAGAGCAGCCAAAGGGGCCGAAGCAGGGCTCCGCCATCCACTTTATGTACTGTGCCAAGGACGGGGACCTGGACCGGCTCCAGGGCGTGGAGTACGACGTGATCTTCCTGGACGAGGCCACCCAGCTCAGCGAATACCAGATGAAGACCATCACCGCCTGCCTGCGGGGCGTCAACGACTTCCCCAAGCGGGTGTACTACACCTGCAACCCCGGGGGCCAGGGCCACGGGTACATCAAGCGGATCTTCATCGACAAGCAGTACGAGGCCGGGGAGGACCCGGCGGACTACACCTTCATCCAGAGCCTGGTCACCGACAACAAGGCGCTGATGGCCGCCCAGCCGGAGTACGTCAAGCAGTTGGAGGCCCTGCCGGAAAAGCTCCGCCGGGCCTGGCTCATGGGGGACTGGGACATCTTTGAGGGGCAGTTTTTTGAGGACTTCCGCCCCACCCCGGACGTGCAGCGCTGCGCCCGGGCGGGCATCGACCCGGAGGAGGCGGCAAAGCAGGGGCGCTTCACCCACGTGATGAAGGCCTTCCAGCCCCCCAGAGAGTGGAAGCTGTACCGCTCCTTCGACTGGGGCTACTCCCGGCCCTTCTCCTGCGCCTGGTGGGCGGTGGACTTTGACGGGAGGCTCTACCGGATCCTGGAGCTCTACGGCTGCACCCGCACCCCAAACGAGGGCGTCAAGTGGACCCCGGACCGGGTGTTTGCGGAGATCCGGCGGATCGAGGACGAGCACCCCTGGCTGAGGGGCCGGAAGATCGAGGGGGTGGCGGACCCGGCCATCTGGGACGAGAGCGGCGGCGAGAGCATCGCCGAGACCGCGGACAAGTACCGGGTGTTCTTCGCCCCGGGGGACCACAAGCGGATCCCCGGCTGGATGCAGTGCCACTACCGGCTGCAGTTTGACCGGGAGGGCATCCCCATGATGTACGTCTTCGACACCTGCAAGGCTTTCCTGCGCACGGTGCCGCTGATGGTCTACGACGAGCACAACGTGGAGGATCTGGACACCGACCTGGAGGACCATGTGTGCGACGAGTGGCGCTACATGTGCATGGCCCGGCCCATCAAGCCGGTGCACGAGCAGGAGGCCCCGCCCCTGTGGGGCAACCCCCTGGCAAGATGAAGAGAAAGGAGCATTCTATGGCAAACACCAAGAAAACCAGACCCGTGGAGTACACCGATCCCGACGGGCAGACCCAGACCGGCTACTATGCCGACGGCCACGTCTATCAGGACGAGGCGGGCACCCAGCCCATTGCGGTGGGCTCCACCTTCCGCACCGACGGCGGGGACACCTACCGCATGACCCCCTACGGCGGGGTGCTGTGGGCCGCCGCCCGGGACCCGGAGCAGACCGAGCTGTGGCTGCCCCAGGCCAACCCCTGGTACCGCCAGGCGGAGGATCTGACCCAGGCCCTGGCAAACCGGCCGGCCTTCGCCTATGACCCGGCCCGGGATCCCTTCTATCAGGGGGCCAGGGACCAGTATCAAACCCAGGCTGCCCGGGCCATGGAGGACACGGTGGCCCGGCTCTCCGGGCTGACGGGGGGCTACGGCAGCACCTATGCCCAGTCCGCCGGGGCCCAGCAGTACGACCGGGCCATGTCCGGCCTGTGGGAGCTGCTGCCGGAGCTGTATGACCGGGCGGCGTCCCGGGACGCCCAACAGCGGCAGGCCCAGGAGCGGGAGCTGGCCCAGCTGCTGGGCCTGTACGACCGGGACTACCAGGTCTTCCTGGACCGGCTGGAGCGGAAGGACGACCGGGCGGACGCAGCCCAGGCCCAGTCCAACTGGGACCGGGAGCAGGAGAACTGGGCCCTGGAATTTACCCAGCAGGCACAGCTGCAGCAGCAGAAGCTGGACCAGGCCGCCGCGGCAGCGGACGCCACCCAGGCCCAGCGGGAGCGGGCCTACGCCTACCGGATGGCCATGGCGGCCCTGAGCCAGGGCCTGCCGGTGACAGCGGCGCTGCTGGAGCAGGCGGGCATCGACCCGGACTACGCCGAGCGCCTGCGCCAGTGGTACGCCGCCAAGCTGGCCAGGTAGAGGGAAATGAAGTTGGCCGGGGTGACGGGATGCGTACGCCCTCTCCGTAGGGGCGGATGCCCACATCCGCCCGGGGGGAAAAATAATTGAAAATTGAGAATTGAAAATTGAAAATTGCGGAGTTTTCAAATTGCCATTTGAAAACATTTTGAAAGATATGGTTGCGCATTTGCACCCGTAGGGGCGGATGCCCACATCCGCCCGTGCCCAGGCCGCCGATCCCACCGGGGTAACGGGATACGTACGCCCTCTCCGTAGGGGCGGATGCCCACATCCGCCCGTGCCCAGGTCGCCCACCCCACCGGGGTGACGGGATACGTACGCCCTCTCCGTAGGGGCGGATGCCCACATCCGCCCGTGCCCCGGCCGCCCGTCCCACCGGGGTGACGGGATGCGTACACGCCCACCGTAGGGAACGCTCATGCCCACGTAGTGGGACGAGCGTTCCGGCCGGCCGGAGGCCGGCTGGTTGTGTGCAGTGGGATGAACGCAAAACGTATCGATTTCCGGCGGTAGGGGACGGCGTCCTCGACGTCCCGCGGCAGTCTCCGAAAGAACACGCACAGGCCTGCCGGATGTGTTGGCATGAACCCACTGCGCCGGGGGGAATCCGCCTTGGCGGCGGATCGGATCGATCGTCCGGCTTCGCCGGCATGATCGATCCCTACGGCGCGTGCGTCTCCGTGGCCCCGGCGGTTAAGGCGACCCTCAGGACGGATGTGGGCATCCGCCCCTACGGGGTGCACTCGTTACCAATGACTGACTAATGACAAGGAGGTACTATGGAAGAATCCAAATCCATCCAAGAACCCCAGACCCGGGAGGTCGCTCCGGCCGCCGCCGAGGCCCCGGCCGAGGCCCCCGCCACGGCGGAGACCCCCGCTGCCTCGCCTGCCCCCGCCCCTGCCCCCGCCCCGGACAGCGAGGCGGAGTTTGACCGGCTGATCCACGGGCCCTACCGGGAGCAGTTTGCCCGGGCGGCGGGGGCCCTGCTCCGGCGCCAGGCCCGGGCCCAAAGCCAATACTACGCCTACCGCCGGCTGCAGGACCAGGCGGCCGACCTGGCCCGGACGGTGCCGGGCTTCACCCTCCCCACGGCCATGGCCGACCCCAACTTTGCCGCCCTGATCCGGGCGGGGGCGGACGTGGCGGTGGCCCACCGGGCGGCCTTTCCCCAGGCAGCCGAGACCCGGCCCCCGGAAAACGGTCTGGGTCCCGGCGGCCCCTGCGTCCACCGGGAGGACCCCTCCCGCTGGTCTGAGACCGAGCGGGCCGAAATCCGCCGCCGCGCCCTGCGGGGCGAGCGGGTGATCCTGTAATCCCCCCGGCCGGGCCCTGCCGATTGCCCGCCCCGGGACAAGGGAAATATCCACCCACCTGAGAAGAGAAAGGAGAATCGCACAATGGCAAACGAATCCGGAATGAACATCCTGGTCAACACCACCACCGGCGACACCAACGCCTTTGACGGCAGCGCCGCCCACGAAACCGGGGCCATGAGCCCCGGCATGCAGTCCTACTACAACACCGAGCTGCTGCACAACGCCCGCACCAAGCTGATCTACTCCCAGCTGGGCAAAAAGCAGTTCCTCCCCGCAAACCACGGCGAGACCGTCCAGTGGCGCAAGTGGAACACCTTTGCCAAGGCCATGACCCCCCTGCAGGAGGGCGTCATCCCCACCGGCCAGCGTCTGGGCCAGAGCGCCCTGCACGTCAGCGTCCAGCAGTACGGCGACTATGCCGCCGTGTCCGACCGGCTGGATCTGCACGCCGTGGACAACACCATCGCCGGCGCCGCGGAGGAGATGGGCGCCGCCGGCGGCGAGACCGCCGACACCCTGGTGCGCAACGAGCTGTGCACCGGCACCAGCGTCCTGTACGCCGACACCACCGATGAAAACGGCAAGCCCCTGTCCACCCCGGTGGCCCGCTGCCAGCTCAAGGCGGACAACAACCGCCTCACCCCCGACACCGTCAACAGGGCATACACCTTCCTGAAAAAGCAGAAGGCCCCCTTCTTTGAGGGCAACAAGTACGTGGCGGTGATCCACCCCTCGGTGGTGTACGACCTGCGCTCCAGCCGTGACTGGCTGGAGGTGCACAAGTACGCCGCCACCCGGCCCATCTTCAACGGGGAGATCGGCGAGCTCCACGGGGTCCGGTTTATTGAGACCACCGAGGCCCCCATCTTCAACGGCGGCACCCTGTACGACGAGGAGAAGCCCAATCTCACCGTGGCGGGCTACACCGTCAACGACACCGGCACCGCCCAGTACGGCGTCGCCAGCCCCTACAAGGTCACCGTGAAGGAGACCCTGACCGAGGCCCAGGCCCAGGCCCTGGTGGGCCGCAAGGTCCACTTCTACGACACCTCCGCCGGGGCCATGGGGGGCACCGGGGAGATCATCGGCGCCACCGCCGCCGGCAAGGCCCTGTGGCTGGCGGAGGCCGCGGGGGTGGCCCTGTCCGGGGCCAGCGGCAACGAGGACACCCTCTGGCCCGGCGAGGGCGGCGACCCCATGGAGGGCCCCTGCGCGGTGTACGGCACCCTGTTCTTCGGCAAGGACGCCTTTGGCGTGGTGGACCCCGAGGGCATGGGCATGGAGATGATCATCAAGGACGCCAGCCAGATCGGCGGCCCCCTGAACCAGTTCTCCACCGTGGGCTATAAGTTTGAAACCGCCACCCGCATCCTGTATCAGAACCGGATGGTCCGGGTGGAGAGCTGCTCGGCCTACTCCGGCGTGGACGAGGCAAACTGATCCCATGGGCAGTTGCGTATGACCCCCGGCGGCGGGGGCCGGCCCTTCCGGCCCCTGCCCCGGCACAGGAAAGGAGGATTTCATGCTTTTTACCAAAACCTGGTGGCGCGCCGCCCTGGTCCGGGCCCTGCGCACCGCGGCCCAGACCGCCGCGGCCCTGATCCCCGCGGCGGCCACCCTGTCCCAGGTGGACTGGGCGGTGGTGGCCTCCACCGCGGCCCTGGCGGGGCTGTGCGCCCTGCTCACGGCCCTGGCGGGCCTGCCGGAGGCGGAATAACATGGTGCTGCAGCAGCGTTTTCTCACCCAAAACCCCTGCTACCGGGCCAACCAGTCCCGGGCCGACAGCCGCTATGCCGCCTTTCAGGACCGAGGGCCCCGGGGGCTGATGCTCCACAGCGTGGGCTGCGCCCAGCCCAGCGCGGCGGTGTTCTGCCGGCTGTGGGACAAGAGCACCTACACCAACGCCTGCGTCCACGCCTTTATCGACGCGGACACCGGGGTGGTCTGGCAGACCCTGCCCTGGACCTGGCGGGGCTGGCACTGCGCCGGCAGCGGCAACAACACCCATCTGGGGGTGGAGATGTGCGAGAGCGGGGCCATCCGCTATCTCAAGGGCACCGCCAATTCCTTTGAGCTGCTGGACCCCGCCCGGGCCCGGGCGGACTGCCGCCGGACCTACGCCGCCGCGGTGGAGCTGTTTGCCCGGCTGTGCGTCCAGCTGCAGCTGGACCCCCTGGCCCCGGGGGTGATCCTCTCCCACCGGGAGGGCCACGCCGCGGGCATCGCCTCCAACCACGGGGACCCGGAGCACTACTGGCGGGGCCTGCAGATGGGCTATACCATGGACGGCTTCCGCGCCGACGTGGCGCGGGCCATGAAAGGAGAGATTGACATGACCCCACAGGAGCTTACCGCCCTGCTGGACCAGCGGGAGCAGGAGCTGACCCAGCGCCTGCGGGCGGAGTGGAGCCAGAGCCTGGCCCAGGCTGCCGCCCAGGTGAATCTGGGCCAGGAGCTCACCCGTTCCGCCCTGCTGGGCCCCTACATCCGCACCCTGGCGGACGTGCCCCATGACACCGTCCGGGGCGAGGTCCGCCAGCTGCTGGACAGCGGCGCCATCAACGGCGGCACCGACGCCGCCGTGGACCCCGACGACATCTACCTGCCCTACAACGTGCTGCGGGCCCTGGTCATGGCCAAGCGCTACGCCGACCGGGCAGGGGCGAACCCCGGCTGAGCCGGCGGGAGAAAGGAGAGAGAGAATGAAACAGCAGATCCAATCCCCTCTGCAGGAGCTGGTCACCGTCACCCTGCCCATGGCCACCGGCCTGGAGGAGAACTTTGTCTTTGTGGGCCTGAACGGCAAGGGCTACACCGTCATGCGGGGGGTGGACGCCCGGGTGCCCCGCCCCGTGTTTGAGATTCTCAAGGAGGCCCGGCGCCAGCAGGAGCGGCAGAGCGCCTATATCCGGGCCTGCCGGGAGCACGCCGGCCGGGAGGCCGCCGGGCCGGAAATGTGAGGTGACCGGCGGTGCGGATCCCCCAGTTTATTTTTTACCGGGGCAGCACCCCCACCCTGGAGCTGGAGCTGCCCATGGCCCTGACCGGGGCGGAGACCGCCTGGGTCACCCTGAGCCAGCAGGGCCAAACCGTGCTGGACTACGCCATGCACGCCCAGGGCCAGACCGGTGAGGGCAGCCTGAGCCTGTGCGACACAGACCCCTGCCTGCTGCTGGTACAGCTGACCCAGGCCGACACCCTGGCCCTGGACCACGGCGACTGTGAGCTGCAGCTGCGCCTGCGCACCGCCGACGGGGCGGACACCTTTGCCCCCTGCTTCGGCTGGGTGGGCCAGGCCCGGCGGAAAGGAGAGATTTGATGTATCCCATGTATCTGCACCAGCGCCTGCCCATGCTCTCCTGCGCGGTGGCGGGCAGACCGGGCCCCTCGGCCTATGAAATTGCGGTGGCCCTGGGCTATGAGGGCACCGAGTCCCAGTGGCTGGAGAGTCTGCGGGGGCCCCAAGGCCCCCAGGGTCTCCGGGGAGAGACCGGGCCCCGGGGCCCTCAGGGGGAGACCGGCCCCCGGGGCCCCCAGGGGGAGACCGGCCCCCGGGGGGCGGACGGGGCGGCGGTGCTGCCCCTGACCCCCCAAAACGGCCAGGATCTGGCGGTGTGCGGCGCCGGGGTGCTCCACCTGGACGAGGATGAGATCTCCCTGTCCGCCGGCAGCCCGCAGACCGGCCAGGGGGCCGCCTACGCGGGCATGCTGGGGGTGGGCCTGTCCTACATCCCCCAGGGCGGCAGCGCCTCGGAGGAGATCGCCCTGAGCATTGACGGCGGCGGCATTCAGTGCGGCGGCAGCCGGGTCCACGGCGTGGCGGCCCCCGCCGCCGGCACCGACGCCGCCAACAAGACCTATGTGGACGGCCGGGTGGATGCCGTGATTGACACCGTCAACAGCTGGCTGGCGGCCATTGTGGGAGGTGAGGGCTGATGTCAACCTTGGACGCAGTGCGTATGCAGCGGGTGGCAACGGCCCTGGACGCCAACAACGCCGCCATCCGGGCCAAGGGGGTCACAGTGCCGGCGGGCACCAAATTTGACGCCCAGGCGGCCCTGATCGGGGCCATCCCGGTGCTGACCACCCGCACCGGCAGCCTCACCCCCAGCGCCGACGGCATGGTGATCACCCTGCCGGAGGACCTTGACGGGGCCTTGGCCCTCTGGGTCCACTGCGACCTGGACCAGGCCAAGGCCAAGGGCACCAACACCATCTACGAGGCCCTGGGGGTCATGCCGCCGGGCCGCGACGTTGTGGCCAACACCATCTACCGCTCGGTCAACGCCAGCGGCGCCCTGGCCATGGGGGGCACGGCCCCGGTGGCGGACGAGAACGGGAAGATCAAGATTTCCACGTCCAAATACTGGCGGGCTGGTCTGGCCTACGACTATATCCTCTGGTACGGGGGGCAGCAGACATGACGGAGCTGTGGATCTCGGTGGTCACGGGGCTGCTGACCCTGGCGGGGGTGTGCGTCACCGCCTACGCCGGGGCCAAAAAGACCCGGGACGAGGTGGCCCAGCGGCTGTCCATGGCCCAGGCCGTGACGGACTATAAGCTGGAGCAGCTGACCCGGGAGGTGCGGCTGCACAACGAGTTTGCCCGGCGGGTGCCGGTGCTGGAGGAGAAGGTGCGGGCCCTGTCCGCCAGGCCGGAGCTCGGGGCCCGGGGAAAGGAGCAAGAATGGAAGAACTGGAACTGACGGCAATCACCGCCGAGACCCTGGCCGGGGCCATGCAGACCCTGCGCAAGTACAAGGCGGCCAAGGCCGCCCTGGACCGGCGGATCATTGAAAACGAGGAGTTCTGGCGTCTGCGCCACTGGGAGCACATCCCCCAGCAGGGCACCACGGGGCTGAAAACCCGGTCCGCCTGGCTGGTCAACGTGATTCTCTCCAAGCACGCCGACGCCATGGACGCCTACCCGGAGCCCACCTGTCTGCCCCGGGCCCGGGACGACGAGGCCGAGGCCAGGCGCCTGTCCGCAGTGGTGCCCGTGGTGCTGAGCCAGAACGACTTTGAGCACACCTGGTCCGTCAACTGGTGGAAGAAGCTGAAGGCCGGCATGGCGGTGTACGGGGTCTTTTGGGACCCGGAAAAGCTCTCCGGCCGGGGGGACGTGGCCATCCGGCCGGTGGACCCCCTGGATCTGTACTGGGAGCCCGGCATCACCGACCTGCAGGACAGCCGCAACCTGTTTCTCGTCCGGCTGCAGAGCAGGGAACGGCTGCTGGAGCAGTACCCGGACCTGGAGGGAGAGCTGGAGAACACAGACTTCACCGGCAGCCGATATCTCTACGACCAGAGCGTAGATACCTCTGACCGGGTGCCGGTGATTGACTGGTACTACAAAAAGCGGGACGGGGCCCGCACGGTGCTGCACTACGTCAAGTTTGTGGGCCGCCGGGTGCTCTACGCCACGGAAAACGGCCCCCTGGCCCGGCGGGGCCTGTACGACCACGGGCTGTACCCCTTTTTTGCAGACGTCCTCTTCCCGGAGGAGGGCACCCCCGGGGGCTTTGGCTACATTGACCTGTGCAAGGACGCCCAGCGGCAGATCGACCTGATGAACAACGCCATTGTGGCCAACTGCGTGGCGGCCGCCACCCCCCGCTGGCTCAAGCGGGGGGACGACGGCATCAACGAGGAGGAGTACGCCGACTGGACCCGGCCCTTTGTCCACGTCCAGGGCTCCCTGGAGGACAGCGCCATCCGGCCCATCACGGTGAATCCTCTCAGCGGAAACTATCTCAACGTCCTGGCCGCCAAGGTCAACGAGATCAAGGAGACCTCCGGCAACCGGGACGTGAACAACGGCGGCGTGGGCGGCGGGGTCACCGCGGCCTCGGCCATTGCCGCCATGCAGGAGCAGAGCGGCAAGCTCAGCCGGGACCAGATCACCAACGCCTACCGCTGCTTCCGCCAGGTGGTGTACTGCGTCATCGAGCTGATCCGGCAGTTTTACACCAGCCCCCGGCAGTTCCGCATCCTGGGGGACTACCTGGGCTTTGACAACCGGGGGCTCCGGGGCCCGGCGGTGTTTGACATTGAGGTGGCCGCCCAAAAGCAGAGCAGCTACACCAAGCTCAGCTACAACGAGCTGGCCCTGCAGCTGTTCCGGCTGGGGTTCTTCAACCCCCAGCTCACAAGCCAGGCCCTGCTGGCCCTGGAGATGATGGACTTTAAGGGCAAGGAGCAGCTGCAAACCCGGCTGGCCGCCCAGGCAGAGCTGGTGCGGCTGCTGCAGCAGCCGGGCCCGTCGGCCCCCGGGGACGGGGGGTCGCCCCTCCGTCTGCCCCAGACCGACGCCCTGGGCCAGGTCAAAAAGCCCAATCCCCTGATGGAAAAGGCCCGGGCCCGGGCGGCGGCAGCCACCCAGCCCCGGACCTAGAGAGGAGGCTGTCATGCAATTTCCCGTATTGAATCCCCCGGGGGGCACCCAGCTGCACATCCGCAGGTTTCTGGGCTATGACCGCAGCCCCATGGCGGCCCCGGGCGCCTTTTGGGACATGGAGAATCTCTGCGCCGACCGGGCGCCCCAGCTCACCGTCCGCCCCGCCCCCACCCAGGTGGAGGGGCCGGACGGCCGCCCCCTGACCGGGGTGGAGGCCCTGGGGGGCGACCGGGAGCGGATCTGGATCAACCGGTTCGGCGACCTGTGGGCCGGGGAGTACTGCCTGCCCCAGTTTGTGCCCCGGCGGGTCACCGTCCCCCGGCGGCAGCTGGTGATGCTGGGGGGCTGGGTCTGCGTGTTTCCCGACGGGCTGTATGCCAACGCCGTCCGCCTGGCCCAGGGCCAGCATATGACCGAGAGCGAGGACTACGGCAGCATCCGCCAGGACAACTCTGTGGAGGCGGGCCTGCTGCGCCTGGCCCCCTGCACCGCCGACGGCACGGAGTTTGTCGTCACCCGGGGCAGCGAGCCCCCGGCGGACGGGGCCTGGCTGGACACCAGCGAGGAGCACCCGGTGATCAAGCGCTACAGCCAAAGCCAGGGCCTGTGGCTGGCGGTGGAGTGCTATACCAAGCTCAGTCTGCCCGGCATTGCCAAGGGCCTCCACCCCGGCGACGGGGTGGAGCTCACCGCCCAGCTGGGCGGGGGGCAGGCGGAGGACCTGCTCCTGGGGGCCCATGTGCTCACCGCCGCCCTGCACGACCCCGGCGCGGCGGACCGGGCGGAGGGCGCCGGGGACTATCTGGTCTACCCGGGGCTGATCTCCCAGGTGGTGGAGACCACCCTGGTGTCCGGCAGCAACCATTACGTCCGGGCCCAGCGGCCCCTGCCGGAGATGGACTTTGTGGTCAGCTGCAAAAACCGGCTTTGGGGCTGCCGCGCCGCGGGCCAGGTCCACGAGCTGTACGGCTGCAAGCTGGGGGATTTCCGCAACTGGAGCTGCTTTCAGGGTCTGAGCTCTGACAGCTGGCGCGCCTCCAGGGGAGAGGGCGGCCCCTTCACCGCCGGGGCGGTGCTGGACGGCTGCGTCCTGTTCTTCCGGGCCGACGGGGTGGAAAAGCTGGTGCCCTCCCACCGGGGGGACCACCGGGTGCTCACCTACTCCCTGGAGGGGGTGGAGGAGGGCAGCGACCGCAGCGTCTGCCTGGTGGGCAGCCGGCTGTATTACAAGTCCCCCGGCGGGGTGTGCTGCTACAACGGCACCCTGCCGGTGCGGATCTCCGCCCCCCTGGGGCCGGAGCGGTATCATGACGCCGTGGCCGGGACCTGGGACGGCAAGTACTATCTCTGCCTGCGCACCCAGGCGGGGGAGGACCGGTTTTTCGTCTACGACACCGGCACCGGCCTGTGGCACCGGTGGCAGGCCTGCCGGTTTGAGATGGCCCGGTCCCTGCCCCAGGGGCTGGAGCTGCTGAGCGAGGGCAGTGTGCTGCAAATCGGCCCCGGGGGCAGCCGGCGGGAGGTCCGCTGGTGGGCCGAAACCCGGGACCTGGACCCCCTGCCGGGCCGCCGGGCGCGGATCAGGGCCATGCAGCTCTGGGCCGAGCTGGAGCCCGGGGCGGAGGCCACGGTGCTGGTGTCCTATGACGGAGGGCCCTGGCAGCGAAAGGGGCGGCTGATGGGCAACCGGCCGGGGCTGCAGCGCCTGCCCCTGCAGCCCCGGCGGTGCGACCGGCTGCGCCTGCGGCTGGAGGGCGTGGGCGGTCTGCGGCTGGAGGGCATCAGTCTCAGCCTGGACACCGGCAGCCGCCTTGACTGAGAGGGGGGCTTGCCATGTATGAAATCCCGCCCCGGCCGGAGGGCACCACGGCCCAGCAGCTGGAGCAGCTGTGGCAGGCCCTGTTCCGGCTGACGGAGCAGCTGAACCTGGAGAAAGGAGAGGAGTCATGACCATTTACGAGGCCCTGGCCGGGGCGGATCTGTCCCGGCCCAACGAGCTGGAGCCGGCGCTGAAGCTGCACTGGCTGTCACAGCTGGACGGCCAGATCTGGCAGGACGTGCTGCAGGCCCACGAGGGGGGCCCGGCGGGGGAATTCCCGGGCTATGACGGCAGCACGGATATCACAACCACCCGGCTGCTGGTGCCGGCCCCGGCGGACGAGCTGTACCTGCGGTATCTGGAGATGCGGATCGACCTGGAGCAGGGGGAGCTGACCCAGTACAACAACAGCGCCAGGCTGTTCCAGGCGGCCCTGCACACCTGGGCGTCCCGCCACACCCGCACCCACAGGCCCCTGGGCCCCGCCGCCCTGCGGTTCTGATATTAAGATTCCATAATGGAGCTTGTGAAAAGGATAAGACTTTCAACAGATGCCTCGAACGGAAGCAAGGCAGTGGACGGAAGCTGGTTATGCCTGCCGGCGGCCATACAATCCGCCAAAAGGCATGGATTATTGCTCCGAGCATAGCTCTGCGCAATGTTCCGCGACAGCCCACAGGGCTGTCGGGCGCTGACACGCCTGCTGTTTGCGCAGAAAGTATGCAAAGACGCACCAGGGAGGGGGAAGATTCCGAATCTCTCCCCCCTCCCTGGACCCACCCCTCATTCAAACGGGTTAAGGAGTGGGCTCCTTAACGATTCTCCTCCGTACCGGCAAGTCTTTACTTCTGTTGATCCCTTTCTGTTTCGGCAGGCTTCTCCGAGAGTGTTTACTGAAAGTGTTCTTTATCCTTTATACAATACATCGTAATGGAGTTCAGTATGACCCGGCGGAGAGGCGGCTGCCGGTCAACGGGCGCAAAAAAACGCGCTGCGGGGTCGCAGCGCGGTGCTTTTGCGGTTATTGGATGCCCTCCGGGCCCTGGGAAAGGGCGGGCAGGGCACGGCCCTGATAGTCAAACAGACCCTGGTTGGCCCACTCGTTGCCGCCGGGGCCCTGCTCCTTTACGTAGGCCAATCCTGCCGGGGTGGCCCAGCCGCTGCCGGGCACCGGCAGCCAGGCGGGCTCCCACCAGATGATGCCCCGGCCAAGGCCCCCGGGCACCGAGCGGATCACCGCCCACAGATCCCGGACAAAGTCCCGCTGGCCCGCCGGAGTGCAGGGGTAAGCCACCCCCGCCGCGGTGCGGGCATTGGCCGCCAGGCCCTTCTTCTGCTCCCGGGTCAGCCCCTCCTGGGCATAGCACTCCTCCAGGGTAAAGGCCATGGAGGTCTCCGCCACCACCAGGGGCTTGCCGTACCGCCCCGCCAGGTCGTGGAGATTGGCCCGCAGGTCCTCCATCCGCCCGTGCCAGAAGGGGTAGTAGCTCAGGCCGATGCAGTCAAAGTCCGCGCCGCCCAGGGCAAGATAGTGGTCAAACCAGCTGCGGTACAGGGCGTTGTTGCCCCCGTTGTCCAGGTGGAGCATCACCTGCGCCTCCGGGGCCGCATCCCGGATGGCCCGGACCCCTGCGCTGACCAGCCGGGCAATGGCGTCCCAGTGGGGCACCCGGCCCACCGGCCACAGCAGACCGTTGGACAGCTCGTTGCCCGGGGCCGCCATGGCGGGCAGCAGCTCTGCCGCCCCCAGGGTGTGCAGCACCTCCAGGGTGTAGTCGTACACCGCCTGCTCCAGCGCCGGCAGGTCCAGCCCCGCCCAGGCCTTGGGCGGGTGCTGCTTGCCGGGGTCGGCCCAGAAATCGGAGTAGTGGAAGTCCAGCAGCCAGGGCAGGCCCAGGGCCTTGCAGCGCCGGGCCAGGACCATGGTCCGGGCCAGGTCGTTGGCGCCCGCGCCGTAGGGGTTGCCCGCCGGGTCATAGGGGTCGTTCCACAGCCGCAGCCGGATCAGGTTCACCCCGTGGCGCTTTAAAATCACCAGGGCGTCCTCCGGCGTGTCCGCGGCGTCGTAAAACCGGCCCCCGGCGGCCTCCACCTCCCCCAGGGAGGAGACGTCCGCCCCCTTGATCCACCGCTCAGTCATCAAAGGTGAACCTCTGGTACATGGCGCCGTAGCGGAACCGGGCCATCTCGTTTTTGGCCAGCACGTCGGCCTCGCTGCCCCGGTACTGGCAGCGCAGGCAGTAATACTCCTGCCGGTCCTTGTCGTAGAACATATCCATGTCGATGTCCCGCATAAAGCAGGAGGGGCACCGGTAATTCAGTCTGCCCTTTCCAGATTGAGCCATGTGGTAAAGACCTCCTTGTCCTTGAGATTGCGTTCCCAGCCCAGGGTGAACATGGGGCTGAAGGCGTAGCCCTCCCGCACAAAGCCGGTTTTGTCCCGGCCGTTGGCCAGCATGGACACCCGGGTGTGGATGGGCGGCAGGGTGCAGCTGACCTCCTCGGCCCCCGGCACCGCGGCCTCGCGGCACTTGTATGCGTAGGGGATGGTGACAGAGTCGTCCCCTGCCTCTACCTGCAGGGTCAGGCTGGTCATATCCTCGGTGTACTCGGTGGTGCCGTAGCAGCCCACCATATATTCCTTGACGGTGACCTGTGCGTCGGGGTCGCTCATGGACAGGATGGTCCGGTCAATGCGGATGCTGGAGCTGCCCTCGGCAAAGGTGATGACGCTTTGCAGCTTCACCGTGAGGCCGCCGGCAAACTCGATGTCCACGGGGTCCAGGGTCAGGATCCGGTCCTGTCCCTCCCGGCGGAAGTGGGCCTTGGTCCGGCACAGGCACAGGTCCACCTCTTCGCCGTTCCAGCAGACCTTGGCGGAGCGGACGGTGCCCTCGCCGGCGTAGTGGGTAAAGTAGCCGGCCCGGTACTTCTCCTGGATCAGGAAGGGGTAGCTGGCGTCCTGGACGTGGGGGGTGCCGATGCCCACAGGCCACTCCAGCTTGGCCACATAGGGCCGCAGGTCCACAATGGCGCCGCCCTGGTCCATGTTGACGCAGGCCCGCAGATAGGGGTCGCAGTACCAGAACAGCTGCTTGTCAGAGCCGTAGAGGATGTCCCTCCACAGGGCGCACTCGGGCTCGGTGTAGGTTTTCTTTTCCCGGTAGTAGTCGGCAAACTCGGCCATGGTCATGTCGGTCAGCTTGCCCTCTTTTTTCAGCTTGCCGTAGTAGGCGCAGCCGTCCTCATAGGACTTCAGCAGCAGCTCATAGGGCTGCTCCCAGCGGCCCATTTTGTTCATCCAGCCCGGGCCCACAAACATCATGTTGTAGGCGTAGCCGTTGTTATACTTGGCCAGGCTGCGGTACTGGTCGATCAGGTTGTACAGATAGGGGTACTCCCAGGTCTTGGTGTCGTAGATCATGCCCCGCAGCACGTTTTGGGGGTGGGTGCCGAAGTTGGAGCCGTTGCCGTCGTAGCAGGCCAGCAGATCCCGGCTCAGATGGGGGATGGCCACAATGCCGCTGTCCTCCTGCGCGTTGGCGGCGGGGGCGTGGGTGTTGGCCTTGGAGGGGATCCAGGGGGCCCAGGGGCCGCCGTCCATAAAGGTGTACCAGGAGTTGTTGCAGGTGTGGTAGGCCTTGGGGCCCTCCTCCCAGCAGGTGGCCACGGCGCACTTCACGGTGGGGTACTCGGCCTTGATAAAGTTGATCAGGTCGGCGTCCATGTAGTAGGAGCCGGTGGATTCGGGATAGAAGCCGAAGGCCTCGTAGAACTTGCCGAACACGTCCCGCACGATGGACTTCTTGTCCTCCATGGAGAACATCCAGATACAGAAGTCCTTGGTCTTGTACTTTTCCCGGAACTGCTCGCAGGGCAGGCCCAGCAGGGACAGGGCGATCTCATCGCCGTATTGGGCGTGGTGCGCCTTGGCCAGGGCCACGGCCTCGGCGTTGAACAGGGAGGCGTAGGTCATCTGGATGGTGGTTTTCAGCCCGTTCTTGTGGGCGCATTCCTGCTGGGTTTTAAAGATGTCCAGGCTCTCGGTAAGCAGGGCCTTGCGGCCCAGATCCTCCTGCTTGCCGTGGCCGGTGACCTTTTCGGCGTACTCGGGCACCATCTCCGGCCGGTGGATGATGTTGACGATGAATTTGTCTTGTGTCATAAGGGTTCCTCCGTGACGTTGAGGTTATTTTATCTCGGGGACCACCAGGCAGGCGGCGCCGCTGGCCTTGGCGGCGGCGATGCCGTCCTGGGAGTCCTCGAAAATCAGGGTTTGGTCCGGGCCCACCCCCAGCCGGGCCATGGCCAGCAGGTAGCAGTCCGGGGCGGGCTTCTTCACCGGGGCGTCCTCCTGGGTGAGAATCAGGTCAAAGCAGCCCATGCGGCCAAAGCGCTCCAGCACCGGCACCACGCTGGGGCGTGAGGCGGTGGAGACCAGGGCCACCTTGCACCGGGGCCGCAGGGCGGCCATCAGGCCGAAGAGGGCGGCGTTCTCCCGGATGCGGTGGTAAAATTGGGGGTACAGGGCCAGCTTGGCGTTGTGGACGGCCTCGATCACCCCGGGGTCGGGGCCCAGCAGCTCCGAAAGGAAGTGCTTGTAGTAGCGGCCGTTGCACTGCCGGGCGTATTGGTCCGGGGACACCTGCACCCCGTAGGGGGCCATGGCGGCGTTATAGGCGGCGCAGTTGGCGGGCACGGTGTCATACAGGGTGCCGTCAAAGTCAAAAAGCAATAAGGCAGGGTTCATACAGATACCTCTA
Organism: uncultured Clostridia bacterium; assembly: GCA_946617435.1. Taxonomy (GTDB): domain Bacteria; phylum Bacillota; class Clostridia; order Oscillospirales; family Oscillospiraceae; genus JAFRPC01. The sequence goes on along the minus strand of CAMOKD010000040.1, from coordinate 119 downwards.
AAAATGCATTTTAAAGCATTTTACGATGTATGTTTAAGGATAAGGAACACTTATACAACAAACCTTCTCGGAAAGCCTGCCGAAACAGAAAGGGAATAACAGAAGCAGAGACTTACCGG
>CAMOKD010000039.1:0-21305 GCA_946617435.1 uncultured Clostridia bacterium | reverse complement strand
GAGCCTTCTTTGTGGCCGAAGGCAGAGCCATTGAAGAGCAGTAATTCCCCAAATAACCCTCAAGGGACGGCGCAAACGCGCCGTCCCTTTTTTCAGAGGTTGCGCCGGGGAGAGATCTGTGGTAGAATGGACCCACAGGAGGGGAGTGCAATGGAACAGATATCTGGAGGCCGTGCTGTGACCGCCGCCCCGACCCTTACAGTCCGTCCTGCCCGGATGAAGGACTATCCGACCATCCTGGCCATCTACCGCCATGCCCGGGATTTTATGATTGCCTCCGGCAATCCCCACCAGTGGGGCCACGCCTATCCGGACCCCGCCCTGGTCCTGGCGGACATTCAGGCGGGCAGATCCTTTGTGATCTTTGACGACACCGGCGTCCACGGGGTGTTTGTGGCGGCAGCGGGGGAGGACCCCACCTACCGCCGCATCGAGGACGGGGCCTGGCGCAACCAGGCACCCTACCTGACCATCCATCGTATCGCCGGGGACGGGCAGGTCCACGGCCTGCTGGCCTGCGCGGTGCGGACCCTGCAGGCCCAAACGGACAACATCCGCATTGACACCCACCGGGACAACCACGTCATGCAGCGTCAGATTCTGCGCTGCGGCTTCACCCGCTGCGGGACCATCTACACCCGGGACGGCACCCCCAGAATCGCATATCAGTGGACAAGGCGGCCTGTGGCCGCAGAACAGGAATGAACTAACACGGAGGAAAAACATCCATGAAAATCGCAGTACCATACGAAAACGGCAACATTTTTCAGCACTTTGGTCACACCGAGACCTTTAAGCTCTACGACGTTGCAGACGGCGCGGTGACCGGCACCTCTCTGCTCAGCGCCAACGGCAGCGGCCACGGCGCCCTGGCGGCCCTGCTGGCAGAGCAGCAGATCGACGTGCTGCTCTGCGGCGGCATCGGCGGCGGGGCCCAGTCGGCCCTGGCCCAGCGGGGCATTGAACTCTGCGCAGGGGCCCAGGGCGACGCGGACCAGGCGGTGGCGGCCTATCTCCGGGGCGAGCTGGAGAACACCGGCGCCAACTGCGACCACCACGGCCAGGACCACAGCTGCGGCGAGCACGAGGGCGGCTGCGGTGAGCACGGCTGCGGCGATCACGAGGGCGGCTGCGGCGGCCATGAGGGCTGCGCCGGCTGCCACGGCGGCCCGGCGGGGAAGAACGTGGGCAAGGTCTGCCGGGTACACTACCGGGGCACCTTCAACGACGGCGCCCAGTTTGATTCTTCCTATGACCGCGGCGAGCCCCTGGAGTTTGTCTGCGGGGCGGGCCAGATGATCCCGGGCTTCGACCTGGCCGTGGCGGACATGGAGGTGGGCCAGATTGTGGAGATCCACCTGACCCCGGACCAGGCCTATGGCGAGGCGGATCCCGACGCGATTTTCACCGTGGAGCGGGCCCGGGTACCCGGGGCGGAGGCGCTCACAGCGGGGCAGCGGGTGTATCTGCAGGACCAGTTTGGCCGACCCATCCCGGCGCTGGTGTCTGCGGCGGACGAGCTGACCGTCACCTTTGATACCAACCACGAGATGGCGGGCAAGGAGCTGAACTTCCGCATCGAGCTGGTGGAAGTCCGGTAGCAGCCGTCTCTGGGAGGGACTGCGCCATGGAAGTGGAGCAATTCGGCAATCCGGAGGCCGGGCGGGTACTGATCCAGCCGGTGGACAAGTACGAGCTTGCGTCCATGGAGGGGGAGCTTTCCGCCCTCCGTGGGGCGGCAGGGGAGGACTTCTGCCTTCTGGCGGTGCCTGTGGGGGACTGGAACGGGGACTTATCTCCCTGGCCGGCCCCGGCGGTATTCGGCACAGAGGCTTTTGCCGGCCGGGGCCGCCAGACCCTGGAGGGGATTTTGTCCCTGTGCGCCGACCGTCGCCGGGAATACTATCTGGGGGGCTACTCTCTGGCGGGGCTGTTTGCCCTGTGGGCGGGGTACGAGACAGACGCATTTGCCGGGGTGGCGGCGGCATCCGGCTCGGTGTGGTATCCGGGCTTTGACGCCTACACGGCAGCCCGGCGGCCCCGGACAGGCCGGGTGTATCTCAGCCTGGGGGACCGGGAGGCCCGCACCCGCAACCCGGTGATGGCCACGGTGGCGGACCGGATGCAGGCCCTCCATACCCGTTTGGAGGGGCAGGGCATCCCCTGCGTGCTGGAGTGGAACCCGGGCAATCATTTCCGCGACCCCCACCTGCGCACCGCCCGGGCCCTGTCGTGGCTGTTAAGCAGATAGCGGATAAAACGTATAATGTCCCTCGGCCCACCGTGGGGAACAAACGACGCCGGCCGGCACCCCCCAGGTGCCGGCCGGCATCATTTATGCCGCACATTCCGCGTCAGATACGCCAACTGTCCGGCCTATGGGACAGTTGGAATGAGATAATCAGATTGACCAAAGCCGGAGATTGATGCGCCCTGCACACGAGGGGCAGTTGTGAAAGACGAAAGGAAATTACGCCAAAAAAGAAAGAACACGCGGTTGAAAGCGTGATCTTTCTCCTATGTTTCAAAACATATTTCAATCCACGTTGTGTTAGACAACGGCGTACCGATAGAGTACCGGCAGCAATATTGTACACGAAATCCTGCGGAAAATCAATAGATCGAATTAGTTTCCTATTTTTCATACATGAATATTTTTGCTGTTGACACGCAGGGTGATGTATGGTATTCTAAGTATATCAGAAAAGCGTTGTATGGTGAAACCATCTGAAATACAAAGGAGGGAAGGCTATGGTCCAGTTGGAATACCCGATCCAAATGGAAATCGCAGGCAATACAGCAATTTGGACACGTCCGGACACTGGAGACTCTCCTGTCTCTTATCCTGCTCCAACTTATGCCGCAGTGAAAGGGATGTTTGAAGCGATTCTTTGGGGTCCGGCAGTTGAGATTGTTCCGACAAGGGTGGAGATTTGTGCACCGATTCAATATCACAGTTATGCAACTAATTATGGCGGTCCTCTGCGAGATTCTAAAAACATAAAAGATGGAAACTCTTATCAATTCTATGCAACAGTACTGACAGATGTATGCTATCGCCTTTACGCGATTGCGAGACCGAATCCTCACAAGGATAAGCTGCCGGAATGTGCCAGACGATGGGACCGGCGGACAACGTCGCCCGGCCATGCCTATCAGGAAATGTTTTATCGCAGGCTGTCGAGGGGGCAAATGTATTCGACGATTTGCATGGGGTGGCAGGAATTTACGCCTTCGTATTTTGGACCCTTCCGGGACGGGACCCAGGTTTGCGAGGCCGTGGACGGCATAGTCATTCCTTCAATGCTTCGACAGACCTTTTCAAAGGGATATCAATCAAAGTTTTTCCCAACCTATGACACAGATCTGATGATCCGGCGAGGAGTCTTGTGCTTTCCCACCAGAAGGGAGGCCACAACGTGATTAACGAAATCAACCGACTGGCTGCGGCCATGGAGAACGCAAATATCTCCGCTTCTGCCTGGCATCACAGGTACGGGCCCATCTCCAACATCAAAGAGGACAGCCCTTGCATTCAGATTGTTTTGGACGGTACCCGAATATCGAAGCTTGTCAGCGTCCCTGCGGAAAAGGGCGTCAATATACGGCGCTATGGAGACAACCAAGGCGCTTTCCCGGCGATGAATCTGACACCGCTGTATCGCATTACAGATGACGAGAGGAAAAAGGAAATCTCCTCGTTGATCGGGGCTCAAGGACAGGGAATGAACTTAAAGAAGGTTCGGTCCTGGTGTGTTTCTTCCAACTGGACGCCAAAGTTTCTGAAGAAGTACCGCCAGAATTTTCTGATACGACCCCATGACCTGGAATGCCTGCTGGGGGAGAATCCCTTTGAGCCGGCTCTAGAGTTGATCCGTGCCGCAGAGGCTTTTCAAGACCCTTCTATCCTGTTTCACGAGCTGGAACGAAAAGCGCTTGAGATGCTTGAAAACAGGGAGGGTATTGTGCCTGCGCTGCAAATATTGTTTTATATGCCTACCCAGAAGGAAGAAGAGAACGCTGAGACCGGAAAACTCTCTGTGGTGTTGGACACAGAGGATCTGATCGATGAAGGGTGGTCTACTGTTGGCCCCAGGTTTGCAAGAGCCCTGAACCATGCGCTGATCCAGGCAGACACTGCAGCGCAAAAGGATTCACCCAGCGAGATGCTTGACGCCTTTGGCAAGCGATACATACCGCTGGCAGATACGATGCCCAAGGTGAAGCTGGATGCCGGGTTTGAGGTGACCCTCCGCACCATGTTCCATGGCCAGCCCTGTCAATTTCGATACGGGGAGATTGAAAATGGGTCATATCCTATCTCAAAAGAGAAACGCGCGGAGCTGAGCGCTGCTTTGGAGTGGCTCTCCCGGAAGGAGCGCATGGATAAAACCTGGGCGCGAATTGGGGAAAATGAAGCCCTGTTTGTATATCCCTCTAAACTGCCCGAGAAAATACCATCCCTGACAGGAACGTTTCAAAAGCCTGCGGATGAGGCAGCCCGAGAAGGGCTGTTTGAGGCAAAGGCCAAGGATTTCGCAGAATATTTGACCGAGACAAAGGCTCTTGATCCGGACCGTTACCCCGAATGGATCCAATTCTTTGTGCTTCGTAAATTGGATAAAGCGCGCACAAAGGTGGTATATACCCACAATGTCGCGCCGAATGAAGTGATTCAGAGAAGCAATTCCTGGCAGGAGGCTGCCGCTAATCTGCCGCAGTACCACTTCGGCAGGCCCTGGGTACCATTCCCTCTTCGCGTTGCCGGAATCATCAATCGGATTTGGAAGCAAGACGGCAGCGTTCTGGATAAAAAGTACAGGGAGGTACCGGCGTTTCACGGCGTGGAGCTGTTCTTCGGAGTTACTGAGCAAGTGTTGCGGGAGGACCTGCGGATTCTGGTGAAAAATACAAAGCCTCTTGCAGTGTATGCAGGCGCACGCCTTAATCGCACACATAGTCAGGATCTTCAAATGATTAACAATTTGCAGTCTGTACTGGTGCTGTTGGGAATGTTGCTCTATTGGACAAACCATAGAAAGGAAGATTATATGAACGAGTATCCATATCTGCTGGGGCAGATGCTGAAGGCTGCGGATTATCTGCATGAGCTGTATTGTGTAAAGGTTAGGGGAAACAACAATCAGAACGCTATGCCGCAGCTGATTGGAGGGAGTCTCTATACATCAGCGGCAGACCATCCGAACCAAACGCTTGTGCAATTGCTGCAAAGGATGAAGCCTTATCTCAATTGGGCGAGAAGCCATCAGAACGAGCGCCTTGAGACAATAAAGAAAAACGGCGAAACAGCCGATGGACCCAGTGCGGGCTACTATCTGTCTGTGTTCTCCCAAATCGCGGACAAGCTGCTGCCGGTGCTGGAGCCCAACACACGCTTCTCCGATACGGAAAAAGCCAAACTATTCCTTGGCTATCTTGCATCCTTCCCCAAAAAGGAACCCGCACAGTCTATGCAATCCACAGAAGCAGAACGTGATTAATTGAAAGGAGAATACTACAATGGCACAGAACGATATCAAAAGAGCGACCGGTTTGCTGGTGATTGAAGTGGTAAATTCCAATCCCAATGGCGACCCGGATCGGGAATCCGACCCCAGAATGCGGGATAACGGTCTGGGCGAGATTTCTCCCGTGTCTGTCAAGCGGAAGATCCGGGATCTGATCGGGGAGCATGAAGCACCTTTTTTTCAGAATCTGCCTGAGTCCTTCCTGGCGGAGCCTGATTGTTATCAGATCCTGGAAACCCGGGGCCGTGACAGAAATACTATCAAGGCTGAAATGGGAAAGCGTCTTCAGGAATTCGATCAGGAACAGTTCCTGAAAAGTCCCTTTGTCAGAAAGTATTGGGACGCCCGCGTATTTGGCAACACCTTCTTGGAGGAGGGCGGCAACAAGGGGTACATCAAGACCGGGGTGGTGCAGATGGGAATGGGGCTGTCAATTGCTCCGATCCGCATCGTTCGCCACACCAATACCAGCAAGGCCGGTGTTCAGGAAGGGAAAAAAGCTGGTATGGCGCCGTTGGCATATCGGGTTGTGGAACACGGTGTCTACTGCATGCCCTTCTTTGTGAACCCCAATTGCGCCGGGAAAACCGGCTGTAAGGCAGAAGATATCGAACTGCTGAAGCTGGCGATACCCTACCTCTACGATCTGAATCGTTCCGCCGTCCGCCCGGATGTGCGTCTGCGTCACGCATGGTACATCGAGCACAAGAACAATTTGGGAAGCTGCCCCGACTACCTGCTGCTGGAGGCCTTGATGCCTGAGCGGATTGGATGCAGCACAGACCCCTCCGAATCCTGGGCAGATTATCTGGACAAATCTGCACTTCCGGAGGAGCTGCTGCGCCGTGTAGGCAGCTGCATAGATCTGGTCAACCCCTGATGGAATACTTAGCCCATAGCGCTTTTGAAGGCGCTCCTCCCCAGTCATATACTGCCCATGTAAAAAACGTTTCCGTTGGCGCGGTCGCCAACGCAAGAGCGGCTGCCTACAGAGCTGACGGCCAGCCCCTTTGCAACAGTACGGATGCTGCCGCGTTGGTACAATGTGCTTCCGATGCGGGATATTATCATGATTTGGGCAAACTGACGCCGGAAAACCAAGAGGCACTGAATGGTACGGGGGAACGGAAGCGTCTTCCGACGAATCACGCAGATGCTGGCGCTGCGGCGCTCTTGAAGATGCCGGGCCATTGCGGCGATTTGGCTGCCCTTATGGTTTATTCCCATCATCGCGGCCTGCCGAGCATTCAAGAGGAGTCGCTTTACGCTAACACACGATACCGTGACAAGAATCCGGAAACCAGGAAGCGTACAGACGCGGAACTGGAAACCCTTCTGCAATTGCATAAGACTCTGGTCAGACATTCGCCTCCGAGTGGAATCAATGCCGCGATACAGGCAGACGAAGGCGTGTTTTGCCGTATGGAATTGTCCTGCCTGGCGGACGCGGATCACACGGATACTGCCATTCATTACAACCAATATCCCTCTGATATAGCCGCCCCAAAGCTCCGTGCCGCGGAAAGACTTGAACAATTGAATGCCTATATCGGGCGCTTCAAGCCGCAGGAAGAACGCAACATCCTCCGCGGGGAGATGTATCGGGAATGCCGCGATGCAGTCATCCACGATACAATCACTGCCTGTGACAGCCCTGTCGGCTCCGGGAAAACTACCGCTGTCATGGCCCATTTGCTGCGGCAGGCCATCAACCGCAGGGCCAGACGCATCTTTGTGGTTCTCCCTTTCACAAACATTATCTGCCAGTCGGTGCAAGCCTACCGGGAAGCGCTGGTCCTCCCCGGGGAGGATCCGCAGGAAGTAGTGGCGGAGCTCCATCACAGAGCAGATTTCCAAAACGCGCTCTTTCGTGCGTACAGTGCCCAATGGAGAGCGCCGATCGTAGTGACGACCGCAGTTGCCTTTTTTGAAACCCTTGCTTCAAATCGCCCCGCTGCCCTGCGAAAGCTCCATGAGCTGCCCGGGAGTCTGATATTCCTGGATGAAGCGCATGCTGCGTTGCCGGTGAGACTGCTGCCCCTGGCGTGGAGGTGGATGCAGATCCTGGCGGATCACTGGGGCTGCTATTGGTTGCTGGCCTCGGGCTCTCTGGTGGAATTCTGGAAGCTTGCGGAAGTTTCTGAGACAGAGCGTAAGGTGCCGCAGTTGGTTCCTGGAAATTTGCGAGCCCGTCTTGCGGCCTATGAACAGCACAGAATCCGTTTTTCCAGATTTCAAAAGCCACTCTCCTGTGCCGAGTTATATTCTGCCATCAAATCCGCTCCCGGGCCGCGAATCGTCATTGTAAACACAGTGCAAACGGCAGCGGTGGTGGCAGATGGGCTTCGCTCGTCCTATGGACATAAGTACAAGCTCGATCCTATGCAGGGCAAGGTCATGCATTTGTCCACTGCGCTGAGTCCTGCAGACAGGGAAACTACAATCCGGCAAATCAAGGCGCGGCTGGAGCGCTGCAAGGGGAAGACGCCGGATGACCCTGACACGGACTGGACTCTGGTTGCCACCTCCTGCGTGGAAGCTGGGGTAGATTTCTCCTTTCATACCGGGTTTCGGGAGCTGGCGTCTCTGCTTTCTCTGCTGCAGGCGGCAGGACGGGTCGGCAGAAACGGAGAATACGCAGACGCAGAGATCTGGACGTTCAAGCTCCGGGAGCAGAAATGGATCACACAGAATCCGGCGCTGCAGGATGCCCGTAGCGTGCTGGAGGATTATTTTGACAGGGGCAGGGAAATCAGTCCGCGCCTGTGCACAGGAGCCATCCGGCGGGAGCTTGACCGGGGAACGGAGTTATCAAAAGCGCTGCTGCTGGCAGAGAAAAACAAAGATTTCCCAACGGTCTGTGAGAAATTCCGGGTAATCTCGGAGAACACCGTCCTGGCCGTCGCAGACGAAGGGCTGAAGCAGAAGCTTCGGTGTGGGCAGGCGGACTGGAAAGAACTCCAGAAAATGGGTATCCCGATCCGTGCAGCCAGAGTAAAGGAATACGGGCTGCAGGAGCTGCTGGCGGGTGTCGGTGTTTACGATTGGAACATGCGTTATGACAGCTTTCTCGGCATGATGGCAGGCGTGCTGGATTGCTTAAAAACCAAGGACGGATCTCCCGAGGATTAAGGCGGCCTGTTTGGCAATGGGCGCCTTCGCCGTGCGAAGTGGAATCGCACAGGAAACTGCCCGGTGCTTCGCACAAAGCAAATACCCTGAAATCCGGCATGGTGGGGGTCAAAGGCTGGGTCTGACCGGCCTTCGGCAGGCCCAATGCCGGCGCAAAACCGAAGAAACAGGCAGAAAATCAGCCTGTTCGCGCAAAGCGCACAATTTTCAACAGTACAAATTGTGCACTTTTGCTGTCCCTCCCCCCACGGGGAGGGTGGATTGAAATCTTGCTGGCGAGGGCGGCCCGATGAGCCGCTACGTCCCTCCCCCCACGGGGAGGGTGGATTGAAATCAGGAATTTGTTGTAGCATTCCTCGCACATATCGTCCCTCCCCCCACGGGGAGGGTGGATTGAAATGGTCTGAGGGAGCAGAACGAGGTGATTATCACGTCCCTCCCCCCACGGGGAGGGTGGATTGAAATAAAGCGGCGCAGGGTGATATCCAGGGCGCCTTGAGTCCCTCCCCCCACGGGGAGGGTGGATTGAAATTTGACGGCAAATCCTGTGCAAAACCGGGCGAGAGGTCCCTCCCCCCACGGGGAGGGTGGATTGAAATTGCCCTCGTGACCTCCGGGGCGGGTGTGGCGGTGGTCCCTCCCCCCACGGGGAGGGTGGATTGAAATTACAGATTACCGGGATTATAGCGACTTCTGCGACGTCCCTCCCCCCACGGGGAGGGTGGATTGAAATCCGCGCTCAATGCGTGTGCCTGAGACTGCCGGAGTCCCTCCCCCCACGGGGAGGGTGGATTGAAATTGATCAGCACTGCTGACCCGGACATATCCGACCTTGTCCCTCCCCCCACGGGGAGGGTGGATTGAAATATTGCGGATCTGGCCGTGGGCGCCGGAGTGCTCCACGTCCCTCCCCCCACGGGGAGGGTGGATTGAAATAAAAATGCCGTCCTCGATCTGTGCGGCCAGCTCGCATCCCTCCCCCCACGGGGAGGGTGGATTGAAATTGGGCCGTTTCCCTGGCCTGTATTGCGTTTTTGGTCCCTCCCCCCACGGGGAGGGTGGATTGAAATATCTATGATTACCCAGATATCCCCGCCGGGGTATTGTCCCTCCCCCCACGTGGAGGGTGGATTGAAATGTTGTTGATGGCAAGGTGTCAAGCCTTAATTCAGTCCCTCCCCCTGCGCGGAGAGGGTGGCCTGGAATTGCAAGCAGGGCCGATGTGGGCATACTCTGTGACTCTTCGAGTTCGGCCCCTACGGTCTTGCCCAACAGGGAGGGTGGGTTGAAATATTCAATCCTTCGCAGCCGGCATCCAGTGACAGTCCCTCCCCCATCACGGGGAGGGTGGTCTGAAATCGAAGGCAGGGCCGATGTAGGCATCGGCCCCTACGGTCTTGCCCAACAGGGAGGGTGGATTGAAATTCCCAGGCGTCATAGTGGATGCTCATATCGAAGCCCGTCCCACCCTCCACACAGGGCAGCCAACGCAAACAGCACCCGAGCCCAGGGCCCATTGGCCGGGTTCGGGTGCTGTGCGATATTTCTGTATCTTTCCTGGCGCTTTTCCAGTATCTTTCCCGGTATCTATCCCGGCGCCATTCCCCTTGCAGCCCGCCTCAGGACAGGCGGATCCAGATGGCGGGGCGGACGCAGCCGGGCTCGGTGACCTCAATGCCCTCGTAGGTGACGTCGCCAAAGGTCTGCACCCCCGCCACGAAGGCGGACTCGGTGCCCGGGGTGCGCAGATACCACCAGCAGGCCCCGGTGTTGGGGTTCAGATAGGCCCCAAGGGACTTGGTATACGCAGTGGGCTGGCAGGCCCGGGCCTCGTTTGAGACAAAATAGGCCTCCGCCTCCTGAACGCTCAGCAGAAAGACTCTGTCCCAGGTGTCGCTGCCCGGCAGGGCGCTGCCCTGGGGATTGGAGGAGGCGCCAACCCGGTTTTGGAGAATCACCGTCTGCTCCATGGGGGTGAAGGCGGTGTCTAAAAAGCTGCCGTTCAGCCAGGTGCGCAGGTCGCAGGCCGACCAGGCCACCTGCTGCAGGGTCTGGTGGTAGAGCTGCCGGTCCAGCCCGTAGCGGCTGAGCAGCAGGGCCTGGTCGCCCTGGACCGCCAGCACCTGCCAGGCGATGGGCTCCCGGCCGTTGGCGGTGTTGCCATCCTGCTCATAGCTGCCCAGATACACCACGTCCCCCACGGACAGACCGGAGAACACCGGGGCGGTCTCCGGCGCCGCTGTTGTGGCCGGGGCCTCGGTTTCCGCCGGGGCGTCGGTGGTCCGGGTGGGAGAGGCGGCCACAATGGCGCCGGATTCGGCGGGCTGGGAAATCGTGCCGGAGTCAAAGACCCCCAGCTGCCCCAGCAGCAAAAGCACCGCCCCTGCAAAGGCTGCCACCGCCACCACGGCGGCGCAGATGACGATCCACCGCCGGGCAGGGGACTCCGGCGGGGTCTGGGGCACCGGCAGGGGGGGTGCGGCCGCGCCGCAGCCGGTGCAGAATTGATAGGAATCCTCGTTCCGGGTTCCGCAGGTGACGCATTTCCACATATGACAGTTTCCTCCAAATGACGCTCTCAGCCCTCCGGGATCAGGTCAATGACCACAAATTCCGAGAAGGTGCCGGTTTTAAAGGGGATGGCCCAGCCGGAGATTCCCGAGGTGACCAAAAACACCGTGTCTCCCCGCTGCTCCATGCCGTAGGTACGGTCGTTGGCCCCGGTGGCCAGACCGATCAGCCCCGCGGGCCAGATATGTCCCCCGTGGGTGTGGCCGGAGAGGACCAGATCCGGCCCCGCGGCAGCCTCGGCGGCGTAGTCGTTGGGCTGGTGGTCCAGCATCAGCCGGTAGTCCGCCGGGTCTGTGCCCTCCAGCACCTGGGCGGCGGACATCCGGCCCGGGGTGGAGCGGTCCTGCCGGCCCACCACGGTGATGCCGCAGTCCAGGGGCAGGCTCTCGTCCTCCAGAACGGTGATGCCCGCCTCCGCCAGGGCCTGGCGCAGTTCGGCGGAGTCAAAGTCCCGATACTGGTAATAGCCCTTGTCGTGGTTGCCGAAGACGAAGCAGATCCCATAGGTGGGGTGCAGCCGGCCCAGGGCCCGGCAGGCGGCGTGCATATCCACGGCCAGGGTGTCGTCGCCCACAAAATCTCCGGTGATGACCACCAGATCCGGATGCTCGGCGGCGATCCGGTCCACCTGGGCGGAGAAGCTGTCCCCATCCAGGGTGATGCCCAGGTGGGAATCCGCCAGCTCCACAATCCGCACCGGGCCGGAGAGGGCCTTTTGGGTGCCCAGGGTATAGCGGGTGACGTACACATGGTGGGCCTGGTACCAGCCGTAGCCCAGGTAGAGGGCGGTGAGCAGCAGGGCCGCGGCCCCGGCGTAATACCGCCGCCGGGCCTGTTTGGAGAGCTTCCGCACCGCCAGGGCGACCAGGTCGCACAGAATCCAGATGACAAACAGGTGCAGCACCACCACCAGGGCGGTGTAGATGTTGATGGCCAAAAACGGGGCAATCAGGGCTGCGGGCAGCGCAATGGCGCACAGCCAGGATAAGAACCGGTGCTTCTTGGCCAGACGCTGCAAAAAAGAGAACCGGTGAAAGCAGACCACCAGCGTCAGCGCCATGGCAAGGGTCAGCAGGGCAAAGCCCAGGGTGAGCAGCTGCCAGAGCATAAAATTCCCTCCTTTGTGCCGTGATGCAGGGATGCTGCCTCTATTTTACATGGTTTTCGGCCAAAAGTACAGCCCCGGCGGGAAATTTTCCGGAAAAGACCGGTTTTCTTTGCCTTTTGCCCCGGGATATGGTATAATCAGAGCAGAACAAACAAGAGGGAGGCTTGCCCCATGAAAACCATCACCCTGGGCCGCACCGGCATCACCACCCCGCAAAACGCCTTTGGCGCCCTGCCCATCCAGCGGGTGGACCAAGACACCGCAGTGAAGCTGCTCCGGGCCGCCTATGCCGGCGGGATGCGCTTTTTTGACACCGCCCGGGCCTATACCGACAGCGAGGCCAAGGTAGGCGCCGCCTTTGAGGGGATGCGGGACCGGGTCTGGCTTGCCACCAAGACCGCGGCGGTCACCCCGGAGCAGTTTTGGCAGGATCTGCACACCAGCCTGGCGCTGCTGCGCACCGATTACATTGACCTGTATCAGTTCCACTGCGTCAAGCAGTGCTTCCGGCCCGGCGACGGCACCGGCATGTACGAGGCCATGGAGCAGGCCAAGGCCAAGGGGATGGTCCGGCACATCGGCATCACCGCCCACCTGATCGGCGTGGCGGAGGAGATTGTGCAGAGCGGCTTGTACGAGACCCTGCAGTTCCCCTTCTCCTACCTGGCCAGCGACCGGGACATTGCCCTGGTCCGGGCCTGCCGGGAGGCCGGCATGGGCTTTATTGCCATGAAGGGTCTGGCCGGCGGCCTGCTGAACAACGCCGAGGCCTGCATGGCCTTTATGCAGCAGTATGACGTGCTGCCCATCTGGGGCATCCAGCGGCAGCAGGAGCTGGACCAGTGGCTGGCCTACTTTGACCGGGAGGCGGCCCTCACCCCGGCGGTGGAGGCGGTGATCCGCAGGGACCGGGCGGAGCTGGCCGGGGAGTTCTGCCGGGGCTGCGGCTACTGCGCCCCCTGCACGGTGGACATTCCCATCAACCAGTGCGCCAGAATGTCCCAGATGGTCCGGCGGGCCCCCTCCCAGGAGTGGCTGTCGCCCCACTGGCAGGCCCAGATGGAAAAGATCGACCAGTGCGTGGAGTGCGGCCTGTGCATGACCCGCTGCCCCTACGGGCTCAACATTCCCGCCCTGCTGCGGAAGAACCTGGCGGACTACCGCAGCATTCTCCGGGGGGAGACCCGGGTATAACCCCGGCCCCTGCGGGGCTTGACAAATCGCCCCGGTTTTGCTATACTGTTCCTACAACCGCCGTTACGAAAACGGCCGCGCCACAGAAGTGGTTTTCTCTGTTTTACTATGCGTACTACGAAGGTATGCGCCTCCCGGGCGGGAGGAGCATACCTTTTTTGCTTGGGAGTGAGCGCCATGTCTGCTGTAAAAAAATCCACCGTCACCTCCATCTGCATTGCCCTGTGCTGTGTGCTGCCCCTGGCCTTCCACGCCCTGGGGCTGGGCGCGGCCTTTTCGCCCCTGCACATCCCGGTGCTGCTGTGCGGCCTGGTGTGCGGGCCGGGCTACGGCCTGTTCTGCGGGGTGGCGGGGCCGGTGCTGTCCAGCCTGATCAGCTCTATGCCCTCGGCGGTGCAGCTGATTTACATGCTCCCGGAGCTGGCGGCCTACGGCGGGGCGGCGGGGCTGTTCTACCGGCTGATCCGCACGGGCAAGCCCCTGCCGGATATCTGGCTGGCCCTGGTGCCCGCCATGCTGGCGGGGCGGCTGGTGGGGGGCCTGGCCCGGGCGGCCTTTCAGCTCTATCAGCATGAGACCTACTCCCTGGCCCTGTGGGCGGGGGCCTATTTCACCGCCTCGCTGCCGGGCATCGCGGTGCAGCTGGCGCTGCTGCCGGCAATGATTCTGATTCTCACCCGGGCGGGACTGATTCCCCGCCGGTATCCCAAGGAGGCAACCCCATGAACCAAGACCTGGAAAAAATCCTGTTTGAAATCGAAAAGGCCGTCACCGGCAAGCGGGCGGTGCTGGAGCGGGTGCTGATGGCGCTGCTCAGCGAGGGCCATATTCTGCTGGACGACGTGCCCGGCGTGGGCAAGACCACTCTGGCCGTGGCGGTGTGCCGGGCCATGGGCCTGGCCTACCGGCGCATCCAGTTTACCCCGGACGTGCTGCCCTCAGACATTGTGGGCTTCTCCATGCCGGACAAGCAGGACGGCCGGCTGCGCTATATCCCCGGGGTGGTGAACGACGCCAACCTGCTGCTGGGGGACGAGATCAACCGCACCTCCAGCAAAACCCAGTCCGCCCTGCTGGAGGCCATGGAGGAGCGCCAGGTCACTGTGGACGGCCGGGTCCACCCCCTGGCCAGACCCTTCTGCGTCATTGCCACCCAAAACCGGGTGGGCACCGCGGGCACCCAGCCCCTGCCCCAGGCCCAGATGGACCGCTTCCTGGTCCAGCTCACCGTGGGCTACCCGGACTATGAGGCCCAGATGGAGATCCTCCGCCGCCGGCAGACCGCCGATCCCCTGGACCAGGTGCGCCGGGTCTGCGACTGTGACCGGGTGCTGGCCATGCAGCAGCAGGCCATGGCGGTGACCATGCAGGAGTCCATCCTGGGCTATATTACCCGGCTGTGCATGGCCTCCAGGGAGGACCCCCTGCTCCAGCTGGGCATCAGCCCCCGTGGCGCCTTGAGCCTGAGCCGGATGGCCCGGGCCTGCGCCTATCTCAAGGGCCGGGACTATGTGATTGTAGAGGACGTGCAGGAGGTCTTTGCCGACACCTGCGCCCACCGGGTGATTCTCTCCCAGCGGGCCCGGGTGGAGAACCGGAGCGCCCGGGACGTGATGCAGGCCCTGCTGAAATCCGTCAAGGTACCCCATGGGGCGCTCTGAGATGTGGAAAACCAGAATCGCCTGGCTGGGGTTTGTGCTGGCCTGCGTCGGGGCCTACGTGTTTGACAACGGGACGGGCACCCGTCTGCTGCTGGCCGGGGCCCTGGCGGCGCCCCTGGTCTCCGCCCTGTGGCTGTACCTGGCCCCCGGCGGGGGAGAGGTGACCCTGTCCGCCCCCGGGCAGCTGGAGCTGGGCCAGAGCGCAGAGGTGCTGCTCCGGGCCCGGCGGACCGGCCTGCTGCCGGTGCGGCTGCGCTGCGTGCTCACCGCCCGCAACGCCATGACCGGCCAAAGCCAGTCCATGGCCCTGACCCTGCGGCCCCGCCGGACAGGGGAGGGGGCCACCCCCATTACCCTGACCCCGGACCACTGCGGGGCGGTGCACCTGGAGCTCAGCGGCTGCCGGCAGGTGGATTGGCTGGGCCTGTGGGCCAGGCCCGCCTGGGCGGGGGAGCCGGCAGTCTGCCTGGTGCTGCCCAAGACCTGGCGGCTCAGCGTCCGCCTGGGGCAGAGCGGGGACTTTTTGCAGGACAGCCAGCTGTACTCCGCCCAAAAGCCGGGCTATGACCCCAGCGAGACCTTCCGCATCCGGGAGTACGTCCCCGGGGATCCCCTGCGGCAGATCCACTGGAAGCTCTCCCAAAAAACCGACAAGCTCCTGGTCCGGGAGTTCGGCCTGCCCATTGTGGAGCGGATGCTCCTGCTGGCGGAGACCACCGGGATCCCCGGCACCGAGCTGACCCCCCACGGGATGGACCTGCTGCTGGCCCGGCTGGCGGCGGTGTCCGGTGAGCTCACCGCCCAGGGTATCGACCATGTGCTGGGCTGGACCCACCGGCAGACCGACACCTACTGCAGCCGGGAGATCCGGCAGCCCGAGGACCTGCTGCCCGCCCTGGCGGCGCTGCTGGAGCAGCCCATCGGCCCCGGGCAGACCACCGTGGCCGGCAGCTTCGGCCGGGAGCACGCCATGTGCGCCTATGCCCATGTGGCGGTGTTCTCCACCTATCCGGCCCCGGACCTGTCCCTGCTGTGCCACGGCAACCGGGTCACCCTGGTGCTGGACCCCGCCGACGCCCGGCAGCTGGGCGCCTGGGAGCAGGGGGCCGAGGTGATCGCCTGTGATGAAAAAACCACGCAATTGGAGTTATAAAATGTCAGAACAACAGATGCTGCGCCGGGCACAGCCCGGCTCCGCCCTGCCGGCGCGCCTGGCGGCCCTGGGGACGGCCTGGGCCGTCTATGCCGCCCTGTGGGGCAGCCTGTCCAGCCTGGGGGCCCTGTCCGGCCGGGGGGTGCTGCCCCTGGGGGCAGGCTTTGTCCTGTGCGGGGTGCTGTGCCTGCTGCCGGCCCGGCGGCTGCTGTGGCCGGTGCTGGCGGTGCTGGCCGTCGGCGCGGTGGCGGCCCTGGCGGGCTGGGGCCGGTTTTGGGAGGGCTGCGGGCTGTATCTCAACCGGCTCTTTGCCGCCAGCGAGGCGGCCCAGCCCTATCTGTATGAAAAATTTGAGGTGGGCAGCGGGGACCTGGATGCCATCCGGTATGCCCTGCTCCCCTTTGGCCTGTGGACCGGGGCCTGGCTGGCCCTCTGCGCCCGGCGGCGCTGGCGCATGGGCATTGGGGCCCTGCCCGGGGCGATGCTGGGGCTCTGTGCCTGGCTGGGGGTTGTTCCTGCCGGGCTGTGGCTGGGGCTGATCGCCGGGGCAGTGATCCTGGCTCTGTGCCTGCTGCAGGACCGGCCCAGCCTGGGGGGAACTGCGGTTGCCCTGGCAGCGACTGCCCTGGCCATTTGGCTGACGGCGGCCCTGCTGCCCGGGGTCCATCCCGGGCTCAGCGCCTGGGAGCAGTCCGCCCGGGACCGGCTGGCCCCCCAGACCATCTCCTACGCCCAGCGGGAGGAGTACCGGCAGGTGCTCTCCCAGCGGGCCCAGACCCGGGAATTCCTGCGGCAGGAGGAGGAAGCTCCCGCCCCGGAGGCTCCGGCCGGAACCTGGCTGCGCCCGGCGGGGATCGCCCTGGCGGTGCTGCTGATCCTGGCCCTGCTGTTCGGCCCTGCCCTGTGGCGGGATCGGCTGCACAAGCGGGCCCAGGCCCAGCGGGCGGGGCTGCAGGACCCGGACCCCAGGGTCCGGAGCATGGCCTGCGTGCTCTATGCCCTGCGCTGGCTGCGGCTGGCGGGGCTGGCCCGGGAGAATCTGCCCTTCAGCGCCTATGCCCCGGCCCTGGAGACCGCAGATCCCGCCCTGGGGCAGGCCTTCCGCAAAGCCCTGCCCCTGTGGCAGGAGGCGGCCTACAGCGGCCATGTACTCAGCCCGGAGCGGGCCCGGGAGGCGGAGGACTTTCTTGCCCGGGCGGAGACCTATGCCCTGGGCCATATGACCCGAAAACAAAAGCTGTACGCCCGGTATGTGGCGGCCATGGAGGGAGGCGATGGAAAGTGAAGCTCCGGATTCTTGCGCTGTGCGCCCTGCTGCTGCTGTTGGCCGGCTGCCGGGTGCGGGTGATTGACGACGCCCTGGCGGCGGACGTGGTGCTGCAGCAGCAGTCCGTGCCGGAGACCACCCAGCCCCCCGAGACCCAGCCGCCCGAGACAAAACCCCCTGAGACCGAAGCCCCGGAAACGGAGCCCCCTGAGACCGAGGCCCCGGAGACCCAGCCCCCCGAGACTGCGCCCCCGGAGACCCAGGCGGACGAGCTTCCCGAGGACGTCCCCCAGGCCCCGGATCAGAGCCCCGTGGGGGCCGGGCCGGTGGTACCGCTGACCCAGCCGGGGGAGGGGGGCACCCAGCCCGGGGGCGAAGCGCCCCCCGAGACCGCGGCCCCCGCCCCCGTGGCGGAGCCTGCCCCGGAGCCGCCCCCGGAGACCCAGCCCCCTGCTGCGGCCATCACCGTCACCCTGGACCCCAACGGCGGGGACGGCGGCAGTCTCAGCGTGTCGGTCCGCCCCGGGGAGACCTACGGCGCCCTGCCCCGGGTCACCCGCCACGGCTGGCAGTTTGTGGGCTGGTTTACCGACCGGGAGGGGGGCCTGGAGATCCGGGCCCAGGACGTGGTCACCCGCACAGAGAGCCACAGCCTCTACGCCCACTGGGAGCGGGCCGCGTCCACCTACACCCTGACCTACGACGGCAACGGCGGCCGGGTCAAATCCCGGGAGGCCACGGTGAAGATCCAGCCCGGGGACCTGTACGGCACCATGCCCACCCCCCTGCGGGAGGGCTACGAATTCCTGGGCTGGTTTACCGACCGGGACAGCGGGGTGCAGATCAGCCCCGGCTCCACCTATCGGGAGAACGGCGACCAGACCCTGTACGCCCACTGGCGGTATGACCCGGTGGCCTTTTGGACCTTTACCCTGAAAAACAAGACCCAGCAGATCTATCTCTGCCAGCAGACCACCGTCTATGTGGAGACCCAGCAGGACAACGTCACCCTGCTCCAGTGCGGGCTCATCACCGACACCGGCAGCCTGAACGCGGCGGCCAACCTGTCAGACCCCCACACCACCGACGACTGGGTCCTGGCCAAGAATCCCCCGGTGATCCTCAAGTGCGTGGACAGTCTCGCCCAGGCCCCGGAGACCCGGGCGGCCCTGGCGGCCCGCTTCCCCGGCCGCAGGGTGATTCTCACCACCCCCGACGGGCTGGGGGGCGGCAGCTACGGCCTGTACGCCCGGCTGGCCCTGGCCAAGGCCCTGTACCCGGACTGGTACAAGGACGTGGATCTGAGCCAGGCGGCCAAGGAGCTGGGCCTGGGCTACGTGCCCATTCAAACCGGATGACCGGCGTGTGCCACGCCTGTCTCATACAAAAATCAAGAGCAAAGGAGAAGAATCTATGAAACGACTACTCAGCCTGCTGCTGGCCCTGTGCCTGCTCGCCACCCTGGCGGTGGGAGTCAGCGCCGCGGAGGACAGCTACGCCGGCAAAACCGTGCTGATCTGCACCGGCAATCTCCGGGGCAACCTGGAGCTCTACCCCGCCATCAAGGCCGCCCGGGACGCCTATGCCGCCAAGGGCGCCAACGTCATCCTGGCGGACACCGGCAACTTTATGCAGGGCGACGGCCGGGTGAACGACACCTTCGGCGAGGCCGCCTACACCCTGATGGACGCCGTGGGCTACCAGGTGGCAGGCATGGGCCTGGCGGAGTTCGGCTATGCCGACGCCACCACCGGCTATGCCTACCACGGCAACTTCACCCGGTATTACACCCAGGCCATGCTGCAAAACGGCACCGGGGAGCTCACCTACAACCGCAACCGGGACGGCAGCGTGACCGGCACCCTCCCGGCCCGGGCGCCCGCCAAATTCACCGCCGTCTGCGCCGGGCTCACCCCCCTGCAGGAGAACGTCTACGCCTTCGAGCCCAGCTATGACTGCGCCCTCCCCGGCGGCAAGGTGCTGCGCTTTGTGGACGGAGACGACAACGCCTTTACTGACCGGGTCCAGGACGGCTTCCTGGCTCGGGCCGACGTCAGCGTTTCCAAGGACGGGGCGGATCTGACGGTGCTGCTGTGCGACAGCCCCCTGTCGGAACCCGTGGGCCCCACTGCCCCCACAGCGCCCACCGGCGCCGGGGCGGACACCCTGGTTGTGGCCCCCGAAAAGGACGGCCAGCTGCTTACCGGCGTGTACGTCATTGACAACGACACCCTGGCCGTGACCCATGAGCCCCTGGATCTCACCGGCAGGGACGAGACCATTGGGGCCCTGGTGGAGACCTACGTCCCCGCCCGGGTGCTGGGCACTGCCGAGATGATTCTGGACGGCCGCGACAGCGTCAACCGGGCCAGAGAGACGGACTACGGCGACCTGGTCACCGACGCCCTGGTCTGGTACGCCAAAAACTATGTGGACGGCTTCGACAAGAGCCTGCCCCTGGTGGGCATTGTGAACGGCGGCAACCTGGACAACTTTATCTACACCGGCGACGTCACCGAAACCGTGCTGCTCCGGGCCCTGCCCTTCTCCCCCATGGGCATCGGCGTGATTACCGTCACCGGCCAGCAGCTGCTGGAAACCCTGGAGGCCGCAACCCAGACCCTGCCCTGCCCCGGCTTTGCCCAGGTCTCCGGCCTGGAGTACCGGATCTACGCCCCGGAGGAGTATGACGCCGGGGAGGCCTACGGCAAGTTCTTCCGGGCGGATTCCATCCGCCGGGTGGAGATCCTGTCCGTCAACGGACAGCCCTTTGACCCCCAGGCCAGCTACAACCTGGTGGCGGACAACTATCTCATCAACGGCAACGACACCTATTACACCCTGGCCGAGGCAAAAAAGGCCGGCGCCCCCTGGGTCAACAACGGCAATGGCAAGAAGGTCCGGGATATTTTTGCGGACTACCTGCAGCAGGTCCTGGGTGGCAACCTGGACCCCTGCGACTGCGAGCCCAATCGGATTGAGATTGTAAACCGCCACCGCCTGCCCTGCCTGGACGAGAGCACCTGCCCGGGCCTGACCGCCTTTACCGATATGCCCGACCGGGGCACCTGGGCCCACAACCCCATTGACTGGGCGGTGGAAAACGGCGTCACCAACGGCATGACTGCCACCACCTTTGTGCCCCAGGGCACCATCACCCGGGGCCAGGCGGTCACCTTCCTGTGGCGGGCCGCGGGCAAGCCTGCGCCGGAGAAATCCGAGACCGAATTCACCGACCTGAAGCAGGGCGCCTTCTACTACGACGCCGTTCTGTGGGCCGTGGAGAAGGGCATCACCAACGGCATGACCGCCACCACCTTCAACCCCGACGGCCCCTGCACCCGGGGACAGATCGTCACCTTCCTGTACCGGTTTGCGGAAAAGCCTGCGGTACCCACCGGCCCCAGCCCCTTCACCGACCTGGCGGAGAACGCCTATTACAGCGCCCCGGTGGCCTGGGCGGTGGCCTGCGGCGTCACCAACGGCATGAGCCCCACCACCTTTGCCCCGGACGCCACCTGCAACCGGGCCCAGGTGGTCACCTTCCTCTACCGGCAGCAGGATTCCTGATACTAGGATTCCATCCGATGTATTGTGTTAAGGAGAAGGAACACTTACACAACAAACATTCTCGGAAAGCCTGCCGAAACAGAAAGGGAACAACAGAAGGAAAGACTTGCCGGTACGGAGG
>CAMOKD010000038.1:0-21433 GCA_946617435.1 uncultured Clostridia bacterium | reverse complement strand
TCCCGCACGGCGGGCAGCATGTTGTAGCTGGTGGCGTAGGTCAGCAGCTGCAGGATCACCAGGTCCACGTCCGCGGCCCGGAACTTGTCCCCGGCGGCCATGGCCTGCTCCTTGGTGGTGACGATGCCCCCGTCGATCAGCTCCACGCTTTCGGGGATCCGGGTTTTGAAGTCCGCGTACTGGGCCGCAAACTCCGGCACCAGGGACGGGAACTGGGGCAGATAGGCCCCCAGGGCAATGGCGAACACGCCGACTCTTGCTTTGGTTTCAACTAACATGATGCTGCCTCCATTTGAATTTTCAGATTTCCTATGGCCGTGGCCTCAATGGGCAGTGCAACGACCTGCTTGCCGGTTGCTTCGGCGGTCAGCCGGTTCAGGAATGGGTTCTTGGCCCCACCGCCTACAATATAGAGCTTGTCATAGACCCTGCCGGTGTTCCGCTCCAGCTCCGCCAGGGCGTTTCGGTAGCTCAGGGCCAAAGAGCGGTAGGCGCAGCGGAAGTAGTCGCCCACGGTGTTGGCCTGCGCCCCCAGCGCCCCGTCAAAGGCGGCCTTCATGCTGGCCGGGGACAGGAAGCAGTCGGCGTTGGCGTCTACGGTCCGGTCAAAGCTGCTCTCCTCGGCCTCGCGGACGATCTCGCCCCAGGGCTTGTCCGGGCAGAGCTCGCTGCGCAGCCGGTTGACCAGCCACATGCCCATGATGTTTTTCTGG
Source organism: uncultured Clostridia bacterium (assembly GCA_946617435.1). Taxonomy (GTDB): domain Bacteria; phylum Bacillota; class Clostridia; order Oscillospirales; family Oscillospiraceae; genus JAFRPC01. The sequence continues at coordinate 20,720 of CAMOKD010000038.1, read as the reverse complement.
TAGCGGTTGTAGCCCACGCCGCCCTCGTTGGAGTAGTTGGCGTCCTCGCTGGCCCGGTCTGTGATGGGCTTGGGGGTCTTGACCCCCAGCAGCGACCAGGTGCCCGAGGAGATGTAGGGGGCGCTGCCCTCCATGGGGATCCCCTCTACTGCCGAGGCGGTGTCGTGGGTGGGGCACAGGCGCACCTTGATGCCCCGATAGCTGCCGATCTGGGTGCCCGGCTGCTGGAGCTTGGGGAACAGCCGCCCAGGCAAGCCCAGGCGGTGGATGATCTGACGGTCAAACTCCCCGGTCTCGGCGTTCACCAGGCCGGTGGTGGTGGCGTTGGTGTACTCCTTGGCCTTCACCCCGGTGAGCTTGTACATCAGGTATTCCGGCACCATCAAAAAGTCGGTGGCCTGCTCCAGCCGCCCGGTCTGCAAATCCTCCGCCAGCTGGTAGAGGGTGTTGAACAGCTGGAACTGGCAGCCGGTGCGGCGGTACAGCTCTGTAAAGGGGATTTTGGCGTGGACCTCCTCGTGGATGGCCTCGGTCCGGCTGTCCCGGTAGGCGTAGCAGGGCCAAAGCTCTTTGTCGCCGGCCAGCAGCACGTAGTCGCAGCCCCAGGTGTCAATGGACAGGCTCTCAATTTGCGGGCACTCCGCCAGGGCGGCGTCAATGCCTGCCCGGACGTGGTGCAGCAGCTGCTCCATGTCCCAAACCAGGTGCCCGTCCCGCCGGGTCACCCCGTTGGGGAAGCGGTAGATCTCCCGGGTTTGCAGCGCGCCGTGGTCCTGCCAGCCCAGAATGTGCCGGCCGGAGGAGGCGCCGATGTCAATGGCCAGATAAGTGTTCATAAAGCAATCCCTCCGATTTCCGATATCAGCATACCGGAACGGAGGGAGTTTTTCAAGGTCCTGTGTTGTGAAAAAAGTGTCCTTATTTGCAGCGCAGCTGCCGGGGCGAGCAGCCGAACCGGGCGGCAAAAATCCGGTGGAAATAGCTCATGTTTTCATAGCCCACCAGCCGGGCGATCTCGTCCACCCGCTTGTCGGTGTTCAGCAGCAGCCAGCTGGCCTGGCTCAGCCGCTTTTCCTGCACCAGGGCGGTGTAGCTCCGGCCGGTTTTTTGCAGCACCAGTCTGGACAGGGTGGAGATCTCATAGTGCAGCCGGTCCGCAATCTGGGTCAGGCTGCCGTCCCGGTAGTGCTCCTCAATGTAGCGCAGCACAGACAGAATCACCGTCTGCTCCCTGGAGACCTCCCGCAGGGCCTCGGTGTGGTTCAGCAGGTGGGCAAACAGCAGGCCCATGGTCATTTGCAGGATGCCCCGCTTGTTGGGGGTGTCGGCCAGCAGGGTGTGCAGCAGATTCTCAATCAGATTCCGGATGGGCAAAATCTCATCCACGTGGAACAGCAGGTATCCCGCCTCGTTCTGCCCGCCCAGGCAGGAGAGGATGAACTGCCGCAGGGGCGTCTCCGCCTGACCCAGATAGGGCAGGGTGCCGTCAAAAAAGGAGGGGCGGACAATAAAGTTTACCGCCAGATCCGTCTCGCCTGCCGGGGCGATGGACTGCCGGGCGTTCTGCCCCAGCATCAGCAAATCGCCCTTTTCCAGCACCAGGGTCTTGCCGTTGACGGTGTGGGTGGTGCGTCCCCGGCACATATAGACCATCTCCACATAGTCGTGGGTGTGCTCCGGAAAGGCGATAAACCGGGTGTGGGGCCGTATGGTGATCAGCTTGCCCGGGGCCAGCAGCTTGTCCCCGGTAATCACGTCCCGGCTGCCGTCCATATACAGGGTCCGGTCCACCCGGGTCTGCCCCTGCAGGATCTCCGCCTCCTCCGGGGTGATGGCGGAAAGTTTTGCCAGTATTTCTTCGTTCATGGGCTTGCCTCCGCCGCGCCGGGCTCAGCGCCGTTTTTTTCGTGCCAGCAGCACCCCAACCGCCCCCAGCACCAGCACCGCTGCCGGCACTGCCAACAAAAGAAGGTTCTGCACCCGGGCCCGCCGGGCCAGGGCCTGGCTCTGGGCCTGGAGCTGCAGGCTCTGAGCCTGGTGCCGGGCCTGCTGCGCCGCATAGGGCTCGGCGGTGGTCTCCGGCGCAGGGGGCTGGGTGGGCTGTGGCGCAGCAGTCTCTTCCGTGGGCGCTTCGGCAGTTTCCGCGGCCGCCGCGGCCTCCTCCTCCAGCGCCTGGGTGCGCTGGGTCTGGTAGGCGATCAGCGCGGCGTTCAGCCGGGCAATCAGCTCCTCGGCATAGATGCCCCCGCCGGAAAAGCCCCTGGTGTATATGGCCACCACAAAGGGCTGCCGGGTGTAGGTGATGCCGATGTCGTGGACCTGGCCTTCAAAGTAGCCGTATTTGTGGGCCACCACGGTGTCGCCGGCGTACCGCTGCAGGAACATCCCCTCCTGGTTGTGGATCATATAGTCCAGCAGCTCGGGGAACTGGTCCTGCCGCTGGTAGAGATAGAGCAGCACGTTGGCCATAAAGTGGGTGCAGTAGTAGTTGTCGCTCCAGTAGTCCGAGGGGATCAGCTCCTCGTCCATGCCGCCGTAGCGGTCCAGCATCAGCCGCTTGTACTGGGCAAAGGTGCCCAGGTTGTAAATCAGGATATGGCTCAGCTCGTTGTTGGAATCCACAATGCTGGCCCGGTGGATGTCCGCCAGGCGATGGCCCTTGATATCGCTGTCGTCGGTGTACTCCCCGGCGGCCTGGAGCTCGTAGTAGTACAGGTTCAGGGGCACCTTGTAGGTGCTGGCGGCCAACATAAAGGTGTCCTCGTTGTAGCCGTACCACTCGCCCGTCTCCGGGCAGCAGAAGGTGATGGCAAAGTTGTCCTCTGTCAGGTGGTAGGTTTGGATGTAATAGGCCATCACCTCAGACAGACCCATTCCCTTGGGAATGGACACGCTGTAGCCCCCGTCGGTGTCCTCCCGGATCTCCCGGGCCGCCGTGGCCCGGGGCAGGCCGCCCAGCACCAGCAGGGCGCAGAGCAGGGCCGGCAGGAGCCGTTTGGTCAGGTTCAAAGCAATTCCTCATTTCCTGTGGCGTCACTGTAACAATTTACAACAAAATTCCGAAAAAGTAAACAGGATCAATCAGAAATTCTTAAAAATCTCACCCCCGCCGGAAGCTCCTGGCCCAGTTGCACAACGAGCCGTGGTGGCGGTTTTCCGCCACCTCCCGGCGCATCCGGTCGGTGACCGGGCCGTTGGCCGCCAGGCACTGCAAAATCAGCGCCTGCAGCTGCTCCACGCTCATCTGCTCCGGGGGCAGGTCCGGGGGCACCGGGGTGTCTGCGGGGCAGGGCAGGGGCGCCGGGGCGGGCTTCTCCACCGGGGCGGGCTTCTCCACCGGGGCGGGCAGGGGGGTGCCCCGGGGCACAAAGACCTGGCCGTCGTGGGGCCCGATCTCCAGCAGGACCCTGCCGCCCTCCCGGGGGGCGGCGTTGCCGGACAGGGCGGCAATATAGTCCGCGCCGTCCTCCACCCACAGGGAGAAGGGCCGGTCGCTGTTGTTCACCGCCGTGAGAATCCGGCCCCCGGCGGCCTGCCGGGCAAAGACCCAGTTCTCGGTGGTCAGGTGCAGGGACTGATAAGCCCCCTGCTGCAGCAGGGGCTGGTCCCGGTGCAGCCGGACCAGGGCCCTCACCAGCGGCAGGACGCCGTCCCTTGGCAGGGTCTCCAGGTCCAGGGCGGGGCGCAGGGGGGCGTCGCTGCCCCCGGCCTTGGTCCCCTCCAGGCCGAATTCGGAGCCGTAGTAGAGGGAGGGGATCCCCGGCAGGGTAAACAGCAGCACCATGGCGGGGACAAAGTCCGCCCTGCAGCGCAGCCGGCTCATCAGCCGGTCCACGTCGTGGTTGTCGGCAAAGAGATACAGCCGGTTGCCCAGCTGCTGCTGCCGGGCCACGGTGTGGGCAATTTCAAAGTAGTTCCGGTCGTTGTGGCCGGAGTACAGGGCCTTGTAAAGGTGGTAGTTGGTCACGCTGTGGAGCATGGCGTCGTTCACCCAGCTGCCGTACTCCCCGTGGATCACCTCGCCCATCAGCCAGAACTCAGGCTTCACGGTGTCTGCCAGCTGCCGCAGCCGGGCCATAAACCCGGGGCGCAGGGCCTGGGCCACGTCCAGCCGCAGGCCGTCGATGTCAAACTCCTCCACCCACCGGGCCACGCAGTCCAGCAGGTACTGCACCACCGCAGGCTCCTCCGGGTTCAGCTTGGGCAGCAGGGCGTGGCCCTCCCAGCAGTCGCAGTGGACGCCGCTGCCGTCAAACCAGACCCCGCTGTACCAGCTGCGATAGGGGGAGGCATCCCGGTTCTGCGCCAGATCCCGAAAGGCAAAGAAGCCCCTGCCCGTGTGGTGGAACACCGCGTCCAGCACCACCCGGATGCCCTTTTCGTGGCACAGGGCCACAAACCATTTCAGGTCTGCGTTCTCTCCCAGCCGGCGGTCCAGCCGCAGGTAGTCGGTGGTGTCATAGCCGTGGGTGCCGGACTCAAACAGGGGGCCGATGTACAGGGCGTTGCAGCCCAGCGCCGCAATATGGTCCACCCAGGGGGCCAGCTGCCGCAGCCGGGGGACGCTCTGGCCGCCGGGGTTCACCGCCGGGGCGCCGGTGAGCCCCAGGGGATAGATGTGATAAAAACAGGCGTGTTCATACCAGGCCATGGAAAATCCTCCTCATTTACGCAAAGGGCAGTCCGGACGCACAGGGCGTCCGGACTGCCGGGATTGGGTCAAACCTCAAACATCAGATCGCCGTAGGTGGGCACGGGCCACAGGTCCTTGTCCACAATCATCTCCAGGGCGTCCACGGCGGACCGCAGGCCGGCCATGTGCACCACCATCACGTCCCGGCAGAAGTGGGCCATCTGGGTCAGATCCTCCATGGGCCCCAGCTGCTCAATGGCGCCGCGCAGGGCCTGCAGCTCATCGCTGGCCTGCCGCAGCAGGGCGCTGGCCCGGCGGATCAGATCCTGCTGCACCGAGGTATCCGCGTCGGGACAGGCGCTGCGGGTCTTGTTGACCGAGTCGGACATCCGGGTGATAAACCGGACCACCGAGGGGATGTAGTGCTTGCCCGCCATGTGGACCATGGTCCGGGCCTCGATGGATTTGATCTTGGTGTAGGCCTCGTACATGACCTCCGCCCGGGATTCCAGCTCCAGCCGGGTGAAGATGTGGTATTTCTCAAACAGCCGGACGGTTTTTTCCGACGTCAGGGCGGGCACGGCGTCCACCATGGTGCGCAGGTTGGGCAGCCCTCTGCGGGCGGCCTCCTCCACCCAGGCCTTGCTGTAGCCGTCGCCGTTAAAGATGATGCGCTGGTGCTGCCGCATATTCCGGGCAATCAGCTCGGTCAGGGCGGTGCCGAAGTCCTCGGCGGCCTCCAGCTCATCCGCCGCCTGGGCAAAGGCGTCGGCCACAATGGTATTGAGCACCGTGTTGGCGTTGGCGATGGAGTCGGAGGAGCCCACAGACCGGAACTCAAACTTATTGCCCGTAAAGGCAAAGGGAGAGGTCCGGTTGCGGTCGGTGGCGTCCTTGTTCAGCACCGGCAGGGTGGATACGCCGGTGACCAGCTGGCCGCCGTCCAAGCAGGCGGCTGCAGAGCCGTGGGCGCAGATCTGCTCCACCACGTCCTCCAGCTGGCGGCCCAGGAAGATGGATATAATGGCCGGGGGCGCCTCGTCCGCGCCCAGGCGGTTGTCGTTGCCCACGTTGGCGGCGGACTGCCGCAGCAGCTCGGCGTGCTCGTCCACAGCCTTCATAATGCAGGACAGCACCAGCAAAAACTGCAGGTTCTCGTTGGGGGTGTCGCCGGGGTCCAGCAGATTCTCTCCCTTGTTGGTGGAGATGGACCAGTTGTTGTGCTTGCCCGAGCCGTTGACCCCTGCAAAGGGCTTTTCGTGGAGCAGGCACACCAGGTTGTGCCGGGTGGCCACCCGCTTCATGGTCTCCATGGTCAGCTGGTTCTGGTCCACGGCCACGTTGCAGGTGGTGTAGATGGGGGCCATTTCGTGCTGGGCGGGGGCCACCTCATTGTGCTGGGTGGTGGCGGGGATGCCCAGCTTCCACAGCTCCAGGTTCAGGTCGTGCATAAACGCGCCGATCCGCTCCCGGATCACGCCGAAGTACTGGTCCTCCAGCTCCTGGCCCTTGGGGGCGGGGGCGCCGAAGAGGGTCCGGCCGGTGTAGATAAGATCCCTGCGCTTGAGATATTGCTCTTTGTCAACAATAAAATACTCCTGCTCCGGGCCCACAGAGGGGATCACCTTCTCGGCGGACTGGTTGCCGAAGAGCCTGACAATCCGCAGCGCCTGGGCGGAGATGGCCTCCATAGAGCGCAGCAGCGGGGTTTTGTTGTCCAGGGCCTCGCCGGTGTAGGAGACAAACACCGTGGGGATGCACAGAATGGTGCCCGCGGAGATCTCCTTGACAAAGGCGGGGGAGGTGATGTCCCAGGCGGTGTAACCCCGGGCGTAGTGGGTGGCCCGCAGCCCGCCGGTGGGGAAGGAGGAGGCGTCCGGCTCGCCCATAATCAGCTGCTTGCCGGTGAGCTTCAGAATGGTTTTCCCGTGCTTGGGGTAGGTGATAAAGGAATCGTGCTTTTCTGCGGTGATTCCCGTCAGGGGCTGGAACCAGTGGGTGTAATGGGTGGCGCCCTTTTCCACGGCCCACTCCATCATGGCCCGGGCGACGATGTCTGCCGCCTGCATGGAGAGCTGACCGCCGTGGTCCAGCACCTGCCGTACCTCGGCATACACATGCTCGGGCAGCCGGTCCCGCATCACGGATTCATTAAACACATTGGAACCGAAAATTTCTGCAATGCTCATTCTAATTGCTCCTATCCAAAAAACTACCTACCAACTATAGCGCAAATCCACAAAAATTTCAATCTTTTTTTGTGAAGTTTTCCGGTAAGTGCATGATTTTTGCCAAAATCGGGGAAGCTGAAGCCGAGGTGATACGCCATGTTCATTGCCCTGGTCAGGACGGTGCTGTCCTATCTGGTGCTGATTGCCGCCATACGCACCATGGGCAAGCGCCAGCTGGGAGAGATGGAGCCCGCGGAATTTGTGGTCACCATGCTCATCGCCAACCTGGCGGCGGTGCCCATGCAGGACAACAGCCTGCCCCTGCTGTCGGGGCTGATCCCCATTTTGACGGTGCTGGCCACGGAGCTGATCCTGGCAGGGCTCAGCATGAAATTTCTGCCGGTGCGCCGGCTGCTCTGCGGCCGGCCCGTGCCCCTGATCCGGGACGGGCGGGTGCTGCAGGCCAATCTCCGGGCCACCCGGGTGAGTCTGGAGGAGCTGACCCAGCGCCTGCGGCAAAAGGACGTGTTTGACCTGGCCCAGGTCCGCCACGCCCTGCTGGAGACCGACGGCTCCCTGTCGGTGCTGCTCCGGGGCGGCAGCCGGCCCCTTTGCCCGGAGGACCTGGGCCTGCGGGTGCCGGAATCCCCACTGCCCCTGCCCCTGATCTCCGACGGGGTGGTGCTGGCGGAGAATCTGTCCAGGGCCGGCCGGGACGAGGCCTGGCTGCGCCGGGAGCTGAAAAAACGGAAGCTCAAAATCCCGGAGATTTTCCATCTCACCGTGGACGAGGGCGGAACCATCCAATGGATCAGAAAGGAGCTGCCATGAGACGTCTGTTTCTGGGCCTGTTGCTGCTGGCCCTGCTGGCGGGCTTCTGCCTGTGGGCAAACGGGGCCATCCACGCCCGGCTGGACCGGGTATCAGACCTGGTGACCCAGGCCCGCACCGCTGCCCGGGAGGGGCATATGGAACAGGCCGCCGACCTGGCCCGCCAGGCCCAAGGCCGGTGGCACAAGGCCCTGCCTCTGCTCTCGGCCCTGCTGCACCACCAGAGTCTGGAGGAGCTGACCCTGGCGCTCAGCGACCTGTGCCTGGCCCCGGGGGACTTTGCCGCCCGCAGCACCGCGGTGCTGCTGCGCCTGCGCCAGCTGGCAGACTTTGACGCCCTTGCCCCCGAAAACCTGTTTTAGCCGCGCCCATACAAAAAACAGAGCCTGCCGCAGCCGCGGCAGGCTCTGTTTTGGTGCGTTATTCCTGCAGATCCACAATGGAGTCGTCGTTGAAGACCCATTCCTGGACGTTGACGGTCTCGTATTGGTCATTGCCCGTGCGCATGACCACCTTTTTGATGCCGGCGTTGATAATCACCCGTCGGCACATAGAGCAGGGGGTGATGTTCTTGACGTAGTCCCCGGTGGAGACCTCACGGCCCGCCAAAAACAGGGTGCCGCCCAGACACTCGCTGCGGGAGGCGGAGATCACCGCGTTCATCTCGGCGTGGACGCTGCGGCACAGCTCATACCGCTCGCCGGAGGGGATGTTCAGCCTTTGCCGCAGGCAGTAGCCCAGGTCGATGCAGTTTTCCCGGCCCCGGGGGGCGCCGTTGTAGCCGGTGGCGATGATTTCATCGTTGCGGACAATCAGCGCGCCGTAGCGCTTGCGCCCGCAGGTGGACCGCTCCAGCACGGTTTCTGCAATGTCCAGATAGTAGTTCTCTTTGTCGATGCGACCCATAGCCAGGCCTCCCCACATGAGATATTTAGGATATTATACCATACTTTCGCCCACTGCGCAAGTAGAAATGGGGGAAATGTGGGTTTTTAGCGAAAAAAACCGGGGAAAAACGCAAGAATTCCTCCACTTTTCCCTCAATCCAGGGCGGAAAGGCCTCTGGGGATAAAGATGCCGCCCCTGTCCTCCAGCACCCGGCCGTTGTCCACGGCCAGCCTGCCCCGGAGATACACCTGCACCACCGACCCGGAGAGCTCCCTGCCCTCATAGGGGGAGTAGTCCACGTTGGCGGCCTGATCCGCCGCGGTGATGGTGTGGGGCCGGTTGGGGTCAAAGACCACGATGTCCGCGTCGCTGCCCGGCTGCAGCACGCCCTTTCTGGGCCACACGCCGTAGAGCTTGGCGGGGTTGGCGCTGAGGACCTCCACCAGCTTCTCCCGGCTGATCCGGCCCTGGGCCACGCCGTAGTGGTACATCAGCTCGCCCCGGGTCTCCACCCCGGGCAGGCCGCCGGGGATTTTGGTAAAGTCCTCCAGGCCCATTTCCTTCTGCTTCAGGGTAAAGCTGCAGTGGTCGGTGGACACGGTCTGGATTTCGCCCTCTGCCAGGGCCTGCCACAGCCGGGCCTCGTCGGCGGGCTTGCGCAGGGGCGGGGCGCAGACGTACCGGGCCCCGGCAAAGTCCGGCTGGCTGTACAGGCTGTCGTCCAGCAGCAGGTAGTGGGGGCAGGTCTCCACGTAGACCTTCTGGCCCCGGGCCCGGGCGGCCTCCACCTCCTTCAGGGCGGCCTCACAGGTCAGGTGGACAATGATCACCGGGGTGTCCGCCACACAGGCCATCTTCAGCAGCCGGCCCACGGCCTCGGCCTCCATCAGATCGGGCCGGCACTGGGGATGGGCGGAGGGGTCCAGGTGGCCGGCGGCCTTGTGCTCGGCGATCAGGGCGTCGATCATCCCGGCGTTTTCGCAGTGGACGCCGGCCAGGGCCCCGTATTTTTTCAACTCCTGCAGGGCCATCAGCATCTGCCCGTCGCCGATCATCATGGCGGGGTAGGTCAGGTACATCTTGAAGGAGGAGACGCCCTGCTCCAGCATCCTGGGGATCTCTGCCCGGATGGACTCGTTCCAGTCGTCAATGGTCATGTGGAAGCCATAGTCGCAGGCGGTGCGGCCGTCGGCCTTCTTGTGCCACAGGTCCAGCCCGTACTGCAGGCTCTCGCCCTTGTTGGGGCAGGCAAAGTCGATGACCAGGGTGGTGCCGCCCCGGAGCGCCGCCTTGCCGCCGGTGTAAAAATCGTCTGCGGTGGTGGTGTTGGCCACGTCCAGGTCAAAGTGGGTGTGGGCGTCGATAAAGCCGGGCATCAGCAGCTTGCCGGTGCAGTCCACCACCCGGGCGTCGTCGGATTGGAGGTTTTCGCCCATGACCTTGATCTTGTCGTTGCAGATCAGCACGTCTGTGACCTTGGACCCGGAGGCGTTGACCACCGTGCCGTTTTTCAGAAGAGTTTTCATGCGCTCAGCTCCTTTGGTTTGATGTCCATATTATACCACCGTCCCTGCCAACATGCAAGCACCCGGCGGAAGTTTCCCCGCGGATTGACATTCTCTGTCCGGCCCGCTAGAATAAAAGAAAAAAATTTGCCGGCGGATGCAACATTCCGCCCCGAACCGGCGTTATGATTGACAGAAGGAGGTGAGCGCATGCTGGATGCCACCCTGATCCGCCGTATGCAGCGGGGAGAGGAGGAGGCCCTGGGCGAGCTCCGCAACCGGTACCAGTCCTACGTCTGCACCATTTTGTCGGCCATGGTCTCCGGCACCGGCACCTATGCCGATGTGGAGGAGCTCTGCGCAGACACGTTTTATTCCGTCTGGCGCAGCGCTCAGGCCATCCGGCCCGGCAAGCTGAAGCAGTATCTTGCGGCCGCCGCCCGGAACAAGGCCAAAAGCTGGCTCCGGGCCCGGCGGGAGCTGCCCATGGATCTGGACACCCTGGACATCCCCGACGGGACCCTGCCCCTGGAGGAGCGGGCCATGGAGCAGGAGCTTGCCCAGCGGGTGCGGCAGGCCGTCCGGGCCATGAAGCCCGGCGACCGGGAGATCTTCCTGCGGTATTACTACTATCTCCAGCCCACCGCCGTCATTGCCGCCGCCCTGGAGATGCCGGAATCCACCGTGCGCTCCCGGCTGCACCGGGGCCGCCTGGCCCTGAAAGAATTTTTATGTCAGGAGGACTTGCCATGAAGGTACGGATTACCGATCTGCTGGACAGCTTCGAGGACGACTACGTCAGGCTCGCCCCTGACGGAAAGGATGCGCCGGCCCCCGCCGGCGAAGAGGAGACCATTGTGATGAAAACAAAGAAAAGACCCTTTCCCTGGAAGCAGGGCCTGGCCGCCGCCGCGGCCGTGGCGGTGCTGGGGGCAGGGGGCTTCGGCCTGTTTCGCCTGCTGGGCCGGCGGGCCGCGCCTGCGGGGGGGGATCTCCCGGCGGGGGTCATTCTCCCGGCGGATACCGCCGCCCTCACCGAAACCGCCCCCGGGGAGACCGACACCCTCTCCCACACCATGGAGCTGCAGCAGAGCCAGGCCCGGCTGAACCGGCTGCTGACCGCCGTGGCCCAACAGGGGCGCCTTCGTTGGGAGCCGGAAGCCCAGACCTCGGCGGAGCTGGTCCGCTTTGCCCACCTGTATGAAAAGCTCCGGGGCGAGAAGCCCGTCTACGAGAGCCTGGACGGCGCCTCCTGGGAGGTCATGACCTTGGACCGGGTCAACGAGATCCTGCTGGACCTGTTCGCCGCCCAGGTGGCCCCGGGGGAGGACCTGGAGGATCCGGAGGGCGAATTCCTGTACCGGCAGGACAAGCTCTGGTTCCCCGCTGCGGACGGAGACAGCTACCCCGCCTTTGCGGTCTGCGGCGGCGTGGAGCTGGAGGAGCAGCTGGACGGGGCCACAGAGTATCAGGTCCGCCTCACCGTCTACCAGGCCCCGGAGGAGGACTGGCAGGAGGGCCGGATGGCCCAGTATGAGACCATGGACTACCGGCAGTCTGAGCTGCTGGCGGTGCAGGGCAGCCTGCGCCGGATTGCCACAGGCTGGGCCCGGGTGCAGTACACCGGCGACGACTGGATCTTGACCCAATACCACGCCATGGCCCTGGACGGGGACCTGGAGGGGGAGGAGGAGTGGCCCCAGGAATACCCGGTCAACAATTACCGGCTGGAGGGTGAGGTCTTTGCCCAGTCCGGCCGGGTGCAGGTCTACCGCTACGCCCCCCTGGAGGGGGCCTACCGGGTGCCGGCCCTGCTGGACGAATATCTGGCCGGCATCCTGCCCGGGGCCGGCAGCCTTGCCCTGGACCTGGAGACCGCCCACGGCGGCTACGGCAACTGGTTCTGCGACAGCATGGACGGCAGCGCCAACCTCTCCGCCTCCTCTGTCACCGGCCGGTTCTGCTTCACCCTCTTCCCGGGGCGGGAGGGCGTGATCCGGGCCCTGTCCGCCCAGCCGGAGGAGGCCGCCATGGAGCAGGCCGCCCGGGACTTTGTGGCCCGCTTTGCGGGCCTGACCGGGGAGCTCCGCCTGGCGCAAACGCAGGACACAGAGTGCAGCTACCTGGTGGGGGACTTCACCCAGGGCGACACCGTGGTGCCCGCCAGGGTCTACTGCTTTGTCAGTGACAGCTGCAGCCGCCAGCAGCTCACCGCCCAGCCGGGGCTGGAGCTGCCCGTCTCCTGCGGCGACAGCCGCCTGGAGGATCTGACGGTCCAGACCTTTACCGTCACCGTTCTGCCCGACGGCACCGTCTGCGAGGCCAACAACTATCTCACCCGGGCCGTCGCCCAGCCCGACGGGGACTGCCGGATGATCGACGCCTCCGACCTGGACCGGCTGCTCAGCTACATGACCTCCTATGCCGAACACGACACCCTGGTGCTGCGCCGGGTGGCCCTGGAGGGCTACAGCGTGTACTTCGGCGACGAGCTGGTGAATCCGCTGATCCGGGTGGAGTACTACTTCGAAAGCCGGCCGGAGGACCTTCAATCCACCGAGATGATCCTCCCCGGCCTGTTTGAAGAGCCCGACCGCACCGACCCCGACTGAGCCGCCGCACCCAGCCCTCCCGGCTCCCCGGGAGGGCTTTTGCCTGCAGTGCGAAAAAAAGCTGGAAATCTCATAGGGAGTATGTTATAATAAAAGGTAATCCGGCGATTTTTATCCCATTTCCAGCGAGGTATACCAAATATGATCGACAAAGAAGTCTCCGAGCTGCGCCGCCGCTTCCGTCAGGACCGGAACAGCATCGGGAAAATACATGGATGTTACGTAAACCAGTTCGGCGAGATTGTGACCACCTTTGAGGATTCCATGGGTCTGCTGCCGGTGGAGGAGCAGGAGAAGTACCTGGAGCTGTTAAAAAAGGGCATCTCCGGCACCCTGGGCAAAACCCTCACCGACATCGTCTTCTCCACCGCCCAGGTGGTGGACAGCCCCGAGCACAAGCTGCTCATGCAGCTGCGGGACACCCGGCTGAGCGACCCCCAGGTGCTGGACCGCTTTTACCAAACCGTGGCCGGCGCCCTGCGGATCCCGGAGAAGAGCTATCTCATTCTCCTGGCCTTTGACTGCTACGACGTGCCCTTCCGCTCCCGGGACGGCCTGGACCAGGCCGACAGCGGCGACACCCAGTTCTCCTATGTAGTCTGCTCCATCTGCCCGGTCAAGGAGACCACCCCCGTGCTCCGCTATGACAGCGCCGAGCAGGCCTTCCACAACCGGGGGGCGGACCAGGTGGTGGCCGCGCCGGAGCTGGGCTTCCTTTTCCCGGCCTTTGACGACCGGGCGGCCAATCTTTACGGGGCCCTGTATTACAACCGCAACAAGGACACCGGCTATCCCGAGTTTGTAGACGCGGTGTTCCACACCAAGCCCCCCATGGCCCTGGGAGCTCAGACCGACAGCTTCCGCCAGGTGCTTACCGAATCCCTGGAGGAGGAGTGCCGGCCCCAGGTGGTCCAGGCGGTGCACACTGCCCTGCGGGAGATGACCCAGCTGCACAAGGAGGCCCGGGCCGAGGAGCCCCTGCGGGTGTCCTGCCAGGAGGTCAGCCGGATTCTGGAGCAGGCGGGGGTTTCCGAGCCCCGGGCAGCCAGCTTCCGGGTCAATTATGAGACCTCCTTCGGCACCGACAGCGAGCTGCCCCCGCAGAATCTGCTGAACGCCTCCCAGCTGGAGTACAAAACCCCGGACGTGACCGTCAAGGTCAATCCCGACCGGGGCGACCTGGTACAGCTGCGTGAACTGGGCGGGACCAAGTTCCTGCTGATCAATATTGACGAAGGCGTCGAGCTCAACGGCGTGAATCTCCGCCTGGATGAGCCCGACGACGGAAGGGAGTAACCCATGCGTAAACAACGTTCTATTCTGGTGCTGTTGCTGCTGGCGGCGCTGCTGCTGCAGCTGTTTGCACTGCCCGCCGCCGCCACCGAGGCCGACCCTGTGGAGACCGAGCCTGTGGCGACCGACCCTGTGGCCACTGACCCCGTGGAGACCGACCCCATGGAGACCGACCCTGTGACCACCGAGCCTGTGCCAACCCAGCCTGCCGGCCCCCTCGAGGGCAGCATGGAGGTCTTTGTCCTGCCGGAGGACCAGATCCAATGTCCCTTTGCCGACGTGCCGGAAAACGCCTGGTACTACAGCTATGTGGCCTACGGCGCCAGCCTTGGCATCATCAATGGCAAGAGCCCCACGGCCTTCCACCCCATGGACAACATGACCCTGGCCGAGGCCATCACCCTGGCCGTGCGGGCCTATGAGCGGTACTATTCCATCACCCCGGATGCCGCAGCCACCCAGGGCTCGCCCTGGTATCTGCCCTACGTGACCCGGGCGGAGTCCTACGATCTGATCCCCGGGGGCTGCGAAAACTTCACCGCCCCGGTCCGCCGGGACCAGGCTGCGGCCATTTTTGCCCGCATCCTGCCCGAAAAGGAGCTGGAGCCCATCAACTGGGTCAGCCGCCTGCCGGATGTGGAGACCTCCAACCCCTATCTGCCGGCCATTCTCACCCTGTACCGGGCGGGCGTGCTCTCCGGCAGCGACGAGAAGGGCAGCTTCCGCCCCGCCTCCAACGCCACCCGTGCGGAGCTGGTAAAGATTCTCAGCGGCGTCATCAACCCCGGCCTGCGGGGGCGGTTCCAGTTTAAAAACGGGGATATGCGGGCCTTTACCGAGCAGGTCAGTGAGAGCCCCCTGTGCACCTTCACCGACGTGCCCGCCGAGGCCTGGTACTACCGCTACGTGGCAATCCAGCAGGAGCTGGGCATTCTCAACGGCGTCAGCCCCACCACTTATCAGCCTGCCGGCTCCGTGACCTACGCCCAGGCGCTGAAGGTGGCCGTAGAGGTCTACGAAAAGTACTACGATCTGCCGCCCCAGCCCCACACCGGCAGGTGGTGGGAGTATTACGTGGAAAAGGCCCTGGAGTACGGCATCCTGGTCCATCCCCGGCAGGACTATCAAGTGCCCGCCATCCGCGGGGACGTGGCCCTGTTCCTCTACCGGGCCCTGGAGGGCAAGGAGCTTGCGCCCATCAACGAGGTGGACGCCATCCCCGACGTGCCCGAGACCAACTTCTACCACGACACCCTGCTCACCTTCTACCGGGCCGGCATTATGCAGGGCTCTGACAAATACGGCACCGCCCACGCCTATGACAACATCACCCGGGCGGAGCTGGCGGCCCTGCTCACCCGGCTGGTGCTGCCGGATGCCAGGCTCCGCTTCACCCTGGAGAAGGCCCAGGTCATCGAAAAGATTCAGTACGGTGTCAGCGGCTCCGGCAAGTATGCCCTCACCGCCTACCGCTTCGGCAGCGGCAAAAACGTGATGGTGCTGGGCTTTGCCATCCACGGCTGGGAGGATAACTGGGCCCGGGACGGCGGCGATTTGGTCTATCTGGCCGATCAGGTCCGGGCCTATCTTGAGACCAACTACAACCTGGTGGCGGACGGCGACTGGACGGTGTACGTCCTGCGCTGCATGAACCCTGACGGTCTGTATCTGGGCAACTCCCACAACGGCCCCGGCCGCTGCACCACCACCTACTACGACCTGTCCGGCAATCTGCTGACCACCAAGGGCATCGATATGAACCGCTGCTTCCCCTACAACTTCCAGGCCCGCACAGGTAGCCGCAACTTCAACGGCACCACCCCCCTGCAGTGCAAGGAGGCCCGGGCCATTGCAGATTTCGTCCGCAGCGTCAAGGGCGACGGCAAGAACATCCTGGTGGACGTCCACGGCTGGCTGGGGCAAATCATCACCAGCGCCGGCAAGGGCACCCTGTACAAGGCCTTCTACAAGCAGTTCCCGGGCAACTCCTATGCCAGCCTCTCCGGCGGCAGCGGATACTTCTCCGCCTGGGCGGCCTACAGCCTGGGCTACGACAGCTGCCTGCTGGAGCTGCCCGCCAGCATCACCAGCCACTCCAGGTTCCTCTCCAGCGGCTGTGTGGGCAAGTTTGAGGCGGCCATTACAGACCTGCTGCAGAACTACAAGACCAAGGGCACGCCCAAGGGCCCCATGCCCGAGGATGAGTTTGAGCTCAACGGCAACTAAACGCCCAAAAGAAATACCGACCGGAAATGCTCCGGCCGGTATTTCTTTGCCCTGGATCAGTTGACATAATCAGCCGTCACCCCGCTGCCGGTGCTCTTTACCAGCACGGGCCCCCTGCGGGTGAGCAGGGTGGTCACCCCGTACTGCTCCAGCAGGGCCAGGGTCTGGGGATCCTCCGGCTCCTCGTCGGAAGCGGTGATCACCGCGATTTCCGGGCTTGTGGCCTCCACCAGGGCGGGCAGCAGGCTCTGCCAGCGGCCGTGGTAGGGGACCTTTAAAAAGGCATAGCTGCCGGGGTCGCTGCCCAGCAGCTCCTTCAGCCGGGCCTCCTGGGCGTCGGCGGCAAAGAGCAGCCGGTCCGCCCCGTGCTGCACCGACACAATCAGCGAGGAGTTGTTGCTGGCGTCCTCGGCATAGGTCTCCAGGGCAGGGGGGTCCACGGTGAGGGTCACGTCTCCATAGGTCAGGGTGCAGCTCTGCCGCAGGGTCTGTGCCTCCAGCCCCGCGGCCTCCAGGGCGGCCACATACTTGTGGTAGGCGCTGGCGTCCTTTGGGCAGTTGCTCTGTAGCACCAGGTCCACGGACACGGATTCCAGCACCTTTTTGGCCCCGCCCACATGGTCCTTGTCAAAGTGGGTGATGATCAGCGCGTCCAGCTTTGCAATGCCCAGCTCCTCCAGCTTGGCCAGGATCACCTTGCCAAAGCCGCTCTCGCCGGTGTCAATCAGCACCGCCATGGTGCTGTTCCAAAGCAGAAAGGCGTCGGCCTTGCCCGCCTGGAAGCAGTAGACGTGCAGCTCCTCCGTCACTGCGGTCTGCCCGGTCTCCGGGACCGGCCCGGCCACGGCGGCGCAGCCCGTCAGCAGCCCCGCCAGCAGTCCGGCCAGCAGCCGGAGCCTCCAATTGGTGTTCATGGCAAATCCCTCCCTTTCCGGGCCGGGTTGCCTCCCGGCCCTGGCAGAAGCATACCGCCCCGGACTTAATGGAACCTTAATCCGGGGCAGTTTTTCCATGCGAAATTCTTTCCGCAGATCGGAAACAGGAGGTTACAAGGATTATGTCAACAATTTACAATTCTTTACCATTTTTCCACCGCCTGGGGGAAATCCCTGAAAATTCGTGGAAAACTCGGGCTTTTGCCTGCCGCACTCGGTGGAAAACCCTGTGGATTGTGTGAAAAACTCTCTTCCGGATGGGATTATTCCGGAAATTCTGTCAACCGCCGGCGTTTCCTCTCAGTTGATGGAGCCGTCAGACTGGGCAAAAAGGACGCCGATCCGCTCCAGCAGGGGCTGCCAGGCGGGGTCGTCGCGGTCAAAGTCTGCGGTCAGGAACTCCTCCGCGGCCTGCTGGGCCTGCTTCAGGGTGGTCATATCCAGCTCCAGGCTGCCCACCTTAAATACCGGCAGCCCGGACTGCCTTGTGCCGAAAAAGTCTCCGGGTCCCCGCAGGGCCAGATCCTGCCGGGCGATTTCAAAGCCGTCGTTGGTTTTGCACAGGGCCTTCAGTCTTGCCAGGGTTTCCGGGTTCTGGTTGGAGGTAAAGAGGATGCAGTAGGACTTGTCCCTGCCCCGGCCCACCCGGCCCCGCAGCTGGTGCAGCTGGCTCAGACCGAAGCGGTCGGCGTTTTCCACCACCATCACCGTGGCGTTGGGCACGTCCACGCCCACCTCAATCACCGTGGTGGACACCAGGATCTGGGTCCGGCCCTCCACAAACCGGCGCATGACCGCCTCCTTCTCGGCGGCCTTCATCTTTCCGTGGACCAAATCCACCTGCAGGTCGGCAAAGACCACCTGTTGCAGGGTCTCGGCCCAGGCCTGGGCGGATTTCAGGCTCTCGGTTTCATCCTCCTCAATGGCCGGGCAGACCACGTAGCACTGGTGGCCCGCCTGGACCTGCTTGCGCAAAAAGGCGTTGATTCTGGCCCGCATATCCTCTCCCACCAGGAAGGTATCGATGGTCTGTCTGCCGGGGGGCAGCTCGTCAATGACAGAAAGGTCCAGGTCGCCGTAGAGGATCAGTGCCAGGGTCCGGGGGATGGGGGTGGCGGACATCACCAGCAGGTTGGGGTTTGCCCCCTTTTGGGCCAGGGCGGCCCGCTGGGCCACGCCAAAGCGGTGCTGCTCGTCGGCAATCACCATGCCCAGGTCGGAAAAATCCGTGGCGTCGGCAATCAGGGCGTGGGTGCCGATGACAAAGTCCGTCTCGTGGTCCCGCAGCTGCCGGCGCACCTCTTTTTTGCTGGCCGGGGTCATAGAGCCGGTCAGCAGGGTGATCCGCAGCCCCAGGGGCTCCAGCAGGGCGGAGAGGGAGCGGGCGTGCTGCTCCGCCAGCAGCTCGGTGGGGGCCATCAGGGCGGCCTGCACCCCGTTCTGCCAGGCCAGATAGGCTGCCGCCGCCGCCACCATGGTCTTGCCGCTGCCCACGTCGCCCTGGACCATCCGGTTCATGGCCGTGGGCTTTTTCAGGTCGGCAATCATCTCCCCGATGGCCCGCTGCTGGGCCCCGGTGAGGGTGAAGGGCAGGGCGTCATAAAAGGGCTGCAGCTCCAGCCTGGTAAAGGGGGGCCGGGGCCGGCTGCCCCGCTGGTTCCGCATCAGGCCCAGGCCCACGGAGAAGAGGAAGAACTCCTCAAAGATCAGCCGCCGCCTTGCCCGGTCCAGATCCTCCATGGACCTGGGCGCGTGGAGATTTTCATAGGCATAGCCCACGTCCGCCAGGTCATAGGCCCGGCGCAGGGCCTGGGGCAGCAGCTCCGGCAGCTGACCGGCGCAGGCGTCCAGGGCCTGGCGGATGGTCTTGGTCATCAGCCCGTTGCTGAGCCCGGCGGTGAGGGGGTAGATGGGCATGATTCGCCGGGTCAGCACCCCGGCCTGCTCCACGGGCTCAAACACCGGGTTGGTCACCTGAAAGCCCAGGTAATCCCCGTTTACCGCCCCGTAAAAGTAGTACTCCCTGCCGTAAACCAGCCCCTCGGCGGCATAGCGCTGGTTAAAAAAGGTCAGGTGCATCCGGGCGGTCTCGTCGGCCACGGTGAGCTTGGTGAGATCCAGCCCCTTGCGGATATGGGCAGTCCTGGGGCCGGAGGTCACAAAGCCCCGGAAGCAGGCGGGCTCTCCCACCTGCAGCTCCGCAATGGGCACCACCCTGGTCCGGTCCTCGTAGGCCCTGGGAAAATGGGAGAGCAGATCATACAGGGTTTGGATGCCAAGCCCCGCCAGTATTTTGGCCCGGGTCTCGCCCACGCCCTTTAAGTATCGCACAGAATCATATAAGCCCGCCATAACGCACCTCCGTATTCTGTCTCTATTATAGGCGGTTTTTACCGGATTTGCAACGGTGGTTTTGGGCGGATTACAGGGCCTGCCGCAGCCTTTGGCGCAGGTCCCGGGCAATGGTCTCCACCCTGGCAAAGTCCACCGCCGGGCGGTACAGCCGCTCCAGGGTGTCGTGGTGGCGCTTGGCCCGGGCCAGCCACACAACGGCCTGGTCCACGGTCCGGTTTCGCAGCTCCGCCAGGGTGCGCAAGGCGTCCAGCACCTGGGGCTTTTGCCCGGCCAGCACCGCCCCGTCCAGGTCCGCCACCCGCAGCCCGGGGGCCGGGGCAGGGAAGAGGGTGCTGCAGCGCACGTAGCACAGCCCCAGCGCCGGCACCGTGAGACTGGCGGGATTGTCGGGGGCCAGGGGGTCCGCGGCGGAGATCACCGTGTAGCCCAGCCGGACGTACCGCCGCTCCAGCCGGGCCAGCACCGCCCCGGACAGGCCGAAGTCGTCCCGGATCTGCCACACCTTCGTCGCCTCCGGGGGCTGCACCAGCAGTCCCTTGGGGGTGACGGCCCGGTCAAACCGGCGCAGCACCCGGCCCTGGGCGTCGGCGGGGGCGGGCTGGGGCTCGGCCAGGGTCTCCAGGCAGCCCTCCAGCACCGGCTCCACCTCGCCCAGGGCCAGGGCCATGGCCCTCTCCAGGGCGGCGGCAGCGGCCAGGGCGGCGTAGACCGGCCCGTAGCAGGCGGCGTTCTTCTCCTTGGCCCGGCGCAGCAGCGGGGCCCTGCGCGCGGCAGCGGCAGGCTGATAGCAGACTCCGAGGTTTACATAAGAAGCTCCGCATCCGCACAGGGGGGGCTCCACCACATGGGGGGCGGTGCCGTCCACCAGGGCCAGCCCCGCCGCCGGCACGATCAACCCGTCCAGAGAGTCGGGGTCTGAGGAGCAGAGGATCTCCTCCCGGTCCAGGCCCATCTCCTCCGCCTCGGCAGCCAGGGCCCGCATCAGGGTGGATTTGCCGCAGCCCGGTCCGCCCTTCAAAATCAGCAGCTGCCGGATCCGGGGGTCGTCAAACAGTGCGTCATAGGCCGAGCGAAAGCCCTGGGGCGTGTTTGCCCCTAAAAAATATCGGGTCAGTGTCATTTCGGTCCCTCCTGCAAAAGATTCGGGGATTGCATCACCGGCATCAGTATATGCGCGGGCCTGCCCCGCTGTGACAGAGGGTTTTTCTCGCCGCTCATACTGAACTCCCATAGAAAGATTGAAGAATGTTCCGTGCAGGAATTGCGCCAGA
>CAMOKD010000037.1:0-21661 GCA_946617435.1 uncultured Clostridia bacterium | reverse complement strand
CCTCGGAAAGCTGCTCCTGGGTCAGCGACCGTTCCTTGCGGAAAGCGCGGATGTTTTCTGCCAGCATCATCTTCATTTGCCCACCTCCTTTGTACTTCTGTAAATGATTATAAAGCATCGGAACCGGAAATTCAACGGACCAGTCGTATCAATCGGATTTTATTTTTCCTACTGGCAGTAAGATTTTCATGCTTTGCGGATAAAAGAAATAATAGAGCAGCCGTCTATCATGAACCTATGCACATTTCGCAACACAATATATAGTTATCAAATTGTTATCAGCACTGATAACATAAATACAGCAGGCACTCCGAAGAATGCCTGCTGTATAAAGCTATTCAGGATCATTCAGCACATTTTAAGCCAAAACCTGCATTATTCCCACTCGATGGTGGCGGTGGGCTTGGGGGTCACGTCCCAGAGGACGCGGTTTACGCCGGGGACTTCGGCGGTGATGCGCTTGACAATGTGCTGCACCAGGGCAAAGCTCAGCTCGGCGGGCTCGGCGGTCACGGCGTCTACCGTGTTCACCGCACGGATTACCACGGGCCAGTCATAGGTCCGCTTGCCGTCCAGAATGCCGGTGGTCTTGAAATCCGGCACCACAGTGAAGTACTGCCACACCTGGCCCGCCAGGCCGTTGGCCGCAAACTCCTCCCGCAGGATGGCGTCGGACTCCCGCACGGCCTCCAGCCGGTCACGGGTGATGGCGCCGACACACCGCACGCCCAGGCCGGGGCCCGGGAAGGGCTGACGGTAGACCATGTTGTCCGGCAGGCCCAGGGCCTTGCCCACCACACGGACCTCGTCCTTGTACAGCAGCTTTACCGGCTCAACCAGCTCAAAGTTCAGATCCTCGGGCAGACCGCCCACGTTGTGGTGGGACTTCACCCCGTCAGACTCCAGAATGTCGGGGTAAATGGTGCCCTGGCCCAAAAACTCGATGCCGTCCAGCTTTCTGGCCTCCTCGGCAAAGACGTCAATGAAGATCTTGCCGATGATCTTCCGCTTCTGCTCCGGGTCGGATACCCCGGCCAGGGCGTCCAGGAAACGGTCCACCGCGTCAACGTAGATCAGCTCCGCCCCCAGTTCATCCCGGAACACCCGGATGACCTGCTCGGGCTCGCCCTTGCGCAGAAGGCCGTGGTTGACGTGGACGCACACCAGCTGCTTGCCCACCGCGCGGATCAGAAGCGCGGCCACCACGGAGGAATCCACTCCGCCGGACAGAGCCAGCAGCACCCGCTTGTCCCCGATCTGGGCACGGAGGGCGGCAATCTGCGCGTCGATGAAGGCGCTTGCCAGCTCCGGGGTGGTAATGCGCTGCATGGTTTCGGGTCTGTGATTGCTGTTGTAATTCATTCCGTTATATCCTCCTGTATTTGGTCTTTCCGGGCTGCGGCCATCGCCGCCCCACGGGTTAAACGTCGTCGGGCCGGAACTCAATGGCGCCGGGCTCTGCCTTTTCAATGACCGCCAGGGCGTGATAGTTGACGCCCATGCTGCGCAGCCGGTCGCCGCCGCCCTGGAAGCCCTTTTCCACCGCAATGCCCACGCCTACCAGCTCCGCCTGGGCCTTCTCCACCAGCTCGCACAGGCCGCGGATGGCCTCGCCCCGGGCCATAAAGTCGTCTACGATCAGCACCCGGGTGCCGGGGGTGAGCCACTGCTTGGAGACAATCAGAGTCACCTTTTTGTTGTAGGTGTAGGACATGATCTCGCTTTGATACAGGCCGCCCTCGATGTTATCAGACTTGGCCTTCTTGGCAAAGAGCATGGGCTTGCCCCAGCGGGCAGCGCACACCGCAGCCAGGGCAATGCCGCTGGCCTCGGCGGTCATGACCAGATCCACCTGGGACAGGTCAAAAATCCGGGCGAATTCATCGGCCAGGTCGCCCAAAAAGGCGCAGTCTACCCGATGGTTCAAAAAGCCGTCTACCTTGATGATGTTGCCGGGCAGAACCTTGCCCTCGGTGAGAATTCTGTCTTTCAGTGCCTGCATGGTAATCTCCTTTTCCGGTTTTATTCGTAGCACTCTTCCTTGAGCACGCCGATGTAGGGCAGGTTGCGCATATAGTCCGCGTAGTCCAGGCCGTAGCCCACCACAAATTCGTTGGGAATCTTAAAGCCGTAGTAGTCCACATTGAACCGGTCGGGCTTGCCCACGTCCTTGTCCAGCAGGGCCACGGTGGTGATGGAGGCGGGGTTGCGGGTGGCAAAGAGCTTGACCAGGTATTCCAGGGTCAGGCCGGAGTCAATGATGTCTTCTACCAATACCACATGGCGGTGCTCCATGTCGATGCCGGAGTCCTTCAGCAGATGCACCGTGCCGGAGGACTTGGTGCCCTTGAAGTAGCTGGAGGCGGCGATAAAATCCATGTCCATTTTCACGTCCATGGCGCGGCACAAATCTGTGAAGAAGAAGGCGGCGCCGCGCAGCACGCAGATCATCAGAGGGGTCTGGCCGTCAAATTTTTCGGTCAGCTCCCGGCCCAGCTCCCGGACCCGGTCTGCAATCTGCTCCTGGCTGAAGAGGATGTACTTGACGTCTTCCTTGGGGGTGCGAATCAGCATAATGTCTCCTTTCGTGGTGGGCGTGGGTGGCGGATCGGCTTATTCGTTGGTGTAGTTGTCAAAATAGCCCTGGATGTAAATGATGGGGGTGCCCTTGTCGCCGGAGCCGGAGGTCAGGTCGCACAGAGAGCCGATCAGATCCGTCAGCTGCCGGGGGGTGGTGCCCTGGGCGGCCATGTTGCCCACCAGGCTCTCGCCGGTCTTGGCGCGGATTCGGTCAGAGACCGCCTTGCGCAGCTCGTCGCCGGAGAGGGCGGCAAATTCGTTGTCCGCCAGGTACTTCAGCTTCAGCTCGTTGGGGGTGCCGGCCAGGCCCGCGGTGTAGCCGGGGCTGACCACGGGGTCCGCCAGCTCCCAGATCTTGCCCACGGGGTCTTTAAAGGCGCCGTCGCCGTAGACCATGGCCTCAATGTGGACGCCGCTGGCCTTGGTCAGCAGCCGGGAGATCCGCTCCGCCACCTGGGTGCAGTCACGGGGGAAGAGCTTGACGCTCTCCTCGGTGGCCTTGTTGGAGCCCAGCAGACCGTAGGTCTCGTTGTAGCCGCTCTCGTCCACGGGGGCGGTCATCAGGTCGTCCAGGCCCAGAACCACCGGGCAGCCAGCGGCCTTCAACAGCCGCTTGGAGCGGGCGCGGGTGTGGATGTCGGCGGTGATTACCGCGTCGCACAGGGGCACCAGGGTCTGCACCCGGTTGCCCAGCAGGATCTCCGCCTGGGCGCCGCAGCTCTCAATGAGCTCGGTGTAAAAATCGATATAGTCCACGCCGGTGAAGGGGTGGAGAATGTGGCCGAACTTGGCGCGGAAGTCAGCAACGGTCAGCACGTCGGTATAGGGATTCACGCCGGCAGCATCCAGGGCGTCCAGATCCACCAGGTGGTTGCCCACCTCGTCAGAGGGATAGGACAGCAGGACCACGACCTTTTTGCAGGCCCGGGCAATGCCCTTGAGCAGCAGAGAAAAACGGTTGCGGCTGAGGATGGGGAAGGCCACGCCCACGGTGCCGCCGCCGGTTTTGGCCTTGACGTCCGCGGCAATCTGGGCCACGGTGGCGTAGTTGCCCTGGCTTCTGGCTACGACAGACTCGGTGACGGCCACCACATCCCGGTCTCTGGGGATGATGCCGGCCTCCTGCCAGGCCTGCCGGACCGCCTCGGCGGTGATGGCGGCGATGTCGTCGCCCTGGCGGATAATTGGGGCGCGTACGCCTCTAACAACGGTTCCGATGGTTCTCATGGATGATAACTCCTTTGTATCAGATTCGTTTTCGTTTCAATTCCGGTTTTTCACCTTGATATTATACTACCAAGGGAAAGAAAATGTCAATCTGCACAAAATGATTCTTTCGATTTTGTGTAGAAAATCAAAAAACGCGGGTATTCAGGGGAATTTTCCGGAAAAATGACGGATGCGCCCGGCAGATAGAGAAGTATTTCTAGCGTGTCTTGCGTTGACAGAAGGGCCCCGGTGTGCTACAATCGAAAAAACAGAGATTGGGAGGTTTTCTTTATGAACAGCTTTGTCTACGACATCCCGGTAAAGGTCTATTTCGGCGCCGGCCAGCTGGAGCACCTGGGGCCGGAGCTGGCCCGGTTCGGCAAGAAGGTACTGCTCACCTACGGCGGCGGGTCCATCAAGAAAAGCGGGCTCTACCAGCGGGTGACGGAGCAGATCCGCAAGGCGGGCCTGACCCTTTACGAACTGGGCGGCATTGCCCCCAACCCCCGGGTGGAGTCTGTGCGCCGGGGCGCCTGGCTGTGCAAGCAGGAGGGCATTGACGTGCTGCTGGCGGTGGGCGGCGGCTCCACCATTGACGCCACCAAGTTTATGGCCGCCGGCGCCTGCACCGAGGCCGACCCCTGGGACTTCTTTACCGAAAACGCCCCCATCGACCGGGCCCTGCCCATTGTGACCGTACTGACCCTGGCGGCCACAGGCTCGGAGATGGACAATTCCGGCGTCATCAGCAACCCCGATACCCGGGATAAGCTGGCCCGGGTGGCCCCGCCGGTGCTGCCCAAGGTCTCCTTCCTGGACCCCACCAACACCTATTCCGTGAGCCCCTACCAAACGGCCTGCGGGGCGGTGGACATTATGAGTCACACCTTTGAGGCCTATTTCACCCCGGAGGAGGATCTGTTCTTCCTGGACTGCGTGATGGAGGGGCTGCTGAAAACCGTGGTGAAGTTTGCCCCGGTGGCCATGGCCCACCCCGACGATTACGAGGCCCGGGCCAACCTGATGTGGGCCTCCTCCTGGGCCATCAACGGCTTTGTGGCCGGGGGCAAGCGCCAGGACTGGAGCTGCCACCCCATTGAGCACGAGCTTTCCGCCCTGTATGACATCACCCACGGCCTGGGCCTGGCCATTCTGACCCCCAGGTGGCTGCGCTGGTGCCTGAACGAGCAGACCGCCCCCAGAATCGCCCGGTTTGCCGTGAACGTCATGGGCACCGACCCGGCCCTGGACCCCGAGACCGCGGCCCTGGACGGCATCCGGCGGCTGGAGACCTTCTTCTACGACACCCTGGGCCTGGCCTCCACCCTGTCAGAGCTGGGCATCCGGCCGGAGGACTACCCCCTTATGGCCCAAAAGGCCTGTGCCGGCGGGGAGCTCCGGGGCTTCCGGACCCTGCGACCGGCGGATGTGGAGGAAATCCTGCGTATGTGCGGCTGAGCCGTAAACCCCCAAAGGGGCACGCTTCCAATCGCAGAAGCGTGCCCCTTTGGGCTTAACGGATAAAATTGGTGTAGATCCGCTCCTCCCGGACGGGCAGGGGGCGGCTGTCCAGGGACGCCAGCATCCAGGCCATGTTGTCCGCCAGGGTGCGCATCACCTGCAGGCCCTCCAGATCCTGGCGGACCTGGTCGGGGGTGTTGCCGTGGACAGAGTTCCAGTAGCAGCTGGGCACCACGGGCATATTGTTGATGGTGAAGTACTTGTTCAGCCGGTCAAAGCTGGCGCTGGCGCCGCCCCGGCGGCAGCTCACCACAGCGGCGGCAGGCTTGCCCTGCAGGGCGCGGCCCCGGGAGTAGAACACCCGGTCCAGCAGGGCCAGCAGGGCGCCGTTGGGCCCGGCATAGTACACAGGGGTGCCGATGATGATGCCGTCAGCCCGGGCCATATGCTCGGCAATGTCGTTGGCGGGGTCGTCGCCAACGACGCAGGCCCCCTTGCCGGCGCAGCCGCCGCAGGCAATGCAGCCCCGGACCGGACGGGTGCCGATGCCGATGATTTCGGCGCTGATGCCAAGGCTCTCCAGCCGGGCGCGGATCTCCTCCAGGGCGGTGTAGGTGCAGCCCCGGGGATGGGGGCTGCCGTTGAGCAGCAATACATGCTTCATGGGAATCCTCCAACCAAAGAAATCTGGGTCCATTTTACCCCAGAATCCCGGATTTGTAAAGAGAAAGCTGCCGCCCGGGGCAGAAAAAAAGTAAAAACCGCCCGGTGTTTTTTGTTGCAAAGCGGTGCGGCAGATGCTATAATCAATGTAGTATTTACGTAAGAGCGGTCGGCCTCCGACCGGGAAGGAGTGTACTTATGAAGCGAGCCACACAGCTGATGCGTCTGGTATCGGCGCTGCTGGTCGTGATTCTGCTGCTGACAGGCGTGGTCTACGCCCAGCCCCTGGCAGAGGACCCCGCAGCCGAGACAACAGCCCCCGAACCCCAGGTCACGGAGACCGAGCCTGTGGAGCCCGAGCCCGTGGAAACCGAGCCCGCGGAGACCGAGCCCGTGGAGACCGAACCCGTGGAGACCGAACCCGTCGAGACCGAGCCCGTGGAGACCGAGCCCGTGCAGACCGAGCCCGTGCAGACCGAGCCCGCGCCCAAGCCCGCCCGGGAGATGACCGACGAGGAGCTGATTGCGGCCTACGACGTGCCCAACAACTGGGCCCGGCCGGCCCTGCTGTTTGCCCTGCGGACCGGTCTGCTGAACGGCAAGGGCAACGCCGGGCTCTGCCCCGGGGACTACACCACCCGGGCCGAGGCCATCACCATGATTATGCGGATGCTGGACACCCAGACCACCGCGGACATCAGCGCCTACACCGACGTGCCGGAGGGGGTCTGGTTCCACGACCCCATTGCCCGGGCCGCCGCCCTAAAAATCGTCAACGGCACCAGCAGCTCCACCATGAGCCCCACAGCCCGGCTGACCAGAGAGCAGGCCTTTGTGCTTATGGCCCGTATCTTTGGCGTGAACACCAACACCCGGGCCGGCATTTTGGGCTTCACCGACTGGCTGCAAATCAGCGACTACGCGGTGCCCTCCATCTCCGCCCTGGCCCAGGGGGACTTTATCCACGGCAGCAACGGCAAGCTGAATCCACGCGGCTACATCACCCGGCAGGAGCTGGCCCAGGTGTTCTATAACTTTGCCCAGGACATTGACGGCACCATCCCCGCCCAGGTCGACGGCGACTTTGCCCTTCACGCCGACGAGATCCCCGCCGGCACCACGGTGCAGGGCAACCTGCTGCTCTCCAACGAGGCAGGACAGATCAAGCTGGACCATATCACTGTGACAGGCCGGCTGGTGATCCAGGGCTACGGCCCGGTGGAGCTGGACTTTGACGGCTGCAGCATCGGCACCCTGGTGCTGCTGCGGCCCGCCATGCTGAAGAATCTGGCCGGCGTAAAGACCGTGGAGAACAGTGAGAGCCTGGAGATTGCATCCGGCAGCGTGCCCCGGATTGCCGCCTGGTCCGGCCCCGTCACCTTGCAAAAGGGTGTCACGGCCGATGAGGTTGCCCTTTACGCCCAGGGCTGTGAGCTGATCGTCCACGGTGAGGTGTCCAACCTGATTCAAAACGCTGCCGACACCAAGACCTCCGGTTCCGGATGGGTCAATGTGATCCACCAGCGGGCCCCCGGCGGCACCAACACCTGCCCGGGCTGGACCACCTACAACGAGATTGACTACGGCATCACCTATCTGAACGGCAAGCAGACCGACAGCGGCAAGCTGAAGGTCACCGCTCCCACCATCACCGCCTCCTTCCAGTTCAGCAATATCCCTGTGGACCGGGATGTGGAGCTGTACTGGTATATGAACGGCAACATCATTGAGGCACAGCCCAAGTTCCATCTCACCGAGGGCGCTTCCACCACCCACTATGTGGATCTGTCCGCTTATGCAAAAGAGGGCAACAAGATCTCTCTGGCGGTGCGGGTCCGGTGGGAGGATCAGGTCAAGACCTTCTTCCTGGACTACGAATTCCTGCCCGACTACTACGCCCAGGCCCTGAACGTCCGCACCCAGAACGTCATGGGCGTCATCAACAAAACCACCAATCTCTACGCCAACAGCGGGCTCACCGGCTACCGCCGGACGCTGAACAAGGGCGACTTGGTCTATTATATCACCTATATCCGGCGGGATCAGGGCGTGAGCGTGGACTACGTCCGCACCAAGGACGGCGTCACCGGCTGGATCAGAGAGGCCGACATGACCCCGGTGAGCGAGGGCTACATGAAGTTCTACGTCACCTGGGACTACTCCACCCCGGTGAAAGAGGCCTACGTGAACCAGGTGAAAAAGCTGGGCTCCTCCAGCCGGTATCTGATCTGGATCAGCCTGTGGACCCAGCGGGTGAACATCTTCACCGGGTCCAAGGGCAACTGGACCCTGTACCGCACCTACCAGTGTGCCTCCGGCGCCAACAACCGCCCCACCAAGGTGCAGGACACCAGGATCCTGTACAAGGCCTCCCGGTGGGAGTACGACGGCTTCTACGTCAGCCATGTGTCAGACTTTGACAACGACGGCCGGGCCTTCCACTCCATGCTGAAGGCCTATGACGGCAACTATTTTGTGGACGCCACCATGGGCCGGCCGGTTTCCCACGGCTGTATCCGTATGCCGGACGCGGGCTGCCAGTTCATCTACTACAACTGCCCTGTGGGCACCACCGTCATTGTCTACTAAATCAAACGCTTCGGGGGGGACGGGACGTCCCCCCCTGTTTATTCACAGGAGGAAGCTATGAAACGATGCATTGCCCTGCTGCTGGCCCTGTGCCTGGGTCTGTGCGCCTGCGCCGCCCCGGCCCCGGTGGACACGGTGCTCTTTGCCATGGACACTGAGATGAGTCTGCGGGTCTATGGCGACCGGGACGGCCGGGTTTCCCAGCAGCTGCAGCAGCAGCTGCTGGAGCTGGACGCAGAGCTCTCTGCCACGGCAGGCAGCGGCGCCCTGTACCGGCTGAACACCCAGCTGGAGAGTGACGACCCCCACCTGCTGGCCCTGTGCCAGGCTGCCAAGGCCCTGTACGACCGCACCGGCGGGGCCGTGGACCCCACCGTCTGCCCGGCGGTACGGCTGTGGGGCTTTACCGGGGAGAGCTACCGGGTGCCGACCCAGGATGAGCTGGACCAGGTGCTGGGCCAGATCGGTCTGGACCGGGTCACCCTGGACGCAGACCGGATCACCCTGGCCCCGGACACCCAGCTGGACTTCGGCGCCCTGGCCAAGGGCTACGCCGCAGACCTGTGCCGGGCCATTCTGGAGGAGCAGGGCTGCGCCGCCATCCTCTCCCTGGGCGGCAACATCCAGACCGTGGGAACCAAACCGGACCGGAGCCCCTGGACCATCGGCATTGCCGACCCGCAAAGCCCGGAGCGCTACCAGGTCACCCTGAGCCTGGAGGGCAGCCGGGCGGTGGTCACCTCGGGAGACTACCAGCGGTATTTTGAGTACGAGGGTGTGCGGTATTGCCACATTCTGGACCCCAAAACCGCCAGCCCGGTACAGGGGGATCTGCGCTCGGTCACCGTGGTGTGCGATTCCGGCGTGGAGGCCGACGGCCTGGCCACCGCCCTGTTTGTGCTGGGGCTGGAGGACGCCCTGGCCCTGTGGCGGCAGGCAGAGGACTTTGAAGCGGTGTTCATTGACCGGGAGGGCAACGTCACCGTGACCCAGGGCCTGGCCCAGGCGGTTTCCAACTGCAGCTTTACGGTGGCGGCACGATGAAGACCAAAACCTGGATCCTGATTTTGGGCGGGGTGTTTTTGGTGCTGTGCCTGGCGGTGCTGGCCCAGCATCTGCTCTCCACCCCGGCAAAGAGCGCCCGGGTCCTCTCCGACGGCCAGCTGGTGGCCGTGCTGGACCTGGACACCGACCAGACCCTGCGGGTGGAGTACGCCGGGGGCTACAACGAGATCACCGTGGCCGGGGGCAGGGTGTCTGTCACCGGGGCCAGCTGCCCGGATCAGGACTGCGTCCGCTGCGGGGCGAAAAACGCCGGGGCCCCCATCGTGTGCCTGCCCAACCGGCTGACCATCCAGTTTGCCGACACCCAGGGCCTGGACGGCATTACAAGATAGAAAGGAACAATCACATGGAAGCGAGTTATGAGATGCGGCACACCGTGCTGCCCAGCCTGTGTGACTGGGAGGCCCGGCTGTCTGTGGACGGCACCTTTGGCCTGTGCATGGACATTGCCACCGCCCACGCCCAGCTTCTGGGGGTGGGCGCGGCGGAGATGCAGCAGCGGGGCCTGTTCTGGCTGACGGTGAAGACCCGGATGGAGTTCTTCCGCCGGCCGGTCATGATGGAGGAGGTCCGCCTGGTCACCAGGCCCATCCGCCCGGAGCGGGTGCGGGCCCTGCGGGACTACGCCCTGTATGCCGGCCGGGAGCTGCTGGCCCGGGGCAAGACCGAGTGGGCCGTGATGAATACCCAAACCGGCCGCCTGGCCCCCATGCAGGGGATCTTCTCCCCGGAGCTGGAGCTGGCCCCCCAGAGCCAGGACCCCACCCCCTTTGACCGGCTGGACCCGGATTTCTCCCAGGCGGAGACCGTGGGCAGCTACCGGGTCTGCTCCACCGACATCGATCTGGGCGGCCACATGAACAACGTGGCCTACCTGCGGGCCATGCTGGGTCTGCTGTCCACTGCCCGGCGCAAGGACCTGCCCCAGGACCGGGTGGAGCTGATCTTCCGGGTCCCCTGCTTTGAGGGGGAGGTGCTCACCCTCCTCCACCGCACGGGCCAGGTTCACGATTTTGCCCTGGTCAAGGCCGACGGCACCCCCGCCGTGCTGGCCAGATTTGCCTAACCCCGAGACGCGCTGCACGCGCCGGCCCAGCGGCGCAAAAAACCCGGGGCACCCTCTGTGTTGGAAGGGTGCCCCGGGTTTTTTTCTGTGTTTATTTGGCCAGGAGCCTGCACAGCAGCTCCGCCAGGCGGGCGGCGCTGCGGTTGGCAATCTCCAGCACTGCCTCGTGGCTGTGCTTCTCTGGGGCGATGCCGGTGGCCATGTTGGTGATGCAGGCCACGCCCAACACCTCCATGCCCAGGTAGTTGGCCACCACCACCTCCGGCACGGTGGACATGCCCACGGCGTCCGCCCCCAGCACGGCCAGGGCGCGGATCTCCGCTGCGGTCTCAAAGCAGGGGCCGGTGAAGAAGGCGTACACCCCCCGGCGGCATTCCAGCCCCAGCTCGCCGGCGGTCTGCTCCGCCAGGGCCAGGAGCCGGCGGGAATAGGCCTCGGTCATGTCCGGGAAGCGGGGGCCCAGCCGGTCGTCGTTCTCCCCGATCAGGGGGTTCAGGCCGGTGAGATTGAGATGGTCGGTGATCAGCATCAGATCCCCGGGGACAAAGTCCCGGTTGATGCCGCCGCAGGCGTTGGTCACAATCAGCCGTTCCACCCCCAGCGCCCGCAGGACGTAGATGGGAAAGGTGACGGCCTGCATCCCCAGGCCCTCATAGTAGTGGAACCGACCCTGCATGGCCGCCACGGTCTGCCCGCCGATCCGGCCCAGAATCAGCCGGCCGGCGTGGCCCTTGAGCTGGGTTTTGGGGAAGCCGGGGATGTCCGCGTAGGCAAAGACCTCCTTGTCCTCCATGGCGTCCACCACAGAGCCCAGGCCGCTGCCCAGGATCACCGCGGCGGTGGGCCGCTTTTGGGTCCGGCTTTGCAGCCAGGAAGCAGCCTGTTGTACCTCGTCATAGCCCATGATCGCTGTCTCCCCTCCGATTATTCCGCGGCAAAGCGGTAGGAAGTGGTGCGGCGGTAGGTCTCTCCCGCCCGGAGCAGGGCGCTGGGGAAGTCCGGGTGGTTGGGGGCATCTGGATAGGTCTGGGTCTCCAGGCAGAAGCCGTGGCGCCGGCCGTACACCGCCCCGTCCTTGCCCGCAAGGCCCTGGGGCACATAGTTGCCGGAGTAGAACTGCACCCCGGGCTGGTCGGTGAGACAGGTCAGAGTGATGCCGGTGCGGGGGCTGCCTGCCCGGGCAATGGGACGCAGGGTGCCTGCCCCGTCGGCGGCCCAGTTGTGGTCATAGCCGCCGGCCTGGCGCAGCTGCAGGTCGTCCTCGTCGATCCGCTGGCCGATGGGCAGGGGCCGGCGCAGATCCATGGGGGTGCCCTCCACGGGGCGGAGCTCACCGGTGGGGATGGAGTGGGCGTCGGTGGGGGTGAAGTGATCCGCCGCCAGGCAGATCCACTGGTCCGTCACCGGGCCGGCATCGTGGCCGGAGAGATTGAAATAGCTGTGGTTGGTGAGATTCACCACAGTGTCCCGGGCGGAGCGGGCCTCATACCGGAGCTCCAGCCCCGCCGGGGTGAGCAGATATGTGATCTCCGCGTGGATGGGGCCGGGGAAGCCGCTGTCGCCGTCGGGCCAGTCGATGGCCAGGCGAAGGGTGTCCTCCGTCTGCGCCACCGGGGTGAAGAGGCGGCGATCAAAGCCCAGCGGGCCGCTGTGGAGACTGTTGGCCCCCTCGTTGGCGGGCAGGGTCACAAGCCCCCCGCCCAGGGGGAAGCTGGCGCCGCCGATCCGGTTGGCAAAGGGGCCGATCATGGCGCCGAAATAGCAGGTGTGGTCCAGGTACTGCTGCAGGGTGTCAAAGCCCAGCACCACGTCCACCGGCCGGCCCTGCCGGTCGGGCACCCGCAGGCTGCGGATGATGCCGCCGAAATCCAGGATCTCACAGGTCAGATTGCCGGCGGTGAGGGTGTATTGGGTGACGGGCCTGCCCTCCAGGGTTGCAAAAAGAGTACGGTTCATAGCTGCCTCCTTTTAAATCACCGCAAGGATGAATTGATAATAAAGTCGCTTGTACAGCTTGCTGCGGCGCAGCACGGTCTGCAGACGGGCCCTGTGCTGCAGCAGCAGGTCCACCTCCTCGGCACTGCTCTCATGCTGGCTGAAGGCCGCCCGCTTGGCGACGGTCTCCAGCTCCGGGGGCAGGTCCTGCCCCGCCAGCCGGGCCAGGTGTACGCAGCTGCGCCAGAGCAGGCGGATCCTGCCGTTGGGCCGGGCCGCCGCCAGGCGGCGGTCAAACCGGCGCAGCACCAGCAGCCGCCGCAGCAGCACCAGCCCCACCAGGGCCGCCAGGGCCGGGAACACCCACAGCCACCGGGGCAGAGACGGGGTGGGGGTGGGGCTGTACCCCTGCTCCGCCTCGGTGGCGGAGGGGTCCAGCTGGCCGGTGCCCACGGGGATCGTTTCAGGGGCCTGGGTGGTCTCGGGGACAAAGCGGGTCTCTGAGGCCTCGGGGTTGTCCACGGTGACCGGCACGGTTTCGGTGGTGGACTGGGCGCTCTCTACAGGGTGGAGCTCCGGCACCACCCCGGTGAATTCTGTGGCATCCTGTGGGGTGGCCTCCAGGGGTTGCCAGGCCCCGTTTTGGAACACCTCTACCCAGGCGTGGGCGTGGATGGGAGAGACCTCCACCGGCTCCCCTGCCCGGGCATCGCACACATAGCCCACCGCATACCGGGCAGGATAGCCCAGGGCCCGGAGCAGGGCCGTGGCCGCGCTGGCAAAGTGGACGCAGTAGCCCTCCCCGGCGTCTGTCAAAAACCAGGTGCAGAAGTCCGCCCCGGCGGGGGGTCTGCCCGGGTCCCGGCTGTAGGCAGCGGCCTGAGACACCGCCTGCACCACAGTCTCGGGGTCTGCATCGCCCCCAGCGCCGTGGGCCTGCCACCAGGCCAGCACCCCCTGCCGGGTGGTCTCGGGCAGGTAAAGATCGTGCTGGGCCACGTAGGCCGCGTAGTCCGGGTCCGCCGTCCCCCCGGGGAAGCGGGAGGCCGCCCGGAGCGTGTAGCTTTGCAGGCGCCCGGTGTTTTCCAGGCAGGCATCTCCGGCGCAGGTGGCGTCCTGGGGAATGGTCTGGGTGTAGTAGGGGGTGTAAATCACCCGCTCCCGGCCGGTGGTCTCAATGGTAAAGTCCAGGTCCGGCTGGCCCTCTGACAGGGGGAAGAGCACCTCTGCGGGCCAGTCGCCCTGGGTCTCCATGATCCAGCTGTCGCCGTCAAAGCCGGTGTACACCGCCCCCCGGAGATAGAGGCTGCCGGACTGGGAGGCCGTCAGGGTGAGCACCGTGGTGCGCACCTCCGGCAGCCGGGGCAGCTTGGTCAGCTCCACCCGCTGGGGGTTGCCGCTGAGCCCCGCCTGCCGGTTGGAGCGGTTGTCCAGCTGCTGGTTGATCTGGTCCATCTGCTGGGTCAGATCCTCCCAGCGCAGGGGAGGCTGATAGGTGTCATAGGGGAACAGGGCCAACAGCAGGGCCAGCAGGGCCGTGGCCGCGGCCCCTGCCCAGAGCAGGCCCACGTCGGTCTCCCGCAGGTCCCGGCGGCGGATGGACTGGGTGAGGATCAGGCTCAGGGCGCAGATCATCACCACCACCAGGGCCGGCACCGCAGGCGGGGTATCGGTGAGCACAAAGCAGGGGGCCACCCCCAGCACCATGGCCGCCACTGCGCCCCCGGCCCGCTTCCATTGGGCAAGGCTCAGGGCGGAGAGCCAGGTTTGGCCCAGAACCAGCAGGGTCAGGGCGGGGGTGAGACCCACGTCCGGGCCGGAGGCGTCAATAGAATAGCCTCCCAGCCAGCCATAGCCCTTGATAAAGGTGTCCATCAGCCGGGCCGCCAGCTGCCGCAGGCTGGCAAACACCGGGGTGTGCTGCCACAGGGCCGCCAGCACCACCAGCAGCAGGCCGGCGCAGCCCCACAGCCAGCCCCGGGGCAGCCGGAACAGCAGGCAGAAGACCGCTGCCCCCACCACTGCCCAGAGCAGCACCGGGCCCGGCAGGGTGAGGGAGAAGGCCGTGCACAGGCAGGCCAGGGCTGCCCCACAGCCCACGGCCACCAGCAGCACGTCCAGGGCATACAATGGCAGCTGCTTTTTCACCCGGCATTCCCTCCCTCCGGCTCAATGAGATAGGCCCAGTCCACGGCGCCGATGCCCTCCAGCACCAGGTTGGGCTCCTGCAGGGTACAGGCGCACAGCCGTACCAGGGCAGATTCGCCCTCTGCCTCCCCGGTGACCAGGGCCTGGCACAGGCCCCCCGGGCCCATCCAGAGAATCTCGTGGCGGTGGCCCCGCTGGGTGAGCCAGGCGGAGATCCACCGCAGGCGGCCCAGCACGTCGTCCCGCTGGGCGGGGGTCCTGGGGCTTTGCACCGCCAGCACCGTGCGCTGCTCCAGGGGCTCCATGGGCTCGCGGACGATCAGATCCTCGCTCTTCAGAGAGAGCTTCCAGTGGATGCCCTTGACCGGGTCGCCGGGGCGATAGGGCCGGTGCTCATGGATCTCGGAAAAGCCGCCCCCGGCCTTGGGCCGCAGCTGCTGTATGGCAAAGCGGTGCAGATCCGGCTTGGGGTCCGGCTCGATGCTGCGGGGCAGAATGGTCACCGTTTGGGCCTGGGGCGCGGGGCGGCGAAGCTTGAACAAGCCCAGATAGTCATAGATCCGGCACCGCTCCAGCCGGGGCACCAGAATGCCGCAGTGGGCGGTGGGCAGGCTGAGCGTGCCCTCTCCCCTGCCGATGCGGCTGAGATAGCGATAGTCCCGGTCGGTGTCTGCGGTGGTCAGATTCAGTCTGGCCTGGACCTCCGCCAGGGGCAGCAGCCGGGTGGCCCGGACCCGCAGGCGGAGCACCACGTCCTCCCCCTGGGTGACCCGGGCAGGGGCCTCCAGCTGGATCCGGGCGGTGAGCATGGCCGGCAGCGACAGCAGCAGGCTCAGCCAGGGCAGGGCCGCCACCGCCACCAGCAGGATCCAGGAGAACCAGACCCCACTGGCAAAGTAGAACACCAGGCAGGCCGCCAGGGCCAGCAGGTAGAGCAGTCGGTTGACTCCCATGGCCTACACTGTGGGGGCCTGGACCCGGCCCATCAGATCGGTGAGCAGCTTGGATTCGGATACGCCCTGGCTCTGGGCGTCGGGGGTCAGCAGCAGGCGGTGGGCCACGGTGCCCACAAAGACCGTCTGCACGTCCTCGGGCAGGACGTAGTCCCGGCCGTTCATATAGGCGGCGGCCCGGGCCATGGCGGCCACAGCCAGGGTGGCCCGGGGGCTGGCCCCCCGGAGAATCTGGGGGTGCTGCCGGGTCTGCCCGATCAGGGCAACGATATAATTGACCACGGTGTCCTTCAGGTACACCTGGCTGACCGCCTGCTGCATGGCCACCATGTCCTGGCGGCTTACCACCTGGCGCACCTGCTCCAGGGGATTGACGCCCCCCTGCCGGGCCAGGACCATGTCCCGCTCGTCCTTGGCCTTGGGATAGCCCACGCTGAGCCGGACGGTAAACCGGTCCATCTGGGAATCGGGCAGCAGCTGGGTGCCGGCGGCGCCGGTGGGGTTTTGGGTGGCAATGACGGTAAATGGCCTGGGCAGCCGGTGGCTAACTCCGTCCACGGTGACCTGGCCCTCCTCCATGGCCTCCAGCAGCGCAGACTGGGTGCGGGAGGTGGCCCGGTTCAGCTCGTCGGCCAGGAAGAGATTGCACAAAATGGCGCCGTTTTGATAGACCATCTGGCCGGTGGCCTTGTCATACACGCTGTAGCCCGTAATGTCGGAGGGCAGCACGTCCGGGTTGAACTGTACCCGGCCGTAGGACAGGCCCAATGCCCGGGAGAAGGCCAGGGCAATGGTGGTTTTGCCCACGCCGGGGATGTCCTCCAGCAGGATGTTGCCCTGGCAGAGCATGGTCATGAGAATCCAGATCAGCACCTGGTCCTTGCCCTTGACGGCTTTTTTGACCTCCGCAATGATTTGCTGCATAGAATTCATAGTGGTATCTCGCTCTCTTTTGAAATGCGCCGGCGCTGCGGGACACTGCCCCCGGCCGCCGGCAAGCGGTGGGATTACAGCTTATTATACACCAGGCCGGGGGTCTTGTCAATTTCCCCGGGGCGGAAAAAGGGACGGTCCGCAGACCGTCCCTTTGGCGCGTTTGGAATTACAGGCCCATCTCCTGCTTGACCTCGCCGAAGCACTTGACCACAAAGTCAATGTCCTCCTTGGTGTGGCCGGCGGAGAGCTGGGTGCGGATGCGGTCCTTGCCCTTGGGCACCACCGGGTAGCAGAAGGCCACCACGTAGACGCCCTTTTGCAGCATCCGGTTGGCAAACTCGTGGGCCACCCGGGGATCATAGAGCATCACGGGCACAATGGGATGCTCGCCGGGCAGCAGGTCAAAGCCCAGCTTCTCCATCTCGGCGCGGAAGTACCGGGCATTGGCATGGACCCGGTCGCGCAGCTCGGTGGAGGTCTCCAGCAGGTCAATGGTCTTCAGCGTGGCGGCGCAGATGGCCGGGGCCACGGTGTTGGAGAACAGATAGGGCCGGCTCTTCTGCCGCAGCAGGTCCACAATGGGCTGCCGGGCCGCGGTGTAGCCGCCGGAGGCGCCGCCCAGGGCCTTGCCGAAGGTGCCGGTGATGATGTCTACCCGGCCCATGACCCCGCAGTACTCCGCGGTGCCCCGGCCATGGTCGCCCATAAAGCCCACGGCGTGGCTGTCGTCCACCATGACCAGGGCGTCAAACTCGTCGGCCAGGTCGCAGATGGCGGGCAGATTGGCAATGTAGCCGTCCATGGAGAAGACGCCGTCGGTGGCAATCATAATCTTTTTGCAGCCGGTGGCCCGGGCGTCGGCCAGCTTTTGGCGCAGGTCGTCCATGTTGTTGTTCTTGTAGCGGTAGCGCTTGGCCTTGCACAGGCGGACGCCGTCAATGATGGAGGCGTGGTTCAGCTCGTCGGAGATGATGGCGTCCTCGGGCCCCAGGAGGGTTTCAAACAGGCCGCCGTTGGCGTCAAAGCAGGAGGAGTAGAGAATGGCGTCATCCGTGCCCACAAAGTTGGCGATGCGGCGCTCCAGCTCCTTGTGGATCTCCTGGGTGCCGCAGATGAACCGGACGGAGCTCAGGCCGAAGCCCCAGCGGTCATAGCTGTCCTTGGCCGCCTGCATCAGCGCAGGGTGGGTGGACAGGCCCAGGTAGTTGTTGGCGCAGAAGTTGACCACACCCTTGGCCTGGGTGGTGTCAATGCGGGAATACTGGGGGGTGGTGATGATGCGCTCCTCCCGCCAGGTGCCGGCCTCCCGGATGGCGTTCAGTTCGGCTTCAAACGCAGCGTAAGCAGATTTCATATCGTTTAACCTCCAATTTGATTCCTTTTCAGATGGAAATCTGAAAAACACATCAATGATCTATTTTTCACGTTTCGTGCTTCACTTTTTGGTGGTCCAGTCCAAAATGACCTTGCCGGACTTGCCGGAGTTCATGGCCGCAAAGCCCTTCTCAAAGTCGGTATAGTGGAAGCGGTGGGTGATCACAGGGGTCAGGTCCAGGCCGCCCTGGACCATGTAGGACATCTGGTGCCAGTTGTCCATCTTGCGGCCGTAGATGCCCTGGAGCGTCAGGCCCTTGGTGATAACGGTGTTCATGTCCAGGCTGATGGGCCGGTTGCCGATGCCCAGCAGAGAGATCTTGCCGCCGTTGCGCATGGCGTGGATCATCTGCTTCAGCGCCGCCTCGCTGCCGGACATCTCCAGGCCCACGTCAAAGCCCTCGGTGAGCTTCTGCTCCTTCATGATCCGGGGCAGATCCTCCTTGGCGGTGTTCACCGCGGCGTCCACCCCCATTTTACGGGCCAGCTCCAGGCGATAGTCGTTGATGTCGGTGATGATGACCCGGCGGGCGCCGGCAAACTTGCAGATTCCCGCGGCAATGATGCCGATGGGGCCCGCGCCGGTGATGAGCACGTCCTCGCCGATGAGATCGAACATCAGGGCGGTGTGGGTGGCGTTGCCGAAGGCGTCAAAGAAGGCCACCACGTCCTCGGGCAGACTCTCGTCAATGAGGATCACGTTGGTTTCGGGGATGCACACATACTCTGCAAAGGCGCCGTCCCGGTCCACGCCCACGCCCTTGGTGTCCTTGCACCACTGGATGTTGCCGGTGTGGCAGTTGCGGCAGTGATGACAGGTGATATGTCCTTCGCCGGAGACCCGCTGCCCAA
The DNA here is from genome assembly GCA_946617435.1 of uncultured Clostridia bacterium. GTDB lineage: Bacteria > Bacillota > Clostridia > Oscillospirales > Oscillospiraceae > JAFRPC01. The sequence goes on along the minus strand of CAMOKD010000037.1, from coordinate 2,830 downwards.
GCTTCAGCCCGGTGACGCCCTGGCCCAGGGCAGCAATCTCGCCCACGTACTCGTGGCCGATGGTCATGGGTGGCTTGATGTGCAGGGCAGCCCAGGGGTCCCAGTTGTAGATGTGCACATCGGTGCCGCAGATGGCGGTTTTGTGGATCTTGATCAGAACCTCACCGGGGCCGGGCTCGGGCACAGGGACGCGCCGCAGCTCCAGGCCGGGGCCGGCAACAGGCTTGACAATGGCATCCATATAAGCGGACATAACAGGTCTCCTTTCAGCATCAGCGCAGGATATGTATTTGTAGGATTTCACCAAAGCAGTGCCGGGAATCCCGGCCTGCGTTATCAGTATATCACAAATATGCAAAAAGTAAAGACCAGAGTGAAAAAATCCTGACTTGATTCACAGATGTGAAAAGCACCGCACGCTCCCATGGGAGGTGCGGTGCTTTGCGGTCAGTTGTCCAGATAGCGGCAGGCGTTCAGCGCGGCAGCCGCGCCGTCTGCCACCGCGGTGGCCACCTGGCGGTAGGCCTTGGTGCGGCAGTCGCCGGCGGCAAAGACGCCGGGGGTGGGGGTCAGGCAGTCCTCGGCGGCCTTGATGTAGCCCGCCGCGTCCAGAGGCGCCAGGGCGGCGTAGGCCAGGTTCTCCGGCTCGGTGCCGATGGCCAGGAAGGCCCCGTCCACAGGCAGGGTGGTCTCGGCCCCGGTTTCGGTGTTGCGCAGGCGCAGGGCGGTGAGATGGTCCTCCCCCTCGTAGCCCACGCAGAGGGTGGAGAAGTGATAGTCGATGTTCTGCCGACGGGAGAGCAGGTCGATCATCTTCTGCTCCCCGGTGAGGAAGGGCAGGTTCTGCACCACGGTGACCCGGCGGCAGGTCTCTGACAGAAGGGCGATCTCCTGCAGGGCGGTGTTGCCCCCGCCGATGACGGCCACATGGCCGCCCTGGTAGAAGGCGCCGTCGCAGACCGCGCAGAAGGACAGGCCGCTGCCGATCATCTCCTCCTCACGGGGCAGGTGCAGCCGGCGGTGCCGGGCCCCGGCGGCAATGATCACCGCCCGGCCCTCATACCGGCCCAGCTCCCCCACGACGGTTTTGACGCTGCCGTTTTCAATGCCGGTTACGGTGTCCATCTCCACATCGGCGCCCAGCTCCAGGGCCTGCTCCAGCATCCGCTGGGCCAGGTCGTTGCCGGAGATGGAGGTGAAGCCGGGGAAGTTCTCCAGCTTGGGCGAGAAGGTGATCTGGCCGCCGAAGGTGTCCCGCTCCAGCACCAGCACAGACTTGCCGGACCGGCGGGCATAGATGGCCGCGGTCAGCCCCGCAGGGCCCGCGCCGATGATGATGATATCATGCATGGCTTACTCCTCGCAGAAGGCGCGGATGTTGCTGGGATTCTCAATCCGGCGCAGCTCCTTGCCGTTTTCCACCACCAACAGGGTGGGGGCCTGGCGCACGCCGTACTGCCGGGCCAGATCGGGGTCCTTGTCCACCACCACGGTCTGGTAGGCGATGCCGGCGTCGTTCAAAAACTTCTTGGCCATGACGCACTTGGGGCAGGTGGAGGTGGTGAACAGCAGCAGGCTGTCGCTGCCGGCGGGCTCTGCCGCAGGGGCGGGCTCTGCCGCAGGGGCGGGCTTGGCGGCCAGCTCCACGGCGGAGGGGGCGGCGGCAGGGGCCGCGGCGGCGGACAGAGGCTCCAGATTTTCATGGAAGCGTCTGGCCACAGAGGCGCCTACGTCATAGACCTTGCGGTCTTTGAACTCCTGGGCCTTGCCGTCGTTCCAGTTCTGCACCGGGCGGTAATAGCCGGTGATGCGGCTGTAGACCTCGGTCTTCTTGCCGCAGTGGGGGCAGACGTACTGCTCGCCGGCCAGGTAGCCGTGCTCGCGGCAGACGGAGTAGGTGGGGCTGATGGTGTAGTAGGGCAGCTTGTAGTTTTCGGCAATCTTCCGCACCAGGTTGGCCGCGGCCTTCCAGTCAGGCAGCTTTTCGCCCAGGAAGGCGTGGAACACGGTGCCGGAGGTGTAGAGGGTCTGCAGCTCGTCCTGGACGTCCAGGGCGGAGAAGACGTCCTCGGTGTAGCCCACGGGCAGGTGGGAGGAGTTGGTGTAGTAGGGGGTGCCGTTCATGTTGGCGGTGATGATGTTGGGGAAGTCCTTCTTGTCGTGCTTGGCAAAGCGATAGGTGGTGGACTCCGCCGGGGTGGCCTCCAGGTTGTACAGGTCGCCGTAGAGCTCCTGGTAGTCGGACAGCCGCTCCCGCATATGGTTGAGCACCTGCTTGGAGAACTCCTGGGTCTCCTTGTGGGTCATGTCCTTGCCCAGCCACTTGGCGTTCAGGCCCATCTCGTTCATGCCGATGAGGCCGATGGTGGAGAAGTGGTTTTCAAAGGTGCCCAGATAGCGCTTGGTGTAGGGATACAGGCCCTCGTCCAGCAGCTTGGTGATGACGTTGCGCTTGATCTTCAGAGACCGGGCGGCAATGTCCATCAGCTTGTCCAGGCGGCGGTAGAAGTCCGCCTCATCCTGGGCCTGGTAGGCGATGCGGGGCAGGTTGATGGTAACCACGCCCACAGAGCCGGTGGATTCGCCGGAGCCGAAGAAGCCGCCGGTCTTCCGCCGCAGCTCTCTCAGGTCCAGACGCAGACGGCAGCACATGGAGCGGATGTCGCTGGGCTCCATGTCGGAGTTGACGTAGTTGGAGAAGTAGGGGGTGCCGTACTTGGCGGTCATCTCAAACAGGAGCTTGTTGTTCTCGGTTTCGGACCAGTCAAAGTCCTTGGTGATGGAGTAGGTGGGGATGGGGTACTGGAAGCCCCGGCCGTTGGCGTCGCCC
>CAMOKD010000036.1:0-21950 GCA_946617435.1 uncultured Clostridia bacterium | reverse complement strand
TGAGCCTACGGTTTTGGAGACCGCCGCTCTACCAATTGAGCTATACCCCTATATGTGGTGGGCCTTCGGGGACTCGAACCCGGGACCGACCGGTTATGAGCCGGTTGCTCTAACCAACTGAGCTAAAGGCCCATATGTTTGCTCCTCAAAGCTTTGTTATGATAACACAGATCCGGACGTTTGTCAATCTTTTTTTCTGCCTTTCCTCCGGTTGCCGCATATGGGATTCCCGGGACATTCTCCGCCTTCGGAAACTGTCCCGGGAATCTCGTCTACGTGCCGGCCTGTCTCTCCCCTGCCCCGCTCCGTCCGATCCACGGTGGAGTCAGCAGCAGAGACACAACCTGGCGCACCGGCTCCAGCGCCGGCAATGCCGTGAGCACAAGGCTCAGCCCCAGAGCAAGCCAGAAGCCCTCCGGCGCCGGCTGCAGCGTCTTGAGCCAGAGGATCACCGGGGCGTGAAGCAGATACACCGGCAGGGTCCTGCGGCCAAGCGCACCCAAAGGACGCAGCCCCGGGCCACGGAACAGCAGCCACAGCCCGCCTGTGCCCCAGGCCGCTCCCACAAGAATGGCCAGGCGGATGAACACGCCGTACTGGGCGGCCTCATAGCTTTGTGAGCCGTAAAACCACCGGCTTTGCAGCCAGGGGCTCAGGCGGACAACCAAAAGTGCCTGCAGGGCCAGCATGGCCGCCCCCACCAGCCGCAGGGGCCACCGGCAGGCAGGCACAGGCTCTGCCTGCACCCGGGGCCGCAGCAGCCAGCCCGCCAGGAAGAAGGGCCAGAACACCACCGCCCGGGACAGAGAGAGGTACATCCCCAGGTCCTTGAACCAGCCTGCGGCCAGGGCCGCAGCCACGCTGAGAGCCAGAACCGTCCGCTGCCCCCAGCGGGGCAGCCCCGCAACCAAACAGAGCGCGCAGCGCCAGTACCACAGGCAGAGCAGATACCACAGCACCCAGATGGGCGTGGTAAATTGGAGGCTGACCTCCTGCCCCAGGGCAAAGCGCTGGAGCAGGAAGTACAGCAGCTGACACAGCAGATAGGGATATAAATACCGTCTGGCCGTATTGCGGGGGTGATCCGGGCGGCTGCACATGCCGGTGAGAAACACAAAGGCGGGCATGTGCAGGCTGTAAATCACCTGATACAGGGCAACCCGATCCGGAAAGGTCACAGTCTCGCACACATGGCCCAAAACCACCAGGGCCATGAGAAGGCCGCGGATCCGGTCTACCCGTTCAATCCGGGGGTTGCTCATCGACGCTCCAGCGGAGAGTGCCGCTTGCGCTCGGCCCGCTTTTCGGCAATCAGCATGGGAATGACCTTGGCCAGATAGAAAATATACAGCACAGCCAGCAGGGCCACGGAGATCTGCATGGTCTGGTCCCCGGTGGTGACAGCCACCACCGAGCCCAGCACCACGATGATGCCCACGAACACTATGACAGCTATGCGAAAGCCCTTACTGCGCATGGCTTATTGGGGCAGGAAGCCCGCCATTTCCGCCTTGAGCCGGGCAAGCAGGTCGTTGGCCTGGTCCCAATCTCTGCCCACGGCGGTGTAGTAGAGCTTGATCTTGGGCTCGGTGCCGGAGGGCCGGACAATGATCTTGCCCTTCTCTCCCAGCTCCATGGTAAAGACGTTGGAGGTGGGCAGGCCGGTGGGCTCGGTCTTGCCGCAGCGCAGGCAGGTACGCTGGCCGGACAGATAATCCACAGTGGCGGTGACCTCACGGCCGGCCAGGGTTCTGGGGGTGTTATCCCGGATGTCCGCCATGAACTGCTTGGAAATCTCAGAGGCGGTGATACCCTGGAGCTCCACAGACTGGACGTAAGCGGAGTAGCAGCCGATTTCACGGTAGAGGGTGTCCATATAGTCGGCCAGGTTCATGCCATTCTCCTTGGCGAAGGCGGCAGCCTCGCACACCAGCATGGAGGCCACCACGGCGTCCTTATCCCGGGCATAGGTGCCCTTGAGATAGCCGCAGCTCTCCTCAAAGCCGAAGAGGAACTGATTCTCCTGGCCCAGCTGCTCCAGGCGCAGGATCTCGCCGCCGATGTACTTAAAGCCGGTGAGCACGTTCATGGTCTTGACACCGTAGCTGTCGGCAATGGCGTCTGCCATGGGGGTGGAGACAATGGACTTGACAATCTCAGCGCCCTCGGGCAGATCGCCCCGCTCCTTGCGCATACGCAGCACGTAATCCAGCAGCACGCAGCCCAGCTCATTGCCGCTGAGCTTGCGGAAACCGCCCTCCACAGGCACGGCCACGGCCACACGGTCGCAGTCCGGGTCAGTGCCGATGATCAGGTCGGGGTGGACCTGATCGGCCAGCTTGTAGCTCTCGTTCAGGGCCGCGTCAGTCTCGGGGTTGGGATATTCACAGGTCTTGAAGTCGCCGTCGGGCAGTTCCTGGGCGGTGACGATGTCCGCCTTGACGCCGATGCGGCGGAAAATCTCGCGCACGGGCTTGTTGCCGGTGCCGCACAGGGGGGTGTAGAGCACATGCAGGCCGGAGCGCTCCACCCGGGCCAGATCCAGGCCCTCCTGGAGAACGCGGTCATAGTACTTTTGCCACAGAGACATGGGGATGTCCTGGATGGTGCCCTCGGTCTTCAAGGCGTCAAAGGTTTTCTTGGGCAGGACAAACCAGGGGGTCTTCTGGATTTCGTCGTACACGATGGCGGCAGGCTCGTCGGTCATCTGGCAGCCGTCCTCGCCATAGCACTTGATGCCGTTGTACACGCCCGCGTTGTGAGAGGCAGTGACCATAATGCCGCAGCCGCAGCCCAGCTCCCGCACAGCGTAGGACAGCATGGGGGTGGGGGCCAGCTCGTGATAGATGAAGACCTGGATGCCGGTCTCGGCCAGGGCGGCGGCGCAGATTTCAGCATAGGTGCGGGAATTGTGCCGGCTGTCATAGCCGATGGCGCAGCGCTTGGGCAGGTCGGTGCCGTTGAGCCACTTGGCCACGCCCTGGGCCGTGCGGCGGACGGTGAACTCGTTGAGCCGGTTGCAGCCAAGACCCATGATGCCGCGGATGCCCGCAGTGCCGAAGGCCAGCTCCGCGCCAAAACAGTTTTTCAGCGCAAGCTCGTTGCCCTCCATGGCGCTAAGCTCGTCACGGTAGCTGACAGGTGCGTTCTCCAGCCAGAAATGATACTGCTTCAGATAATCCATTTAATACATTCCTTTCTTTTGTGGTCACGGAAAAAACAGCCCAATCGATTCAATTGGGCTGTTCACGGACGTCGTTAGTCAATTTCTTCAATAATGGCAGGGTTCTTGGCGGGCTGCTGCTGGGCGCCGACCAGAGCGTTGAACTTGCCCCGGGCGTCTTTGATCTGGCCGAGGGCCTCGCTGATGGATTCCTCGGTGCGGCGCAGGGCGTCGTCCACGTAGTCGTTGGTGACTTCCTTCAGCTCTTTGATCTTGTCCTGGGCGGCCTTGATCATCTCGGCAGCCTCAACCTGCGCCTGGCGACAGATCTCGTCGTCAGAGACCATCTGCCGGGCCTGGGCCTGGGCCTGCTTGAGGATATTCTCAGCCTCGCGCTTGGCGTTGTTGATGACCTCGCCTCTGGACTCTACGATGGTACGGGCCTGCTTGAGCTCGCCGGGCAGCTGATTGCTGATTTCGTCAAGAAGATCCAGAACTCTGTCCCGCTCCACAATGCACTTATCCACGCCCAACGGAAGCCCCCGAGCATCCTGTACCATTTCGTATAATGTGCTGATGACTTCTTCAATTCCACGTTCGTTCATGTGCGTTTCCTCCTGTATGTTTTCAGGCCTGCCGGCGGAAGAGGTTGATCACCGTCTTGCCGTAGCGGTAGTCCTTAGAGCGGAGCAGGCCGGAATCGTATCCGTCCAGGGGTTTTCCCGCCGGTCGCTCGCATATTATTATACCACCAGATTTCAATATGTCAATTTCTGAAATCCGTTTTATTGCATTTTCCAGGAATTTTTCTGCATAAGGCGGGTCCAAAAAGATGATTTCGTACCGTTTTTTGCAGGAATTCAGGTATGACAGGTAGTCCGAACGAATCACAGAGGCCCGTTCGGCAAGCCCGGTGCGGATCAGGTTCTCCCGGATGACGGCAAGGGCCTCCGGGCTGTGGTCCACAATGTCCGCGTGGGCCGCGCCCCGGGAGAGGGCCTCGATGGCCAGGGCCCCGCTGCCGCCGAAGAGATCCAGCACCTGCCGACCCTCGATCTCAAACTGGATGATATTAAACAGGGCCTCCTTGACCCGGTCTGTAGTGGGTCTGGTGTCCAGTCCCTCCCGGCTTTTCAGTGGGATGGAGCGGGCGGTACCGGCAATGACTCTCATGCTTCTTCCTCCGGATTGTGAAAATGTTGATACACCGCCATGGCCGCGTCCCGGGGCAGCACCCGCTGCAGCTCCTCCAGCCGGGCCTGGCGGATGGCGCCGACGGTCTTGAACTGGGCCATAAGCTGCTGCCGCCGCTTTTCCCCGATGCCGGGGATGTCCTCCAGGGTGCTGTGGCGCATGCGCTTGGAGCGCAGCTTGCGGTGATAGGTGATGGCAAAGTTGTGGGTCTGCTCCTGGATATTGCCGATCAGGGCAAACAGGCTCTGCCGGGCGGCAATGCCGATCTCCTCCCCCTGGGGCGTGACCAGGGCCCGGGTGCGGTGGCGGTCGTCCTTGACCATGCCGAAGATGGGCACGTCAATGCCCATGGGGGTCAGCTCCTCCAGCACGGCCTGGGCATGGGCGGTGCCGCCGTCAATGAGCAACAGATCCGGTCGGCGGTCAAAGCCCTTGTCTCCGGCCAGGTAGTGGGCAAACCGGCGGTGCAGCACCTGGCGCATGGAGGCGTAGTCGTCCTGGTCGGTGAGCCCCTCCACCTTGAAGCGGCGATAGTCGCTCTTGCGGGGCTTGCCGTCTTCAAAGACCACCATGGAGGCCACAATGTCTGTGCCGGCAGTGTTGGAGATGTCGTAGGACTCCATGCGTCGGGGCAGGTCCGGCAGGCCCAACAGCTGCTGCAGCTGGCGCAGCAGCCCCAGCTGCTTCTCCTCCCGGGTGGTAAGGCGCTCGCACTCCTCCCGGGCGTTTTTCACTGCCAGCTCCACCAGGCGGGTGTTGTCCCCCCGCTGGGGGGTGAGGATGCGTACGTTCTTTTGCAGCTGCTGCAGCAGCAGCTGGGCAAAGAGCGGGGCGTCCTCCATCTCCACCGGCAGCAAAATCCGCTTGGGCGCGGCGCCCCGGGAGAGATAGTACTGCTTGACCAGGGTGGAGACTGCCTCCTCCACGCTGTCAGAGGGGGATACCAGCTGGTATTCCTTGTCCACCAGGTTGCCGCCCACATGGTGCAGCACCGCAAAGCAGCCCTTGGTCTCGGTTTGGTAATAGCCGATGGCGTCAGTGTCCGCCAGGGTGCCGGCGGTGACCAGCTGCTTCTGGCCCAGGGCCTGAATAGCCTTCAGCCGGTCACGCAGCTGGGCCGCACGTTCAAACTCCAGGGCGTCGGAGGCCAGGAGCATCTGCTCCTTCAGCTGGGCGGCCACGCTCTTGTAATTGCCGGCCAGCAGGCTCTGGACCTGCTCCATCCGGGCGTGGTACTCCGCCTGGTCCGGCTTGCCCTGGCACCAGCCCTCGCAATTGCCCATCTGATAGTTGAGACAGGGGCGCTCCTTGCCGATGTCCCGGGGGAACTGCTTGCCGCAGCCGGGCAGCAAAAAGGTCAGGCGCAGGGTGTCAATGAGCTTTTGGGTCAGATATCTGCCTCCGTAGGGGCCGAAGTACCGGGCCCCATCCTGGATGGCCTTGGGCGCCAGGGTCATGGTGGGATAGAGCTCGCGCAGGTCCAGGCGCAGATAGGGGTAGCCCTTGTCGTCCTTGAGCAGGATGTTGTACTTGGGCATGTGGCGCTTGATCAGGCTGCACTCCAGCACCAGGGCCTCAAATTCCGAGGCCGCAATGATCACGTCAAAATGGTCGATTTTGGAGACCATCAGCCTGGTTTTGGGCGTGTGGGCGGCGGATTCGATAAAATACTGGCTGACCCGGTTTTTCAGCTTTTTGGCCTTGCCCACATAGATGATTTCCCCGGCGCTGTTTTGCATCAGATAGACCCCGGGCGCCAGGGGCAGAGAGAGGGCCTTCTCCTTCAGTTCGGCTTTTGTCATGGCATTCAATGATAAAAAGGGCCCCAAAGGCGCGGACGTCTTTGGGGCGTGATTGCGTCAGAACAGGTCTTCCTGGAGCATATCGGCCAGGGTGCGGACAGCCTCCTGCTCATCGGGGCCGTCAGCAATCAGAGTCACCTCGGTGCCGGTCACGATCGCCATGGAGAGAACGCCCAGCAGGCTCTTGGCGTTGATTCTGCGATCCTCAGCCTCAATCCAAATGCCGGATTTGAAATCATTGGCCTTTTGGATAAAGTAGGTTGCCTGCTTGTTATGCAGGCCGGAGGCGCATTTTACAACCGTCGTTTCAGTGTACATCACTCACTCTTCCTTTCCGGTTCAGCATCGGCGCAGGGGCCACTGAATTGAACAAATTGAATATACACGTTTTAAATCGGATTGTCAAGCAAAATCTATGTGAAATATCCCTCCCGAGCGTGTGAAAGGCGTATTATCCGGCAAAAAGCAAAGCGGTGTATCTTTCCCTCCCCGGATTCACGTTGTAATGTCAGGGATTGGGCCGCACACTGGGCAGCACCAGCTGGCCGCTTTCGGCATTCCACTCCAGGCGGTGAATGACGTAATTCTCGCTGTTTTCGATCTCAAACGCGCCGTAGAGATTTCCGTCCTGCTCAAATATCAAGCAATTGCCTGAGATCGCCAATTCATAGGGTCTTGATACGCCATTCACCGTACTGACACCGTACACATCTGAAACAAGGCGTGCTGCGCTGCAGGCCATCCACACATACAGCTTTTGGCCGGAACAATCAATCAAATAGCTGTTCATACCGGCGCCTGAGCCATGGAGGTCCACAACGCCATTGTCATCCACATAGTAGGTATCAGTGAAAAGATAAAAATCATGGCTAAATCGACCAATCTCCACAAAAGCCTCTGTCACGCCGTTGCCGTCGAAATCCCCATATCTCCAACTGCTAATCAACTCCACATAATTGAAATCCACGTCAGCTTCCCGAAACACCCGGTCCCAGAGATCCTTTTCCCGCTGTGACGACATTGCTTCGCGATACGAATCCCAATCATCCTGTAATACGCTCTCATCCCGCCACAGATCCGGCTCAAGGGATGAGAACAATTCATCATAGGTCCAAACGCAGTTCTCCAGGGGGTCAACGGACGATTTTGGGGGTTGTGTGCTCTCCGGCAAGGCTGCGGGCTGGTCTGGCACTGCGGTCATGCGAGGCGGCAAATTTTCTGTCGCAATCGGTTCCGGTGTCATCGTGTCCTGTAGCACAGGGGCAGCGACACCTGGCGCTGTGCTCCCATCTGGCAGGTCAGAGTCGGCCTCCATAACCACACCGGGTGCTTCCTGCATGGCTTCCTCTTTGGGGTGTAGGGCACCGGTAAGGTGCAGAGTAATCAATACGGCCGACACAGAGCAAAAAATACTCATCAATATCATTGCCTGTCGTAGGGAGAATCGCCCCTGCTGGGTTTTAGATTTGCTTGCAGGTGTCTGAGAGGCAGGAATATAGCCCGTGAGCCGGAGATCGGACTGCTCCCCTTTTCGAGCAAAAGCTTGCCCTGTGCGTTGCCGCGTGTCCTGCTGGGGGTAAATGACAAGAGGCTTACCGCACAGAGGGCAAAAACGTCCCGACTGAAAGGCTCGATTGCAATTGGTACAGGTTCTCATGGTGTTCTCCATTTCCACAATCAGTTCCGTCAGATTTCCCTTTTCTGCACGTCACTGCAGCAGAAAAATATCGGCTCAGTTTTTCAGCTCGGCGATGGTGACGCCGTCTTCCCCTTCGCCGTAGACGCCCAGGCGGTATTTCTTGACCCGCTTATGCTTTTTGAGCTCCTCGTGGACCATCTTGCGCAGGACGCCGGTGCCCTTGCCGTGGATGATGCGCACCTGCTGGAGATTGGCCATATAGGCGTTGTCCAGGAAGATGGTCAGCACGGAGGCCGCCTCCAGAGAGTCCATGCCCCGCAGATCCAGCTCCGGGGACTGGGCCTCGTTTTTAAACTCCCGGCGGGTCTTTTCAATGAACTTTTTGACCTGAGTGGGCTCGTTTTCCAGCAGATAGACCTCCTCGGGCTTGACGTTCACCTTCATGATGCCTGCCTGGAGCTGGTAGGTGCCGTCCTTGTTCACCGCCAGCACTGTGGCCTTGGTGCCCAGCTTCAGCAGCTCTACAGTGTCCCCTGCCCGGATCTCCCGGCTGGGAGCCGGCCGGGACACGGCCTCCTTCTTGGGTGCCAGCCTGGCCTCCGCCTCGTTCAGCTGTCGGCGCAGCTCCGCCTGCTTGAGATTGACGCCCTGGGCGTCGGCGGCATCCCGCATCTGCTTGCGCAGGGCCTTCAGTTCCTCCTGGACGGCGTTGGCGGTACGCCGGGCCTCGTCAATGATATACTGGGCCTCCTTGCGGGCCTGGGCCTGGGCCTCCTCCTTCTGCCGCTTGATCTGGGCATAGTACTCGTCGGCCTGCTTTTTGTTCTCCTGGGTCTGCTGGCGCAGGCGCTCAGCCTCCTCCCGGGCGGCCTCCATCTGCTGGCGCTGCTGCTCCAGCTGGTGAAGGACCTCTTCAAAGTCCAGGTCGTTCTGGCTGACGGTGTTGCGTGCCTTGTTGATGATCTCCTCGCTGAGCCCCAGGCGCCGGGAGATGGCAAAGGCGTTGGATTTGCCCGGGATGCCGATGAGCAGCTTATACGTGGGCTTCAGGGTCTCTACGTCAAACTCGCAGGAGGCGTTAATGACCCCCTGGGTGCGCATGGCGTAAACCTTCAGCTCTGCGTAGTGGGTGGTGGCAGCCACCCGGCTGCCCATGGCCCGGCAGTGCTCAATCAGGGCAATGGCCAGGGCGGCGCCCTCGGCGGGGTCGGTGCCGGCGCCCAGCTCGTCAAAGAGTACAAGGGAGCTGTCGTCGCACTGGTCCACCACCTGGACAATGTTGCGCATATGGGCGGAGAAGGTGGACAGGCTCTGCTCAATGCTCTGCTCGTCGCCGATGTCCGCCAGGACGTTTCGGAACACGGAGATATGGCTGCCGTCCCGTACGGGCAGATGCAGGCCGCACTCCGCCATCAGGGTGAGCAGGCCGATGGTCTTGAGGGTGACGGTCTTGCCGCCGGTGTTGGGGCCGGTGATGATGAGGGTGTCAAAATCGCCGCCCAGGCGGACGGAGATGGGCACCACGGTCTTGGGATCGATCAGCGGGTGGCGGGCCTGCTTGAGCTCCAGGCTGCCGTCCTCCCGAATCTCGGGGGCGGTGGCGTCCATGCGGAAGGAGAGCTTGGCCCGGGCAAAGATTACGTCCAGGTCCACCAAAAGGGTGTAGTCCTGGCCGATGCTGTCCTTGAAGCCGGCAGCCTCGGCGGAGAGCTCCGCCAGAATCCGCTCAATCTCCTTCTGCTCCCGCAGCAGCAGCTCCCGCAGGGCGTTGTTGGCGTTGACAGAGGACATGGGCTCCACAAAGAAGGTGGAACCGGAGGAGCTGACGTCATGGATCAGACCGGGGATCTCGTTTTTAAACTCCGCCTTCACCGGCACCACATACCGGTCCTGCCGCAGGGTGATAATGGGGTCACGGAGGAACTTGGAATAGGCCGGGCTGGAAATCAGCTTTTGCAGGCTCTCTTTGATTTTGGCGGACTGCACCCGCATATGCCGCCGGATATCCGCGAGCTCCGGGCTGGCGCTGTCGGCAATCTCCTCGGGGGAGAGAATGGAGCCGGTGATCCGGTCCTCCAGATAGCGGTTGGGGGTCAGGGCGGCAAACATCCAGTCCAGCACGGTGTTGGCGCAGGCGCCGTCATAATACTCCTTGGCCAGACGGGCGCAGCGGAGCACCCCGGCAATGCGCAGCAGCTCTGTGGCGTTGAGACTGCCCCCCCGGTCGGCCCGGTCCAGGCTGGGACGGATGTCCCGCACCTCTTGAAAGGCGGGGCTGGACCGCAGGGAGATCAACCGGCAGGCCGCGGAGGTCTGCTCCTGCAGGTCCAGGATGTCCTGCCGGTCGGTCAGAGGCTGCAGGGCCAGGCAGCGAGCCTTGGCGTCCTCACTGACGGCGCAGTCGGCAAGCTTGGCCAGAACCTGGTCCAGCTCCAGCTTGCGGAGGGATTTTTCATATAGCTCTGTCATATGTAAGTACCTCAGAGAAACAGGGATTTGTAGAAGTCCAGGGTGGAGAAATGGTGCTCCAGCTGGGTGGTGAGATAGGTCTCGGTGAGCTGGGAGAGCCGCTCCAGCGTCTGCTGCCCCAGGGTGAAGGAGAACAGCTTGGAGGCCGGACACGAGACAATATACCGCATGGCGGCCAGCGCCCCGGGGGGCACCGGCATGTGAAGTCCCGCCGCAGCCGGCTGACAGCCGGCGCAGTACAGCACGCCCTGGCTGACGTCCAGCCGGTCCGGCTGGGCCGCCCCGCACAGGGCGCAGCCCTGCAGATCCGGGGCAAAGCCCGCCAGACAGGCCAGGCGCAGCTCAAAGGCTGCCTTCACCAGCACCTGGGGTCTGCCCAGGGCAGACAGTGCATACAGGGCGTTGAGCAGCAGGCTGAGCAGCTCCGGCGTGGGCACATCCGCCTGGGCCACCAGGGCCGCCGCCTGAGAAAAATAGGTGCCCAGGCTGAGCAGCTCAATGTCCTCCCGCAGGGGGCGGAACTGCTCCAGGGGCTGGGCCTCGTTGACGGTCAGCTTGCCCCGGTAGTCAAACAGGGTGAACTCCCCGTAGCACAGCAGCTGGCAGGCGGATTTCAGCTCTGACCGGCTGCGGCGGACCCCCCTGGCCCGGACCGTGAGCAGGCCCCGGTCCTTGGTGAGCAGATCCAGGAGCTTGTCTGCGTCGTTGTATTCCACCTCGCGCAGGACAATGCCTTCGGTTTTCATGTACATAAGCGCTCCCCTGCCGCAGGCCGCCCCCGGCCTTCAGGCGCGGGGGCAGGACGTCCGGTCTTCCGGCCGGGGCGTCTGGGTGCGGCACTCTTGCTTGTATTGCAGATAGATCTCCGGCGCGCCGGTGCGGACGAATAAGGTCCAAAGGGGCTGTTCCACGGCAATCCCTCCTGTTCGGGCCGGGGGCTCCGGCCTGGGATTAGCCTGTGCAGCAGGCGGCGGAATATACCGGAAAAATCAACCGTCGTTCCGGTAGCCGAAGTTGCGGATCATGAAATCGCTGTCACGCCAGTTCTCCTTGACCTTGATCCAGGTTTGGAGATAGACCTTGGTGCCCATAAAGCGCTCGCAGTCGGCTCTGGCCTGGGTGCTGATCTTTTTCAGCATCTGGCCGCCCTTGCCGATGATGATGCCCTTATGGCTGGCCTTTTCGCAGTAGATGGTGGCCTCAACGTCCACAATGCCGTTGTCCCGCTCGGAAAAACGGGTGATCTCCACCGCGGTGCCGTGGGGGATTTCCTTGTCCAGGTTCCAGAGCATCTTCTCCCGGATGATTTCTGCAATCACCTGGCGCTCGGGCTGGTCAGAGGTCATGTCCTCGGGGAAGAACCAGGGGCTCTCCGCTGCGTAGGACTCGCAGGTCTGCAGCAGATCCTCCACCCCCTCCCGGGTTTTGGCGGAGATGGGGATGACGGCGTCAAAGGCAAAGGCCTCGCTGTACTTGGCGATTACCGCCAGCAGCTGCTCTTTGTCCTCTACGGTGTCGATTTTGTTGATTACCAGCACCGCCGGCACCCCGCGCTGGGTAAACTGCTCCAGCAGCGCCTGCTCCTGGGGCCCCAGGTTGGCGATGGGCTCTACCAGCAGCAGGGCCAGGTCCACGTCGGCCACCGACTGCTCCACCACGCTGACCATGTAGTCTCCCAGCTTGGTGCGGGGCTTGTGGAAGCCCGGGGTGTCCATAAAGACCAGCTGGGTGTCGCCGCGGCTGAGAATACCGCAGATTCGGTTGCGGGTGGTTTGGGGTTTATTGGAAACGATGGCCACCTTCTCCCCCACGATGGTATTGGTCAGGGTGGACTTGCCCACGTTGGGCCGGCCGCAGATGGCGATCATGGCTGATTTGGTGTTCATAGTGTTCTCCTTTGTCTTTACCGCTGCAGGTCAATCATAGCGCAGATGGCCTCCTCCCGGGCGCGCATCTGCTTTTTCATCTCACCCTCGTCCACATGGTCATAGCCCAGCAGGTGCAGTATGGAGTGGATGGTGAGATAGCCCAGCTCCCGCTTGGTGCTGTGGCCGAATTCCTTGGCCTGGGCATCCGCCTTCTCATAAGAGATGGCCATGTCCCCCAGGGGCAGCAGGCCGGTTTCGGGGTCAATATAGTCGTCAAGCTTCTCCGGCAGGCGGCCGGGTTCAAACTGAAAGGCCGGAAAGCTCAGCACGTCGGTCTCCCGGTCAATGTTCCGGTAGGCCTTGTTCAGCGCCCGGATGGTCTGGTTGTCCGCCACCAGGATGTTGATTTCACAGGGCACCGGCACATGCTCGGCCTCCAGGGTGGCCAGAACACACTTGCGGATGTGCATCATCAGCGGCAGCCGCCGGATGCCCTTTTCCACATGGAAGGAAATCACCAGATTGTGCTTCATGTTGTGCCTCTCTTTCGGTAGTACTTCACCGGCTTCTTTTCCGGCTGGGATTTGGCGTTTTCATATTTGTCATAGGCGGCCACAATGCTCTGCACCAGGGCGTGGCGAACCACGTCAGAGGCGGACAGCCGGCAGATGGCAATGTCAGGGATGTTCTCCAGCACCTTCAGGGCCTCTTTCAAGCCGGAGGTCTTGTCGGCGGGCAGATCGATCTGGGTCACGTCGCCGGTGATGACGATCTTGGAGCCAAAGCCCAGACGGGTGAGGAACATTTTCATCTGCTCCCGGGTGGTGTTCTGTGCCTCGTCCAGAATGATAAAGCTGTCGTCCAGGGTCCGGCCGCGCATATAGGCCAGGGGGGCTACCTCAATATTGCCCCGTTCCAGATACTTCTGGTAGGTCTCGGGGCCCAGCATATCGAACAGGGCGTCGTACAGGGGCCGCAGATAAGGGTCCACCTTATTTTGCAGGTCTCCGGGCAAAAAGCCCAGGCGCTCGCCGGCCTCCACCGCAGGCCGGGTGAGAATGATGCGGTTGACGGTCTTCTCCCGGAAGGCCGCCACCGCGGCCGCCACAGCCAGATACGTCTTGCCGGTGCCCGCCGGGCCCACCCCGATGGTAATGGTGTTTTTCAGAATTGCCTTCATGTAGCGCTGCTGGCCCAGGGTCTTGGCCTTGATGGGCTTGCCCTTGGCTGTGATGCAGACCACGTCCTTGGCCATCTCCCCGATCTGCTCCTCATTGCCGGAGCGCACCAGGTCAATCAGGTAGCGCACCTTCTGCTCGTCGATGGGCTCACCCTTGGCGGCCAGGGTGAGCAGACCCTCAATGGCCTTGCCCGCCCTCTCGGCGGCCTCGGGCTCACCGGAGACCTTCAGCTCGGTGCCGCGGTTGGTAACGTGGACGTCAAAGGTCTGCTCGATGCGCTTGATGTTCTCATCAAAGGAGCCGAAGACGCTGATGATCTGTTCAATTCGTTCCGCGTTGATCAGTTTTTCCAATGGTATCATCCTCTCCGAAAGGTGCTGCGGGCCGGGTGCGGGCAATCATCTCCTCGCAGAATATTTCCCCGGTCAGCCGGTAGCACCCGTCTTGTTGTTGAAGATCCCAGCGTTCCGAGAGAATCTCCCCTGCCACCAGCGTCTGGGTGACGGTTTGCCTGGCAAATTCAGAGAGCATTTCCTTTGCCAGGGACGCAGGCAGCGGCGCCTGGGTACAGGTGTACGGGCGCAGGGTGGTGATCTCCAGGGCCAGGGGCAGCACATAGCCCCCAGGCAGACTGAGATTTCTTCTTTCTGTTATTCTATCACATCCGGGGGCCAAAATGCTACTGTTTGAAAAGAAATTTATTCTTTTTCTGCCCAGAATCAGCGCGTATCGGTGCTTCTCCGGTCCGGCCGGGGTCTTTTGCCCCCAGGTCGCAGGGATGACCAGACAGACGGGATAGCGGGTACGGGCATAGATCTCCCCCAGAGACCGGGTGGCCTGGGTGCAGAGCTCCCAGTCGGCATAGCCGGAAACCAGCAGCTGCCCGGCATCTACTGCATCGCCTGGCTCCACCACGGGGAAGCCGTTGTACACGTCCACCCGGGTGATTACCCCGGGGCGGGAGGCGATCAGATCTGTCACGGTGCGGCGGTCCACCGGCGATTTGGCGGGCTCCCGCTCCGCTGTCAGCACCCGGGCAATGACGCCGTCCCGGTTCACCGCCAGCCAGCGCAGCTCCGGCAGGCGGACCAGCATCCGGTTTTTCAGCTGTTGGATTTCAATCTCCGGCCCCCAGGCGCCGAAGCCTACCCCCTCCTCCTCCAGGGCCCGGAGAATCTGTGCCTGCGGGACGGTCCCGCAGCCCTCCACGGTGACTACCCAGACAAAATTCTGCAAAAACAATGCCCCGACCACCGCCAGCACCAGCCCTGCCAGCAGCACAGGGCGGCGGCGCAGGCCGTAGTACCGGGCCCGGAAGCCATGCGGCCGGCCTGGACGCAGGGTACACATGGCCCCGGCCAGAACCTGCTGTGCCCGCTTCAGATCCCGGGGATACAGCTTCAGGGTGCAGTGGAGCTCGTCGGTTCGCACAGGGTCCCAAAAGGGAATGTCGGCACGGGTCAGCCGGTCCAGGCCCGCCTCCGGGCTGGCGCCGGTGAGCTCTGCTCCGACCCAGCCCCGCAGAAAGCGCATCATGGTCTCTGCCCTCCAAGCTCCACCCGGTCCAGGCAGCCCAGAACGCAGATCCGCTCCCGGTTGATCTGTCCCAGGCGCAGATCAGACCCGAACAGGCGGACAGTCCCCCGGGACGTTGCCACCCGCACCTCGGTATCAGACAGCAGGCAAAGCCCCCTGTGGCGGATGACCACCGCCTCCTGCCGGCCCTTAAGCTCCACCACCGGATCCCCGGTCATGATTTCCATGGGGATGTCCACCTGCCGCACCAGACGCCGCAAGGCCTTTTGCAAAGACCGCAAGCTCCTCACCTCCGTGTAAATTCTATGGAATTTCTATGCAAGCCTTGGCCCGGGCTTGCATAGTTTTTTGCGAGGTGATGGAAATGAAACGGCACGTTCCGGCTCTGTCCGGCCCGGCGGCGGGGTTGCTCTTGCTGGCGTTGCTGCTGAGGGCACCGGACGCGGCGGCAGGGGCCAGGCAGGCCCTGGTGCAGTGCGGCGCCAGCCTGGTGCCCAGCCTGCTGCCCTGCTGCGTCGCAGCCAATTTGCTGCTCGGCGCGGCAAAACCTGCCCTGCCCCGCCCCGCGGCCCGGTGGCTGGGGCTGAGCCCTGTGGGGCTGGAGTGCCTGCTGGTGGGGGCGGTGAGCGGCTTTCCCCTGGGGGCCATGTATGCCGCTGCCCAATGTAAAAAGGGCCGTATGCAGCCCGGAGAGGCAGTGGTAACAGCGGCCCTGGCCAACCAGGCGGGGCCGGCCTTTGTGCTGGGGGCGGTGGGACTGGGCGTCTTTGGGTCAGCCCGGACCGGGGCGGCTCTGTGGGCCGGGGTGCTGGTTTCGGCGGTGCTGTGCGCCAGACTGCTTGCCCCCGGCAGCGCAGCTGCGCCCCAGGCTGCCCCGCCGGCACAGGCGGCGGGGCGCAGTCTCCTCCGGGCCCTGCCCCAGGCAGTGGGCCAGGCCGGGGCAGCCATGGTGCGGCTGTGTGCCATGGTGGTGTTTTTCGGGGCGCTGCTGGGAGCGGCAACACCCCTGCTGCCGACCGCGGGTACCCTGGCCCGGGCTGTTGCAGGGGGCTTGCTGGAGCTCAGCAGCGGCGTTTCCGCCCTGGGGGGTCTGTCCCGGCGCATGGCCGCGGCGGCGGGGCTGCTTCTGCTGGGCTGGGGCGGGTGCTGCGTACACCTGCAGGCCCTGGGCCCCCTGGCAGAGGCCGGGCTCTCCTTTCGGGTCTATCTGGGCTGCAAGGGGCTGCAGGCCGCGGTGTGCGCCTTGCTGGCGGCGCCCCTGGGCCTGCCCCCGAGGCTTGCCTGGCCGGTGTGGGCGGGTGAGATTTTTGTGCTGGGGGTTGTAATTCCGAAATTTAGGGGTGGAAAATCCGGGAATCTGTGTTATAATAGGCAA
This sequence comes from uncultured Clostridia bacterium, assembly GCA_946617435.1. Lineage (GTDB taxonomy): Bacteria > Bacillota > Clostridia > Oscillospirales > Oscillospiraceae > JAFRPC01. The sequence goes on along the minus strand of CAMOKD010000036.1, from coordinate 5,723 downwards.
AAGAGTAATACAGTGGAGGTGCGCCATGCTGTTTCGTAAAAACGTCGCCAAATTTTGTGCCTACTGCGCCCATGCTGCCCAGGTGGAAAACGGACAGATGCTCTGCGCCAAGCGGGGCTTTGTCGCCAGCGACCAGAGCTGTTTCCGCTTCCGCTACGATCCTTTGAAGCGGACCCCCTCAAGACTGAACGCCAAGGATTTCTCTCAGTTTGACGACAAAGACTTTTCTCTGTAACGTTTTGCCTAAAACCGACAAATTTTTCACAAAACTTTCCCCAGTTGTTTACAATTTCGTCACGATTCCCTGCTAAAATTTCACCAGAAGGTACACAGATTGTGTTCTTTTCTTTTTCCTCTCTCTTCATTCTTTCATTCAAAAACGCAGAAAACCACAGGGCTTCCTGTGGTTTTCTGCGTTTTATGCTAGAATGCAATATCTGAACATGCCAAGCATAATTGCTTGGCATCTGCGGCATTTGCCGCAGGCAATCAAACGATTTCATCGTTTGATTGCAGTCCAGTATTATGGGCCGGGGCTCGGGCTCATATGCCCACAGCCTTCCGCTCGGTGCTGCGCAGCTGCAGCTGCAGCCGGTCGGCAATGAGGGCAATAAACTCGCTGTTGGTGGGCTTGCCCTTGGTGTTGGAAACGGTATAGCCGAAAAACTTTTGCAGGGTGTCCAGGTCTCCCCGATCCCAGGCCACCTCAATGGCGTGGCGGATGGCCCGCTCCACCCGGGAGGGCGTTGTGGCAAAGGTTTTTGCCACCTGGGGATAGAGCACCTTGGTGATGGCGTTGATGACCTCCATGTCATTGATGGCGATGATAATGGCCTCACGCAGGTATTGATACCCCTTGATGTGGGCCGGCACCCCGATCTCGTGGATCACGTTGGTGACCATGGTCTGAATGTCTGCCTGGGCCTGGCTTTGCCGCAGCCGGCTGCCGGCCCGGAGGATCTCCTCCATCCGGGTGAGAACGTCTGTGCAGTCACAGGGCTTGAGCATCAGATACTTGACCCCCAGCTCTGCGGCGTGGGTGGTGATGTAGTCGGTGGCAAAGGCGCAGACCACCATCACCATGGGCTGATAGTCCGGGCCCACAGTCTGCTGCAGCAGGCTTAAGCCGTCCACCCGGGGCAGCATCAGATCCAGCACCAGGAACTGGGGCCGCAGCAGCCGCACCTGGTCCAGGGCAATCTGCCCGTCGGCACAGACAGAGACCACCTCGAACACATCGCTCCGCTCTACTGTATCGGCAAGACAGCGGGCAAATTCCATGCTGCTGTCTACGATTAAAACACTACACTTGTTTTCCATGGGATTCCTCTCCTTCAGAATGATTGGCCTCGTTGTCTCTGTCTCTCGAAGCGGTAAATATAATCTATCACAAAATACCCAATTATTCAAGGTGAAAAGTTGATTTTTTACCCATTTTTTCTCGACAGATTGCAACTTATTTCGACATTCCTTGTGAGAGGCATATCGCCTTTCAGAGCAGGATCTCGCAGCAGCCCACAGGGCGGATCCGCCGCCTGGCGCAGGCGCCGTCCCCCAGCCAGGCGTCCATCTGCTTCCGGAAGCTCTCGGCCTGCTCCAGGGGGACGTAGGCCTGGGCGGTACCGGCAAAGCCGCCGCCGTGGACCCGGCAGGCGCCCCGGCCGGCAAGCAGGGTTTCGCACAGGGCAATGGTCACTGCCATGGGCTGCTCCTGCCGGCTGCCGGCAGGGCTGATGTTCTGCAAAAACCGCCAGGAGGACAGGCCGGACCGGCGCACCAGGTCCAGGAAGCCGACAAAGTCTCCTGCCGCAAGGGCATCCCGCTGGCGGCGGACCCTGTCGTTTTCCTCAAACAGGTGGATGGCCCGGAGGACCGGCCGGTCGCCCAGCTCCCGGCGCAGCCGGGGCAGCTCGCGGTAAAAGGCTTCACGGTCCACCCAGGAGAGCACCGGCTGGCCCAGGGCCTGGGCCAGGGCCTTCATCTCCCGGGGGATGGCGGCGTACTCCTCGGTGAGATCGTCGTGGCCGGCTCCGCAGTTGACGATGAACAGGGCGTAGCCCTCTGCCTCCGGATCCAGATTCAGCTTTTCCACCCGGGGGGCGGCAGGGTCATAGAAGTCCATAAAGGTGGCGCCGCCGATGGCGGAGGCCGCCTGGTCCAGCAGGCCGCAGGGCTTGCCGAAATAGTCGTTCTCCACCCGCTGGCCCAGCTTGGCCAGCTCCAGGGGCGGCAGGGCGTCCCGGTTCCAGAGGGTGTTCAGCACCGTAGCCAGCAGCACCTCAAAGGCGGCGGAGGAGGACAGGCCGCCCCCGGGCAGAACCGTGGAGCTGACCACGATATCCAGACCGCAGGGGTCCGGCGCCTGGGCAAAGCAGTCCAGCATCCCGGCCAGGAGGGCCTGGGGAGTAGCGGGCTCATAGCGGCGCAGGGCAGGGTCCAGCGGCAGGACAATAGGATCAAACCCCTCGGAGTGAAGCAAAATCTCCTGCTTGCCGTTGGGCGCGGCGGCGGCAATGGTATCGACATCCACAGCGCCGGCCAACACCAGTCCCTGCTGGTGGTCGGTATGGTTGCCGCCCAGCTCCGTGCGCCCGGGGGCGGAGAAGCAGCGGATTTGCGCCCGACTGTGGCCCAGAGTCTCCAGGCGGGAAATCAGCCGGTCGAACCGGGCACGGTCTGTAGGAGAATACAGCGTGTCAAAAGCAATTTGCATAAACGGGTTCCTCTTTTCGGATAGATTTAAACAGCCGCGCCGGCACTGGTTTTGCTTGCATTCCGCTGCCGGGGCTGATATAATGAGAAAAAATAAGAAAGTGAGGCGATACGCACTTGAGAAGAATTCTCGCACTGGCGCTGGCGGTGCTGGGGCTTTGCCTGCTGTGCGGCTGTCTGCCGGTGATGGAGCAGACAGGTCCGACGCAATCCGCCCTGGTCCTGCTGCCGGAAACCCAGGCTACTCCCGAGACCCAGGCTGTGCCCGAGACCCAGGCTGCACCTGAATCCCAAGCCGCACCTGAGACCCAAAGCGCTGAAACCGAGCCGGTCATTTCCGCGCCGGCACCGCAGGCCGAAACCGAGGCCCAGCCTCTGTTGGACCGGAACGGGAGCTATAACTCCAAGGACGAAGTGGCCCTTTACATCCACCAATACGGCACCCTGCCCGGCAATTACATCACCAAGCGGGAGGCTGAGGCCCTGGGCTGGCCCGGCGGCTCGCTGGAGCCCTATGCCCCGGGCAAGAGCATCGGCGGAGGCCGGTTTGGCAACTATGAGGGGCTGCTGCCCGAGGCCCCGGGCAGAAAATACACCGAGTGCGACATTGACACCCAGGGCAAGAGCTCCCGGGGGGCCAAGCGGATCGTGTTTTCCAACGACGGGCTGATTTATTATACCGAGGACCACTATGAAAGCTTTGAACTGCTCTATGGGGAGGTGGACGGATGAAAGCGATTCTTGACGGCGCCCGGATCCAAAGCCGGGCGGAGCTCCACGACGCGCTGGTCCGGGAGCTGGCCCTGCCGGACTGGTACGGCCGGAATCTGGACGCGCTGTTCGACTGCCTGACCGAGCCCATGGAGGACACGGAGCTGGTTATTCTCCACGGCGAGGCCCTGCGGGAGCACCTGGGCTTTTACGCCAACACCCTGCAGATCGTGCTGCGGCGGGCGGCGGAGGAGAACCCGGGACTGCGGGTCATTTGGGAATAATCTACAAGATAAGAAAAGGGCGTTTCCTGTAGGAAACGCCCTTTTTGCGTCCCATGCCTCCTGTTATTATCGCAGAAGATGGGGAAAAATGCAATAGAAAAATGTGCGCATTCAAAGCGCTTCTGCCAGGGGGAAATCCGCGGGCAGGTTGGTGCAGTGGGCCTGGGGCACGGTTTCGGCCAGGCGTCGGAGGATCCGATCGGTAAAATGCTCCCGGAAATACTCACACTTGGACCGGTCAATGGCCAGGTAGTCAGAGTCGTCCTCCTCCATGGCAAAGGCCCGGCAGCCGCCCTGGCAGTAGCGCTTATACCGGCAGCGGTCGCACTCCGGGTTGTGGGCAAAAAAGTCCGCCACGGTGGCGCCGATGCAGCGGCTGTAGGCGGAGTTCTCCAAACCCTCCCGGAGGGACATTTTGGTCAGGTCCGCAAAGTTTTTGGCCTGGCCCTCCATGCCCGCAATGGAGATGCAGGGCGCCAGCTTGCCGTCGCCGTTGATGTAGCAAGTATGCCAGTTGGCGGGGCAAACCGCCGTAGTGCAAGGATTGGACAGGGGGTGAAATACTGTGAGCTGATAGTCATAGCTGTGGGGCTCCAGCCGGATCAGACGGTTGAGATACAGCCGCAGGGGCATACCGTCCTCGTAAAAATGGGGCAGATAGTCCAGATAGGTTTCAAACAGCTCCCGGTGGGTCAGGCCCAGCTTTTCCCCAAACTGGTTCCACTCGCCCAGGTCCATCATCTTATTGATGATCATCACCTGGACGCCGACGCCTGCCAGCTGGTTTACAGACTGGCGCAGCACCCCTTTGTTGCGCTGGTGCAGGGTCATGGCGCTGCCGGTGATAAAGCCGCGGCGGGCAAGCAGCTCAAACCTGTCCATAAGGAGCTTCTCGGCGCCCTCCATGCCCCGGAGCCAGTCGTGCCAGCCGGAGCCGTCAAAGCTCATAAAGAAGGCGGGCTTCATCCCCCGCTCCTCCAGCTGATCCAGTACGCGATCATTGATCAGGACGCCGTTGGAGGCGATGGTGGACACATAGATATTGTTTCGACACAGTTCGTCGATTATTTCAAAAAAGTCTGCGCGCACCAGGGGCTCGCCCCCGGTGAGAGCCACACAGAAAATGCCGCACTCCGCCATTTCCCGGATGATGCGCTTGCAGTCCTCCAGGGGCAGCTCCCCGAATTTGGCGTGGGGGGCCGAGACGAAGCAGTGCTTGCATCTCAGGTTGCAGCGGCCGGTGACGGCCCATTGAGCCATATTAAAATATCGATTATCAGAGGTGTGGAAGGTCTGGGCAGGGGCGCCGTAGGCGCAGCGCTCCAGAATCCCCTTCTGCTCCATGGCCTCGGCCTCCCGGCGCAGATCCTCGGGCAAAAAGGGAAGGTTGAAATTGACCTTCCCCTGGGCCAGATCCAGCACCGCCTTGCGAAGGCCCCGAACTTGAAACACCCGTCTACGGTATACACTCGCCAACGCGAAGGTCATGTCCTTGTAGCCGTGATAGCGATACAGGGGGGTGAGGCGATAAAACAGCGCCTCCGGGCCGTTGGGCTCCATGGCCTGGGTGGCCAGCTCTAATGCATGGACGTCCATAAGCCGGACTCCTTTCCTTGTTGGTACGAATTGAGAGGATGCGGGGCCCGGCAGATGCCGGGCCCCTGAGACGAAATCAGCCGAACTCGCCGGTATCGGTTAAGCAGCCTTCCCAGGTAGGGCAGCCGGTTTCGGAGGGATCGGTGGGATCGGTGGGATCAGAGCTGCCGGTTTCGCCGCTGGCAGTCAAGATGTCCTCAAGATCGAACTTGACCAGGGTGAGGGTGGGTTTCTCAAACTTCATCGTATTGTGAACTCCTTTCTTTCGGTTTTCTATGTCCATTCCGCAGGGCGGAACAACATAAACAAATGTGATTGTGTTTTGGAGCAGAGTTCCGGGTTTGGCCGGAAGCACTCACTGCTCTGCCACGGCTCTGCCTTCGGCCACAAAGAAGGCTCTGGCAGAGGTGCCGTAGTTCA
>CAMOKD010000035.1:0-22214 GCA_946617435.1 uncultured Clostridia bacterium | reverse complement strand
CATTGAAGGCCCGGCTGCTGGTGGCGGACGAGAGCCGGTCCGACCAGACCATCTGCCTGGCGGTGTCGCCGGCACTGAAGGCCCTGGGGGTGCCCGCCAGGCCGCGGCTGTTTGAGGCCAAGCAGAAGATCCGGGAATACGAGGTCCGCAGCCGCACCAAGGTGGATTATCTCATTGCCGTGCCCCGGATGGCGGAGTATGAACGGGTCTCCGCCCAGATCTACGGGATCTATCTGCGCTATGTCTCCGCGGTGGATATCCATGTATACAGCATCGACGAATGCTTCCTGGACGTGACCGGCTATCTGCATCTGTACCGGGCGCAGGCGGAGGCGGCGGGTCTCCATCCCGCCCGGGCAATGGCCATGACGATGATCCGGGACGTGCTGCGCACCACGGGCATCACCGCCACAGTGGGCATCGGGACCAATCTGTACCTGGCCAAGGTTGCCATGGACATTGTGGCCAAAAAGGCGCCTGCGGACGCAGACGGCGTGCGGATTGCGGAGCTGAACGAGGATTCCTACAAGTTTCTGCTCTGGGATCACCGCCCCCTCACCGATTTTTGGCAGATCGGCCCGGGAAAGCGGCGGCGGCTGGAAAAGGCGTGCCTGTTTACCATGGGGGACATTGCTCGCAAAAGCCAGTGGGATGAGGAGTATTTTTACCGCGTCTTTGGCATCGACGGGGAGATTTTAATTGACCACGCCTGGGGAATTGAGCCGGTGACCATGGCGGACATCAAGGGCTACCGGGGGGAAACGCACAGCCTGTCCAACGGCCAGGTGCTGCCTGCGCCCTACGCCTATGACCGGGCACGGCTTGTCTTTGCGGAGATGATAGAGGTGCTTTGCACCGATCTGTTTGCCCGGCGGCTGGTGACGGGGGCCTGCAGCTGGTGGGTTTCCTACGACTACAAGAGTCTGGTCCACTGCCCGGGCTATGACGGGCCGCTGTCCATTGACTTCTATGGGCGGATCCACCCCAAGCACAGCAACGGCACCGTGCGGCTGCCGGCCCGGACCAACAGCATCCAGCTGGTGCGGGAGGCGGTGCTGCGGCAGTTTGACGCAAAGACGGATCGCCGGCTGCTCTACCGCCGGCTGGGGGTGTGCGCCAACGACGTGGCCCCGGACGAGGGCGCCTGCCAGATCAGCCTGTTTGTGGACTACGACGCCCTGGACCGGGAAAACCGTCTGCGGGGGGCCATGCAGACGGTGCGGCGGAAATTCGGAGATACGTCTCTGTTTCGTGGGATGAGTTTGATGGAGGGGGCCACCGGCCTGGAGCGGATGGGCCAGATTGGCGGCCACCGGGCCTGAGAGGAGGCAGCGTATATGAACAGCATCGGCGCAATGGCCATGCCGGCGGATTTCAAGTATCGTGAGGTGTTCCTCCGGGGACGGCCCCGGCATGACCGGCTGGATGCCTTCTCCCTGCGGCACCCCAGGATGGACCCCGGCAAGCGTGCCAAGATTTTTGCCCCCTTTGACGCATTGCGGGGCTTCAACTTTGCCGTTTCCAGAAAGGAAGTACGCTATGAGGAAAAGCCCGAGCTGAGCCGGGAGCAGGAGCGGGCGCTGAACGGCGCGCTGACGCTGCTGCGCACCCTCACCGGCAGTACCCGCCTGGCCCGGCAGAACCGGGTGCGGATCCGGGTGGAATACTTTGTGCCCTGTCCGGACCCGGAGCACGAGGCCTTCGGCAGCCGCGGGCAGATCCGGGAGCTTTGCGGTCTGTGCCGGGCAGTAGACCCGGAGGTGACAAAAACGATCCGGGTGGACGACACGGTGATTGCCTTTGACGACCTTTTGCACATCGCGCCGGCTTGAGAAAGATCTTGCCCGTTTTGGGTGCCGGAGGACGGCTGTCGGGCATTCTTTTGGAAAATATCTGCCCTTTGTGTCCGATTCCCGCTTGCGAAGCGGCAAGACCCATGGTATAATGGGGAAAACGGACGTAGGAGGGGAATCATGCACAAGATACTTCACAAGATCCGCAAAACGCTGTTTTATACCGTCAGCTGCATCGAGCTGGTGGCGGCGGTCATGATTGCAGTGGGAATCCTTGCACATCTGTTCCGGATCAACCAATTCTGGACGCTGTTTGGTCTGGACGGGTTGAACGGTTACCTGGAATACCTGTTTGATGCCCTCATCGGGATTGAGCTGGTGAAGCTCCTGTGCCGCCACGATCTGACCTCCATGGTAGAGGTTCTTCTGTTTGCGGTCACCCGGTATCTGATTTTGCACCACGGCGACAGCTTGGCGGTGCTGCTCAGCGTGATTTCCATCGGCATACTGTTCGCCGTGCGGAAATTCCTGTTCATCCATCCGGAGACCAAAGAGGAAACCGCCCGCCGCCGCGAGCATTTCGACTGAGCCTTTCCGCCGGTCAAAGCGGAGGGCACGCATAAAAACAAAGACACCGGCTTTCCTTTAAAAGGGAAGTCCGGTGTCTTTGTTGCGCGGGGGCATGGGTGTGTAAGGCATTATCTGTGAAAAGAAACTATTCTGCCGTGGAGGCGGAAAAATCCAGTGCGCCTGCGCCGGTATAGGCAAACAGCAACGGCCGGGTGCCGGGCTCCGGGTGGAAGGGAGCCCGGAAGTCTGCCCAGCTTGCAGAGGGCGAAACGCGGATCTCCGCGACGGCGGTTTTGCAGATTGGCAAGGTACTGGTCGCCAAAACAGCCGCACACCGTGGGTTTTCTCGCCGGGGACCTGGTCGCCCTCCCGGTAGTTCATGAAGTTGGCTGCCGAGGGGCAGTCGTAGTAGTCCAGGGCCCAGGTGTCGGGCAGGTGGCCGCTGGGGTTCTGGCGGCCGTCCAGCAGCTCCACCAGGGCGTAGCCCGCGCCCATGCCCGCAAAGCCGGTGTAAAGCGCAGCCTTGACGTGGTACTTCTATTTATGTCAACGCATAAAACCAGACAAATCCGAACCCGCGGCCGGTTTGCCGCAGCTTTGGATTTGTCTGGTTTGGAAGGGTTGTGAAAAAGGACGCTGTCCATTTTATATTCAAACTGCGCGGCGCAATCTCACGCACCGCAGGCGAATCTCACTGAAAAAATTCCTTTTGTCTACCGACAAAAGGAATTTTTTTGTGGTGCCGCTGACCGGACTCGAACCGGTACTCCCGAAGGAACGTGATTTTAAGTCACGGGTGTCTACCTATTCCACCACAACGGCATGGGTCGGGCGCCCGGGCCCGATGAACGGAAGTATTTTATCACGATTTTCGCTCTGCGTCAAGTCTCAGAATCTGCAGCCGGGCAGCGGACGGGGGACAGGAAATATTTTGGCAAGATGATTGCAATTGCTGACAAACTGTGTTATGATACCGGCAGAACGATGCGCCCTCTCGGCGCCGATTGCCAAGGATTGGAGAGATTGCACCATGAAGCTGGAACCCATCATCACCTCCTTGCTGGACACAGATCTTTACAAGTTCAACATGGATCAGGTGATCTTTCACAAGCACACCGATCTGTGCGGCGAGTATTATTTCCGCTGCCGCAACCAGGGCGTTGTGTTTACCCCCGAGATGTACGAGGAGATCAATGCCCAGATCAACCACCTGTGCACCCTGCGCTTCCGCAAGCAGGAGCTGAACTACCTGCGCTCAATTCGCTTTATCAAGGACGACTACGTAGAGTTCCTGCGGCTGTGGCACCCCATCCGCGACTATGTAGAAACTGCCCTGTCTGACGATGGAGAGCTGTCCATTGTGGTGCGCGGGCCGCTGTTCTCCGCCATGCAGTTTGAAATCTATCTGCTGGAGATTGTCAACGAGGTCTACTTCCGCATGAAGTACGACTATGAAGCGCTGCTGGCCTCCGCCCGGGAGCGCCTGGATCAAAAAATTGCCGACTTCAATTCCGGCAAGTACACCTTCTTCTTTGCGGAGTTCGGCTGCCGCCGCCGTCTGTCCCGCCACTGGCAGGAGGAGGTCGTCCGCCGCTTTGCCACCGAGACCAAAAACTGCTTTGGCACTTCTAACGTGTGGCTGGCGTGGAAGTACCATCTCACTCCCATCGGCACCTATGCCCATGAGTTTGTCCAGATGTACCAGGGTATCGACTCCATCCCCCTGGCCTACACCAACCACTACGCTCTGGAGGACTGGTACAACGAGTTCAAGGGCGACAACGGCATCGCCCTGACCGACACCGTCACCACCGATCTGTTCCTGATGGACTTCAACCGGGCTATGGTGAACAACTTTGCCGGCGTCCGCCACGACAGCGGCGACCCCTATGCCTGGGGCGAAAAGCTGATTGAGCACTACAAGAAATACGGTGCCGACCCCAAGTCCAAGACCCTGCTGTTCTCTGACAGCCTGAACTTTGACAAGGCCCAGGCCCTGTATGACCACTTTAAAGACCGCACCCGGGTCAGCTTCGGGATCGGCACCTTCTGCTCCAACGACACCTGCCAGGAGCCGCTGAACATTGTCATCAAGCTGCAGACCGTAAACGGTCGCCCGGTGGCCAAGCTCTCTGACAGCGCGGGCAAGGCCATGTGCCGGGATACGGAATATCTGGACTATCTGCGCCGGTCTGTGGCCTTCCGCCTGAAGCGGGAGATTGACTGACCGCGCCATGTAAGCAACACGAAAGCCCTGCACGCTCTCAGCAGAGAGGTGCAGGGCTTTTTGTGGCGCGGCGTGCGGTTACCGTTTGCGCTGATAGTCGGACTCGGTCTGTTCCGGCATGTCCTCCAGCTCCTCCAGCATCCGCTCGTACAACGGTGTGGAGACCCGGTCATAATATCCGCTCTCATACAGGGTCACAGCGTTCAGTGTGTCATAGACGGCACAGACTCTGTTTTCAAGATCTGCAGAAGGGATGGCGGTGTAGGTGGGGGAATAGGAGATTCCGGTAAGGGTGGTCTCCCCGTTGTGCTTGGAGAACTGCAGGTTCAGAATGCATCCGCTCCTTGCCTGGGCCTCCTCTGAGGCGGAGACAAAATCCCCCAGGCTGTAGGCAATAAAGCCCTGCTCCCTGGTGCCGAAAATGGTGGAAACCCTCTTCCGCTCCATCTTGCCCACCAGATGGGAGTGGGAGCCGATGATTACGTCCACACCGTTTTCAAACAGGAGCTTTGCAATCCGCTCCTGAGAGGAATTGACGTCAGAGATGTACTCGCTGCCCCAGTGCACCATGGCAACCACCACGTCGGGATTCTGCGCCAGCGCGTTTTCCACCAGAGTCAGAATGGCGCTCTGGGCAATTTGGGAGTAGTTGGTGTCGTAATCGGAGTACAGCAGGTCGATGCTGTAATCCTCGCCCTCGGGCAGGCGCATATTGTTCATGCCCTTGGTCAGCCCGATGAAGGCGAAGCGGATACCGTTGACGTCTTTGATGTATACGCCGCCGGACTGCTCCCGGTCCGCCTTGGAAAGATAAGTGCCCAGGGGAGTGAGTCCGGCATCCAGCACGGCCTGCTTGGTGCGCTGCAGGCCGGTGATCCCGTTTTGGATGCTGTAGGAATTGGCGGTTTGCAGCACGTCAAAGCCGCAGTCTGCCAGGGCTGTCAGCAGGGCAGGGGGGTAGTTGTAATCGTCTGCGCCGGATAAATCGGTGATATTCCCCTCCAGGTTGGCAACGGCGATGTCTGCCGCGGAGATTTGCGGTGTGACCCACTGGAAGCAGGAGGAGAAGTCATAGTCGTCCCCCTTGCGGAACTGCTGCAGCATCGACCGGGTCATTGAGATATCGCCCACTGCCGCCAGGGTCACCGTGCTGTCAGAGACCGGCTGGGTCTCTTCCTCGGGGGCCTCTCTGCCGGTTTTCAGAGAAATGTATATCACGGCGGCCGCAATCAGGAGCAGAACAATCAGCAGGGGAATCAGCCACCGCATTCTCCGCCTGCGCCGCAGGGTTCTGGCAAGCCTGTGCTGCTGCCGCAGTTGGTCCTCCAGGCTGTCTGTCTGGTGAAAATCAGCCATGAATTTCACTCCATATCTGTAATCAGTTTCAAAATTCAATATATTATACATGAAATCGCCGCGAAATACAATGAATTTTTTCAAAAAATCTGTTGGATTCCAGATGAAACTGTGCTATAATGTGTAGCGATTCGCATACTGACCTGCAAAACTTTCGGGAGGACTCTCCATGAAGCGCTTTTTACTCCGGGCTTTGACGATTCTGCTCCTGCTGGGGGCCCTTGCCGGGTGCCAAAGAACAACGGAGGAGCCGGAAATGCCGACAAGGCTCAATATACCGATCAATACCTATTCCGCCCAGGACTTTACAGAATCAGACGGTTTTTTGCGTTATCCCGGTGCTCTGCTGGGGGTGGATGTCTCCTCTCACCAGGAACAGATCGACTGGGAAAAGGTCCGTGCCCAGGGCGTGGATTTTGCGGTGCTCCAGCTGGGCTACCGCGGGTTCACCGAGGGGGGTCTCAACGTAGACGAGCGGTTTTTGGAGAATCTGGACGCTGCCCGGGGGGCCGGCCTTCAGATTGGGGTGTATTTTTTCTCCCAGGCACTCACCGTGCAGGAGGCCCAGGAAGAGGCGGACTTTGTACTTCGGACGCTGAACCACTGCCCCTTGGAGCTGCCGGTGTTCTTCGACTGGGAAGAGGTGGCGGAGGGCAGAACCGCCCAAAAGGCGACCACTGAGGTTACGGCGTTTGCCAGGGCCTTTTGTGACCGGATCCTTGCGGCGGGCTATACCCCGGGCGTATATTACAACCAGCTCTATGGATATTCGGTGCTGCGCCTGGATGAACTGGACGACACTGTGTTCTGGCTGGCGGAATACAATCCGTCGCCGTCGTTTTACTATGATTTTGAATTCTGGCAGTATACCAGCCACGGCGCTGTGGACGGGATCGACGGCAGGGTGGATGTGAACCTGTGGTTTCCGAAGGAGGAATCAGATTGAAGAAAGTTTTCGACCGCATTTTTTGGCTCTATATGGCTCTGGGGTTTTTGAACTATTTCACCTGCAGCGCGGTCATGCTGGCGCTGCGCAATATCGTGCAGCTTTCGGAGCTGGCCTGCCTGATGATAGCCTTTGCCCTGCAGACCGCTGTCTCCTTTTTGCTGAACCGGTACGTGACCTTCAGAGGCATTGAGATTCACGAGAAGTGGCCGCTGTTTTTTGTGCTGACCGTGGCGGTGTGTTATCTGGTGGCCAAGGTCCTGCTGCGGGATGTTTATGCCTGGCTGATCAACCAGGGCATCTTTGCGGCGATCAGTGACTGGCTGCAGCAAAGAATTGCGGCAAGCACAACCACCGCGCACTTCCGCACCAATCTGGTCATGCTTGCCACAACATTTACGTATTGTGTTGTCAATTATTTCGGGCAGCGGTATTTCGTCTTCCGCCCGAAGGTTCACCACCCGGAGGGGGAGCCGGCGTTTTAAACCGGGTACAGCAGGTCGTTTGCCACCGGCGCATAGAACATCCGGCGGATTGTCTGGGGGTCGGCGGTCTGGCCCAGGATCCACATCAGCTTGCCGACCACCGCTTCGGTGGTCATGTCGTAGGCCTCAAGCACGCCCAAATCCTTTTTTAGCCGGCTGCCAACGCTGTAGATGGACAGGTTGCTGCCCTCGTTGGGCACCTGGGTGGTCATCACAATGGTCTTGCCCCGCTGGATGCCGTTGCGGATCAGGTCTGAGAAACCGGAGCCCTGATAGGAGGGCATCCCGCCCACTCCGTAGCTTTCGATAATCAGCCCGTCGTTGTGTTCCAGCAGATAGGCCAGCAGAGAGGGGTCTGTGCCGGGAATCATTTTCAGCAGGGCCACCCGGTCGTTCAGCCGGTCATAAAAGTCCGGCTCCGGCCGGTGCTCCGGCCGGATAAAGGTGAGAACCTGTTGGTCCTGGACGTAGGCCAGCTCCGGGAAGTTGATGCTGGAAAAGGCCCGGAAGCTTTTGGAATGGGTTTTTCTGGCCCGGGTACCTGCAATGACCTGGCCGTTGAACACAATCATTACCCCGCACAGCTTGGAGCAGGCACAGCGGAAGCTGTCCTCCAGATTCATTTTGGAGTCGGTGGTGTCGTTGCCGATGGGCTTTTGCGCGCCGGTGAGCACAATGGGCTTGGGACTGTGCTGGACCAGATACGAAAGTGCGGCGGCGGTGTAGGCCATGGTATCGGTGCCGTGGGTAATCACAAAGCCGTCATAGTCGGCATAGTGCTCCCGGATACAGCGGGCAATCATCAGCCAGTGAGCGGGAGACATGTTGGTGCTGTCAATGCTGCAAAGCTGCACGCAGCTGACATCGCAGATCTGATGCACCTGGGGCACAAAATGCAGCAGCTGATCGGCGTCCAGCTCCGGCGCAAGGCCGTCACTGGCCAACTCTGAGGCGATGGTTCCGCCGGTTCCGATGGTTAAAATCTTTTTCATAAGGCGCCTCCCGCTTTTTTCTTTATTTTACAACATTTTTTCCATTCTTTCAACCTGAAAGCGAAGAAATCATGAAGGACGCAATTCTTTGGGACCTGGATGGCACCCTGTGGGATGCCACCGGGATTATTTACCAAGCCTGGAACGCCTATGCCGCCCGGCAGGGTGTGGACAGACGCTTTACCCAGGCGGAGTGCAGAGGCTACTGCGGAAAAACGCTGGAGCAGATTGCCCGGGCAGCATTTCCCGAAAGGGATGGGGCCTGGGCCCTGCGCTTCATTACCGGCTGTTGCCGGGCGGAGTGTATTCCCCTGGCAGAGCGTGGCGGCCTGCTCTATCCCGGCGTGGAGACGCTGCTGCCGCGGCTGCACAAGAGGTACTTTATGGCTGTGGTCAGCAACTGCGGCCTGGGCTATATTGAGTCTTTCTTCCGGGGCAATCGAACCGGTGATTGGTTTGACGACTATGAAAATGCCGCCCGCACCGGAAGGGAGAAGGGCGAAAACATCCGCCTGGTGATGGAGCGCAACGGCATTGACCGGGCGGTTTACATCGGCGACACCCAGAGTGATTTCGACGCTGCCGCCCGGGCTGGGATTCCCTTTGTTCACGCCGCCTACGGCTTTGGCCGTGTGCAGGGCGTATGCCTGCGGATGGAGCAGCTCTCCCAGCTGCCGGGGCTGCTGGCACAGCTCTTTCCCCGGTGCAGCTGACTGTAATAGCCTGCCGGGCCTTTCTTGGCCCAGGCGGGCTTGACTTTTTTGCGGGAATCATGTATAGTATACATAATATAGTGGGGTATTGTGCAGAAAACCTACAAAATATCGTTTTTTCCGAAACAACGACATTGGAGTGAGCTATGAGCAAGAAGAAACAGGAATACGGAAACGAGAGCATTGACGTCCTCGAAAAAGAAGACCGGGTCCGAAAGCGTCCTGGCGTCATTTTTGGCTCTGACGGACTGGACGGCTGTGAACACGCGGTGTTTGAAATTGTCTCCAACGCCATTGATGAGGCCCGTGAAAAGCACGGCGATCTGATCATCGTCACCCGTTACGCGGACCATTCCGTGGAGGTAGAGGACTTTGGCCGCGGCTGTCCGGTGGACTGGAACGAGCGGTTGGGCCGGTATAACTGGGAGCTGGTTTTTTGCGAGATGTATGCCGGCAGCAAATACAACAACAACGACAAGTCCGGCAGCTACGAGTACAGCCTGGGTTTGAACGGCCTTGGCACCTGCGCCACCCAGTATGCGTCTGAATTCTTTGACGCGGTGATCCGCCGGGACGGCTTTAAATACACCCTGCACTTTGAAAAAGGCCGGATCGTCGGCCAGATGAAGAAGGAACCGACAGACCGGAAAAAGACCGGCTCGCTCTTCCACTGGAAGCCGGATCTGGAGGTCTTTACCGACATTGACATCCCCGTGGAGTACTACACCGATATGCTCAAGCGGCAGGCGGTGGTCAACGCCGGGGTCACCTTCCGCTTCCGCAACCAGACAGGCGCGAAATTTGAAACTACAGAATATCGCTACGAAAACGGCATTCTGGACTATATCAACGAGATCACCGAGGCCGAGGGCTCCGCGCCTATCACCATGCCCCAATTCTGGGAGGCGGAGCGGGTGGGCCGCGACCGGGCGGATATGCCGGATTATAAGGTCAAAATCACCGCGGCCTTCTGCTTTGCCAAGCAGGGCGGACATGTGGAGTATTATCACAACTCCTCTTGGCTGGAATACGGCGGCGCACCGGAAAAGGCGGTGAAAAACGCCTTTGTGTATGCCCTGGACGCCTACCTGAAACAGGAGAACAAGTACGTCAAAAACGAGGGCAAGATCTCCTTCCAGGACGTGTACGACTCCCTTGTGCTGGTGACCAACTGCTTCTCCACCCAGACGTCCTACGAAAACCAGACCAAAAAGGCCATCACCAACAAGTTCATCCAGGACGCTATGGTGGAATTCTTCCGCAGCAGGCTCCAGGTGTATTTCATCGAGAACAAGCAGGAGGCCGAGATGATCGCGGCCCAGGTTCTGGTGAATAAGCGCAGCCGGGAAACCGCGGAAAAGGCCAGGCTGACGGTGAAGAAAAAGCTCTCCGGCAACCTGGATATTGCCAACCGGGTCCAGAAGTTTGTGGACTGCCGCAGCAAGGACCCCAACGTCCGGGAGCTGTATATCGTGGAGGGCGACTCCGCATTGGGCTCTGTCAAGCTGGGCCGGGACGCGGAGTTCCAGGGCATTATGCCCGTCCGGGGCAAAATCCTGAACTGCCTGAAGGCGGATTACGGAAAAATCTTCAAAAGCGAGATTATCACCGACCTGCTCCGGGTGCTGGGCTGCGGTGTCGAGGTGAAGGAAAAGCGGGTGAAGGATCTCACAGAGTTCGACCTGAACAACCTGCGCTGGAACAAAATCGTGATCTGCACCGATGCCGACTACGACGGCTACCAGATCCGCACCCTGATTCTCACCATGATTTACCGCCTGGTGCCCACCCTGATCAAAGAGGGGTACGTCTACATTGCAGAGTCGCCTCTGTTTGAGATTAACTGCAAGGATAAAACCTGGTTTGCCTATACCGAGGCTGAAAAGGCGGAAATCCTGACCAAGCTGGAGGGGAAGAAGCTCACCATCCAGCGCTCCAAGGGTTTGGGCGAAAACGAGCCTGAAATGATGTGGATGACCACCATGAACCCGGCCACCCGCAGACTGATCCGGGTCATGCCGGACGACGCCCAGCGTACTGCAATTTACTTTGATATGCTCTTGGGGGACAATCTCCAGGCCAGAAAGGATTATATTGCCGACAACGGCTACAAATATCTGGACCTGGCGGACCTGTCATGAGCCCCCTTGCCGCAGCGCCCCGCCCAGCGTCTGCTGCAGCAGACCCGACCGGCCACTGCGGGCCGCAGAGAAATCTGGGGATTGATGCCCTGCGCATTGTGTCCATGGTGCTGATTGTCACGCTGCATCTGTTCAACCGGGGCGGAATTGCCGCCGCACTGGGCACCGGCACGGCGAAGGATCTGGCCACGCTGCCGCTGCGCGCTGCCTGCATGGCCTCAGTGGACCTGTACGGGATGATCTCCGGCTATGTGATGCTCCACGGGCGCTTCCGCCTGTCCAGATATCTACAGCTCTGGCTCCAGGTGTGGGGCATCAGCCTGGCGGAGTGCCTGGTTTGCACAGCTCTGGCGCCGGGCTCTGTGCCGGAGGACATCTGGCTGCGCAGCCTGCTGCCGGTGACCATGGGGGCGTTTTGGTACTTCTCGGCGTACAGTGTGGTGTTTTTCCTCTCACCGCTGCTGAACAGGGGCATCCTGGCCCTGTCCCGCCGGCAGGCTGTGGGGCTGTTCTGGGGCATTTCCTGTTTGCTGATCCCCGGGGCCTTCCTGGGCGTGCTGTTTCACGGTGATACCTTTCACCTGGCATCGGGCTACAGCGCCGTATGGCTGACGCTGCTTTATCTGTTGGGCGGCCTGCTGCGGCGCACGGGCCTGCTGTGCCGGTGCAGTGGCCGGAGCCTGGCAGGATTTGCCCTGCTGTGCGTACTGCTTGTCAGCTGCGGCGTGGGCTATGGACATCTGCAGCCGAACGACTCGAATGAAACCTGGATGCCGGCCCTGTGGGGATACACCAGTCCGTTGCAGGTGTGGTTCAGTCTCTGCGTGCTGGAGCTGTTTTCCAGGCTGCGGCCCAAGGGGCTGTCTGCCGGGCTGATCCGGTGGGCCGCGCCGCGCACCTTCGGCGTGTATATTCTGCATGTGCATTACGGCATCTGGCAGCTGCTGCAAAACGCCTTTACAGCCTTTGCGGGCATCTCTGTGCCGCTGCTGCCCCTGGCGGTCTGCGGCGCGGCTGTGGGCATTTTTGCAGTGCTGGCCGGGGTAGACGCGCTCAGAGACCGGATCTGCCAGCTGATTGGCATCAAAAAGTACACTGTTGCTGCAGAGCGGGAAGCTGTTTCCGTATTTGACAGACTGTATACGAAATGGATTGGATAAGGAACAATGGCGAAGAAGAAAAAAGTTGATGATACTCAGAAAAAAGTGATGGACCCCAATGTGGAGGGGCTCCATGCCGAGCTGCAGGAGCAGGGCATCTGTGACACCCTGGAGTGGAACTATATGCCCTACGCCATGAGCGTGATTGTCTCCCGGGCGATCCCGGAGATCGACGGCTTTAAGCCCTCCCACAGAAAGCTGCTGTACACCATGTACAAAATGGGGCTGCTCACCGGCGGACGGACCAAATCCGCCAACATCGTGGGCGCCACCATGAAGCTCAACCCCCATGGCGACGCAGCCATCTATGAGACCATGGTCCGTCTGAGCCGGGGCAACGGTGCGCTGCTGCATCCCTTTGTGGATTCCAAGGGCAACTTCGGCAAGGTGTATTCCCGTGATATGGCCTACGCCGCCCCCAGATATACAGAGGCCAAGCTGGACCCGATCTGCCAGGAGCTCTTCCGCGACATTGATTTTGACACCGTGGACATGGTGGACAACTACGACGGCACCATGAAGGAGCCCACTCTGCTGCCCACAAGCTTTCCCAATGTGCTGGTGGCCAACAACAGCGGTATCGCCGTGGGCATGGCCAGCAATATCTGCGGCTTCAATCTGCGGGAGGTCTGCGAAACCACCATCGCTTATCTGCGCGACCCCAAGTGCGAGCTGCTGCAGACGCTGCCCGCCCCGGATTTCCCCACCGGCGGAGAGATTCTATACGATCCGGCAGAGATGACCCGGATTTATGAAACCGGACGGGGCAGCTTTAAGGTCCGTGCCCGGTGGCGCTACGTCAAGGAGGGAAATCTCATTGAAATCTACGAGATTCCCTACACAGCCTCCACTGAGGCGATTATCGACAAGGTGGCGGAGCTGATCAAGGCCGGCAAAATCCGGGAAATCAACGACATGCGTGACGAGACCGACCTGTCCGGCCTGAAGCTGGCAATCGATCTCAAGCGGGGGATCGACCCGGAAAAGCTGATGCAAAAGCTGTTCCGCTACACCCCCCTGCAGGACAGCTTTCCCTGCAACTTCAATCTGCTGATTGCAGGCATGCCCAGGGTGATGGGCGTGCGAGAGATTCTGGAGGAGTGGTCCGCCTGGCGGGTGGACGGCATTCGTCGCCGTACCTGGTACCAGCTGCAAAAAAAGCGGGAAAAGCTCCATCTGCTGCTGGGCCTGGGCAAGATTCTGCTGGACATTGACAAGGCAATCCGGATTATCCGGGAGACGGAGTCTGACGCGGAGGTCATCCCCAACCTGATGATCGGCTTTGGAATCGACGAGATCCAGGCCAATTTTGTGGCGGAAATTAAGCTGCGCAACATCAACAAGGAGTATATTCTCAAGCGGACCAGCGAGACGGAGAGCCTGCAAAAGGAAATCGAAGACCTGGAGAGGATTCTCAAGAGCGACGCCAGGGTGAAGACCATTATCATCCGGGAGCTGGAGCAGGTGGCCAAAAAATTCGGCCAGGACCGGCGCACCGGCATTGTCTACGACACTGTAGAGTACGAGGAAGAGGAATCTGAACCCGTGCCGGACTATCCGGTCACCGTCTTTGTCTCAAAGCAGGGCTACTTTAAAAAGATTACACCCCAGTCCCTGCGGATGTCCGGCGAGCAAAAATTCAAAGAGGGAGACGCCCTGGACTTCAGCGCCCAGACCACCAACCAGGCGGAGCTGCTGGTGTTCACCAACCTGTGCCAGGTTTATAAGACCAGGTGCGATGCGTTCCCCGATGGAAAGGCCTCTGTCCTTGGTGATTATCTGCCGCAAAAGCTGCAGATGGACGAAGGGGAGTTTGTGGTAAAGGTCTGCCTGCCCGGTGACTACAGCGGGTCTATCCTGTTTCTCTATGAAAACGGCAAGGTTGCCAAGGTGGAGCTGTCCGCCTATGCAACCAAGTCCAACCGCAAGAAGCTCACCGGCGCCTACAGCGATAAGAGCCCGCTCAAGGGCATTCTGCTGCTGCAGCAGGAGACCCAGGTGGTGCTCTACTCCACCGAAAACCGGGCCCTGATCTTCTCTTCGGCGCAGCTCACCCCCAAAACCAGCCGCTCCACCCAGGGTGTGGCGGTGCTGACGCTGAAAAAACGGGCGCTGCTCAGCCATGCGCTGCTGCTGGAGCAGAGTGGCATCCAAAATCAGAGTCGCTACCGCACCAAGACCATCCCTGCCGCCGGCGCCCTGCTGCGGGATGAGGACAGAGAAGAAAAACAGACGTCCCTTGCCCTGGAGTAGGCGAAAAACAACAACGGGAAGTGATCAGATGAAACGAGTCTGGACGGTGGTTCTGCTGCTTGCCCTGGCGTTGGCCGGGTGCAAGGGCGTGATCCCCAACGAATACCTTTCGGTTTCTGACCACGATGATCCTTTTTCCTACCGGGAGACTACCGAGCCGGTGGAGGAAACAGAGGCTCCCATTCCCAGCGCGTCCAACTATTACAGCATGCGCACCGTTCTGCAAAGCTTTGTCACCGGCGGTGTGGAGCACGGTCAGCTGTGGCTTGTGAACTACGACGGGGATGTGGAGCAGGATCTGAAACGGGTCATCAAATATCTCACCACAGAGGATCCCGTGGCGGCCTACGCCACAGACTACATCAACTGTGAGCGCTACGCCTATCGGGGGGACTGGATGGTCTCGGTGGATATGGTGTTCCGCCGGTCTGCCCGGGAGATTGAAGCCATTGAGCCCGTGCGTGGCGTAGAGAGTGCCCTGGCCAGGATGATCGACGCCCTGTCGCAGGGGCAGTCCTCGGTGACGCTCCAGATCTCCGGTTATGCGGAGGAGGACCTGGAGGGGGAGCTGTACCGCTACTGCATGGAGCACCCCGATCTGATTGTTGAGATTCCGGAGATCTCCGTCGCCTGCTACCCGGACGATGGGAATGTGCGGGTGGTAGAAACCCACTTCACCTATTCAGATGACAGCCAGAGCCTGCGCGGGATGCGGGCGGAGGTGGAGGCAGTGCTGGCCTCGGCAAAGAATTACGTGCACTATGCCCAGACCGACGAAGAGTGCCTGAACCTGATTGCAGGCTATCTCACCAGCCGGTTCCGTTACAGCGAGGATAAAGAAAACGCCTCTGTGTACTCACTGCTCTGCCAGGGGGTGGGGGACAGCAGAAGCTTTGCCGCAGTGGTCCGCTATCTCTGTGCCCAATCCGAGCTGGAATGTCTGATTGTAGAGGGCTTCAGGGCAGGGGAGCCCTACTTCTGGAACATCGTCTGTGTGGACGAAGTATATTACCATGTGGATCTGCTCCAGGACGCCCTGGTTCCCAGAACCCTGAGCCTGCTTACCGATGAGGAGATGGAGGGGTACGAGTGGGACACTGAGACCTATCCACGCTGCGACGGCATGACAGCCGCAGAAGAAGAACCAGAGAATGAACCGTGAACAGCGGCCCGGGATCTGTATGGGATCCCGGGCCGCTGTTGTAAACGACAAAAAAGGCCAGCCGAACTCGGCTGGCCTTTGGAGCGGGTGACGAGGCTCGAACTCGCTACCTCCACCTTGGCAAGGTGGCGCTCTACCGGATGAGCTACACCCGCAAGCAACGGTGATATTATAACAGATTTTTTTGATTTGTCAACACTTTTTTTGCAATCTGAAGATTTTTTTAGGAGCGCCGCTGTGACCCAGACCGGCAGACGCAAACAGGCACCCGGAAGCTTATAATACGGAACTGCAATAAAACGATGAAATCGTTTGATTGCCTGCGGCAAATGCCGCAGATGCCAAGCAATTATGCTTGGCATGTTCAGATATTGTACGTACGAATGCCACCGCATTTCATGCGGTGCGCCGAATGCCGGAAGCATTCGGCGAATAAAACCATTTCCTAAATGGTTTTATTGCATTCTAGTATAAATCCGGGTGCCATGTTTGCAAGGCTTGGGATCAATGCCCTTACCAGATGCTGATCCGTTTGGCCGGGGCGATGTACATCTGATCGGCTTCTGTCACGCCGAAGGCCTCATACCATTCGGGGAAGTTGCGGGGCGTCATATTGGCGCGCAGCTCACCGGGGGAGTGTACGTCATTGGTCAGAAGCAGCTGGATATACTCCTCCCGTGCCTTTCTGCACCAAACCCGGGCCCAGCTCATGAAATACCCCTGGTAATCCGGCTTCTCAAGACCGTGCATGATTTCCAGCTGTTGATTGAAGGGCTTTGCTTGCGGCCGCAGCCGGTTCCCAAGGCTTATGATACTGAATCTTTGACCAAATGTCCATAATTGCATTGCAAAATAAAGGGAACGAACGAGATTCACATTCGTCTAAACGATATCAAAATCAGGAAAGGAGATTTTGAGAAATGAAAAAGAGAATCATTTGTTATATTTTAATCAGTATTTTTACAATGGGGTGTTTTGCCGGCTGCAGCAATGCAAATGGGAAAGCAGAACCTGCAGCAAATCACGTACCAACACAAGGTCAGACACCGGGACTCGCACAAGTACCCGAAGCGGAACCTGCTGAGATAGATGTATATACTGAAGCAGCGCCAATTGCATACGACGATGCGTTTTTGTATGCAGGAGGAGCAGCACAAGAAGTTGAGCCGCAAATCATTGACTGGAACACGGAAGAATATGATTTTCAGAAAGAAAACAGCTTCCAGTCCGTAAAAGCAAATCCATTTGCAACATTTGCAGCTGACGTTGATACTGCATCTTATGCCAACTTCCGCCGTCAGGTATTACAGGGACAAGAAGTTGTGCCGGACTCTGTTCGCGTAGAAGAGTTTATCAACTATTTCCGCTACAACTATCCGGAGCCTGAAAATGGAGAACCGTTTGCCGTTACAACAGAGCTTGCTCCATGTCCATGGAATGAAAAGACGCAGCTTCTCTCTGTAGGTCTTCAGGCAAAGAATTTGGATACAAGTGAAATGCCTCGTTCCAATCTTGTATTTCTGATCGACGTGTCGGGATCTATGGATGAATACAACAAGCTTCCCTTAGTCCAGAGATCCTTTATGACGCTGGTAGAGAATCTGAACGAAGACGACGTTGTTTCCATTGTCACCTATGCAGCCGGCGAAACCATCGTTTGTGACGGAGTATCCGGCGCTGACAAGCAGCAGCTGGTTGCAGGCCTGGAAGGATTGACAGCTTATGGCTGCACACAGGGAGACAAGGCAATTCAGATGGCTTATGACCTTGCAGAACAGCACTATATCGAAGGCGGTGTCAACCGTGTGATCATGGCAACCGACGGCGACTTCAACGTCGGGATTACCTCTGAAGGTGAATTGACCAGACTGATTCAAGAAAACGCCAAGAAAGGTGTTTTCCTCTCCGTTCTTGGATATGGCATGGGAAATTACAAGGATAACAAGCTCGAATCCATGGCAGACAACGGCAATGGAAACTACGCCTACATTGACACCATCGACGAAGCGAGAAAGGTTCTCGTATCCGAGGCCGGAGGAACCCTCTTCACAGTTGCCAAAGACGTTAAGCTGCAGGTGGAGTTCAATCCGGCTGTAGTGAAGGGATACCGACTGATTGGATATGAAAACAGAGTCATGAACGCAGAAGACTTTGCAGATGATACGAAAGACGGGGGAGAAATCGGAGCCGGACATCAGGTAACAGCATTGTTTGAAATCGTTCCGGTTGAATCTGCGTTTGAAATTCCTGAAGTAGATTCAAAATACGGCACACCGGAAAGCGTCAACGCCGCCTTTACCGATGAAGTTTGCACCGTCAATATCAGATACAAAGCGCCTGAAGCTTCTGAGAGCTCAGCCCTGGCTTACCCGGTTAAAATTGATGGGATGCATGATGAAATGAGTGAAAACATGATGTGGGCAGCCGGCGTTGCTGAAGTGGCAATGCTGTTGAAGAATTCTGAATATAAGGGAACTTCCTCTTACGAGACTGTGAAAGAAATGCTGAAGCCAATTGCAAATGACGGTTTTAGAGAAGAATTTGTGTATCTGATCGGAAAACTCCATTAATCTATAACGCAACAAACCCTGCGAGCAATCGCAGGGTTTTGTAATGCGGAAAATCCATCGTGTTTGCTGACAGAAACGGATTCAATCATAGAATAGCAGCCCCTTGAAAGCACGGGCTTTCAAGGGGCTGCTGCAGTTGCGATGTTTTCTTGTAATTATCTCTTGCTGAACTGAGGAGCGCGACGGGCGGCCTTCAGACCGTACTTCTTTCTCTCCTTCATTCTGGGGTCACGGGTCAGGAAGCCGGCAGCCTTCAGGGCAGCGCGGAACTCGGGGTTGACCTCCAGCAGAGCGCGGGAGATGCCGTGACGGATGGCGCCGGCCTGGCCGGTCACGCCGCCGCCGGCGACGGTGCAGACGATGTCCACCTTGCCGATGGTGCCGGTGGTGTTCAGGGGCTGACGAACAATCAGCTTCAGGGTATCCAGGCCGAAGTAATCGTCGATGTCGCGGCCGTTGATGGTGATGGAGCCGGTGCCGTTCTCGTACACACGGACTCTGGCAACGGAGGCCTTACGACGGCCGGTGCCATAATGATACTGTCTCTTGCTCTCGTACATTCTGTGTTACCTCCTTAGTCCTGGGTCCATTCGACCGGCTTCTGAGCGGCATTCTTGTGCTCAGCGCCCTTGTACAGCTTCAGACGGGTCATGGCGGTACGACCGATGGAGTTCTTGGGCAGCATGCCCTTGACAGCCAGCTCCATGGCGAAGTCGGAGCGGGACTCCATCAGAAGACGGTACTTGGTCTCCTTCAGGCCGCCGATCCAACCGGAGTGATGACGATAGTACTTGTCTTCCAGCTTCTTACCGGTGAGAACAGCCTTGTCGGTGTTGATGATGATGACGAAATCACCGCAGTCAACGTTGGGGGTGAAATCGACCTTGTGCTTGCCGCGGAGCAGGTTGGCAGCGATGACAGCGGTGCGGCCCATGGGCTTGCCGGCGGCATCGATAACATACCACTTGCGCTCAACGGTTTCTTTCTTTGCCATTGTAGTGGACATGAATCTTTCCTCCGTGATGATATATTACAATTATTTTTTGACAAATCCAGCCTGCGCGGGTATAATATCTCCGCGCGCCCGTACTTTATAACATAATTTCGATGCCGCGTCAAGCACTTTTTGAAGGAATTTCATTTTCCTCCGGATAAACTCTTTAAATCGCTTGAAATCTCGCGGAAACTCTCAAAAACTAACTTTCGATTTTTGCAACTATGAGGTGATGTCATGCAAAAGCTGTTAAGCCTGCTGCGCTGCTGTGTGCAGGACTATGATATGATCGCCGAGGGCGATCGGATTGCGGTCGGCGTGTCCGGCGGCAAGGACTCGGTGACGCTGCTGTATTTGCTTGCAAAGCTCCGTGAGTTTTATCCCAAGAAATTCACGCTGGAGGCCATTTCCGTGGATATGGGTCTGGGCGGAATGGACTTTTCCCCGCTGGAGGAATTCTGCGCCGGTCTGGACGTTCCCTTCACCAAGGTTCCCACGCAAATCGGGCCGATTCTGTTTGAATACCGCAAGGAGAAGAACCCCTGCGCGCTCTGCGCCAAAATGCGCCGCGGCGCATTGGCCCGGGCCATGACCGAGCGGGAGATCCACAAGATCGCCCTGGGGCACCACCACGACGACGCGGTGGAGACCTTTCTGATGTCGCTGATTTTTGAGGGGCGGATCGGCTGCTTTGAGCCTGTCACGTACCTGGACCGCTCCGGCGTGACCCAGATCCGGCCCATGCTGTACATCCCGGAGCTGACCATCACCCATTTTGCCGAGGCAAATCATCTGCCTGTTGTTCACAACACCTGCCCGGCGGACAAGCACACCAAGCGGGAGGAGATCAAGGAGCTGATCTACGACCTGCAGGGAACGTATCCTGACCTGAAGAATCGAATTTTCGGCGCCATGCAGCGGCAGCCCCTGCCAAACTGGGGCCGCGTGCCCCATACACGGGGAACGGGGGAGAAGAAGTGAAACAGTACCGCACTGTATTTTTTGATCTGTACGGCACCCTTGTGGATATCCACACAGATGAAGCTGCGCCGGCCTTCTGGAAGCAGACGGCAAAGCTGTTGGGCCTGTGTGCCGGGGACTGGAACGCGCTGAAAGGGGAGTACCTGTCCCGCTGCGCCGCAGAACAGGCCGCCCTGGAGGCAGAAGCGCCTGTGGGCGCCCTGGTGGAGCTTGATCTGGGCCGGGTGTTTCGCAGCCTGCTGCAGGCCCATGGCAGATCCGGCTCTGCCGCGGAGATCCGGTCCTTTGCCTGGGACTTCCGGCGCTTGTCCACCGCCCATCTCAGAGCCTACGCCGGGGCGGCCGAACTGTTGCAGATGCTGCGGCGCCGGGGAGTGGAGGTTGTGCTGCTTTCCAACGCACAAAGTCTGTTCACCCTGCCTGAGCTGGATAAGCTTGGGCTGAGAGACTGCTTTGACAGGATCCTTATCTCCTCCGATTGCGGCAGAAAGAAGCCGGATCCCGCCTTTTTCCGCCTGGGCCTGGGGGACAGAGCCCCTCAGGACTGCCTGATGATCGGCAATGACCCTGTTTGTGACATTGCCGGCGCCGCCGCGGTGGGAATGGATACCTGGTACATCCGGTCTGCGCTCTCGCCGAAGGAGCCTGCAGAGCTTCCGGCCGCGCCGACCTACCGACAGCCCCATATGGATTTGCGCGCCCTTTGCCGCATACTGGAAAAAGAGCTCTGCTCCGGCGCATAGCATGGCCCCACCCGGGGCAAGCTATGGCATGCAAACCGAAACAGAAGGAGGCTGCAGCCATGGATCACCGGGAAGAGGAAACACAACGACAAGAGGATTTGAACCAGATTGGTGGGACGCTGACCCACTCCGAACGGGGGAATATTTTTATTCTGTCCATTATCGGACAGATCGAAGGACATCAGGTGCTGCCCGACACGGTGAAAACCACAAAATATGAGCACGTGATGCCCCTGCTGGCAGAGCTGGAGGAGCGTGACGAGGTGGAGGGGCTGCTTTTGCTGCTCAACACCGTGGGCGGCGATATTGAGGCGGGGCTCGCCATCTCGGAACTGATCTCCGGCATGCAAAAGCCCACCGTCTCCCTGGTGCTGGGGGGCGGCCACTCTATCGGCGTGCCTCTGGCAGTGGCGGCAAAGCACTGTATGGTGGCCCCCACCGCCAGCATGACCATTCACCCCGTGCGCATGAGCGGCACCGTGGTGGGCGCGCCGGCGACCTTTCAGTATTTTAACCGTATCCAGAATCAGATCGTGGAATTTGTGGTAAAGAATTCCCGCATCACCCGCCAGCAGTTTTTGGACTATATGATGGCCACCGGCGAGCTTGCCACTGACGTGGGCACTGTGATCTACGGCGCCGAGGCGGTGCAGTGCGGCCTGATTGACGAGCTGGGCGGGCTGTCTGACGCTCTGGGATGCCTGCACCGCATGATCGATGCGGGAAAACAAAAATAAAAGGTGGAAAAACCTGAAACAGTGTGCTATAATAAATAGAAACGTTTTAAAACAACCACCTTGGAGGCATTCAAATGACTTGGATTGAGGCGCTGCTGCTTGCTCTGCTGACCGGCGCAACAGAAATACTGCCGGTTTCGGGCACCGGTCATTGGAAGCTGCTGGAAAAGCTTATGGGCTTGAACGCGGCGGCACCGGAGGTGCGCTTTTTGCGGGGCATGCTCCATCTGGCGGTGTGCCTGGGCATGGTGATCTATTACAGAAAGACCGTTGGGGCGCTGCTGGCGCAGCTGCTGGGGGGACTGGGAGTCTCCGCCTATCGGGACCGTCACGATGGCATGACCCGCCGCCTGCAGCAGCTGGTGGTGTTTGCCCTGCTGCCCCTGTTGCC